>NZ_NRJG01000001.1 GCF_003585935.1 Psittacicella hinzii
ATCTAGAGAAGCTAAACTTCGCAATACACAATATTGGAATGCTTTATATGAACTAATGTCTCCTTTAGAAAATCTTGATAAAGATGTGTTAGGTAATGTAAGTATTTCTTGCAGCAAAGGTAAAAAAGATTTACCAGCAAATAAAAGAATATCTGGAAATATCCCGTACCAAGGAGCTAATGGTATAGTTGACTATATCGATAGTTACACTCATGAAGGTGAGTATTTACTAATAGCACGTATTGGTGCTCCTAGTTTATCTCCTTACTCTATACGTAAATATGCAGGTAGATTTTGGGCAACATCTAATGTGCATATTCTAAAGGTTAAAGAAACTTACAATCTTCAGTTCTTATTTCACTATTTGAGAAGTTTAGATTTTACACCTTACATAAATAATCCTAATAGTAGAACTTGTTTAAATGAGGGCTCATTATTGAGCATTCCTGTTCCTAAAATCTCCTTAGAGGAGCAAAAACGCATTGCTCATATTCTTGATACTATCCTCGAACTAAAAGAAACTGTAGAACAAGAAGTTGAACTCCGTAGAAAACAGTTTGAGTACTACAAATACTGGCTATTAAACCCTGAAGGTAAACTCGAAACTATGCCTTAGTTTACGAAAAATACAAATTATTTTTCCGACTACCAAATTGATATTTTCGAGAATCCCTATAACAAACAAAAAAATACTCACCTCTCAATAACAATTACTGAGAGGTGAGTATTTATCTTTATCTATGACTCTTGGCAGAAATACTAATGCTTAGTTTTAGCTAGTCATTTTTCTAACAATTTATTTCACTTCATTAGTCGTAGGAGCTTTTAAATCAGCTAGCGACCAACGACTACGTATTTTTTGTGACATATACGGTAAGGCTTGGCTATAAGTAGGTAGTTCCTTACTCTCACCAAATAATTGCATATATTTCGCAAACCCTGCCATAGCAATCATAGCTCCATTATCTACACAAAAACTTGGACGTGCGTAGTATAAACGTACTCCACGTTGATTGAACTCTTGTCCTAACTCAGCACGTAAAGTTTTATTTGCAGATACACCGCCTACCATTAGAATGTTTTTCACATTCACACCATAATCTTGTTTAATTAAATCAACACAACGTTTAATTTTAATTAAAAACGTACGCACAACTGTATTCTCAAAAGCTTTAGCAACATCGGCTTTATCTTGAGTTGTTAATTCACCGTTGGTACGTTGAGCTGCAATTTCTTGGATTTTATTAAGAGCTGCGGTTTTTAAGCCACTAAAACTTAAATCAACTCCTGGACGATTAATCATTGGTGCAGCAAAAGTAAAATCAGGATTGCCACTTTCAGCTAGTTCAGATAACAGACGACCACCTGGATATGGTAAACCTAAAAGCTTAGCGGTTTTATCAAAAGCTTCACCAACTGCATCATCGACCGATTGTCCTAATACTACATAATCGTGATAGTCTTTGGCATAGACAAACTGACTATGTCCACCACTAATTAGTACTCCAAGAAGTGGAAAACTTGGTTTTTCCTCTTCCAAGAAAGGAGCTAGTAAGTGCCCCTCTAAGTGGTTAATCTCAAGAGCTGGAATATTTAAACCACGCGCTAAAGTTTTAGCGTAGGTTGCACCTACAAGGAGTGCCCCTATTAACCCAGGTCCGGCTGTATAAGCAATAGCTGTTACTTGCTCTAAAGTAATACCCGCTTGTGCTAAAGCATCATCAACTAAGGGTTGTACACGTTTAATATGGTCTCGTGAAGCTAACTCAGGGACTACCCCTCCATAAAGAGCATGCAGATCTACTTGCGAGAATAATTGATTAGCAATTAAACCACGAGCACCATTGTAAATAGCAACTCCTGTTTCATCACATGATGATTCAATTGCCAGAATATTAATATGCGCTAGATGCGCTGCTGTTGTTTGCATAAACTTACCTATTATTAAGTAGTTTACGACTACTTATTTCAATCTTATTTACAAGTTAGTAGTAAAGAACTTACCACTAACTACTTTTCGTTTTTGTACAGTTATCTTTGTGTTGTAAGTTCTTTTATTCATACTTACAACTATAAAACTTGTTTAGCATGCTAAAGCCTATTTAGCTATGCTAAAACTCATTAATTATTCTAAAAACTTTCTAACTATGCTAAAGCTTGCTTAATCGCTTGCGCCATTACATAAGCTAAAGGTACAGGAACAGCATTACCAATCATCTTATAGCCGTCATTTAAGTTCTGATACTTAAAGATGAACGTATCTGGAAATCCTTGAATCCGAGCACATTCACGTACAATTAGACGACGATATAAGTCTTCGCTTCCTGGAGCAAAAATAAACTTGTCCGTTTCCACTTTAACCATTGGAGGGGCTTGGGGATGTAATTGGCATTGACGTCCAGATGCTTGTACGGTAAAAGCTGGTTCGTGCCACTGACGCACTCGATTACGACTCATAAACATCGGAGAAAAGCCACCAGTAAAGTACTCATGATTAGGTACTTTACATTGCTCTCCTTGAGTTTTATTCTGCGGTAGTGCTGGAATAGCTGTACTTTGTAGATCGGCAATGGCATCACGTAAGGTTAGTTGACGTTCGTGTGGCACAGGTAACTCAAAATTCTTGATCCCAAGATCTTTTCTAAAACCAATGTAAAACACGCGTAATCTATCTTGCGGTACGCTGTAGTCACTAGCATTCACCACATGGATACTTACCTGATAACCAGCTTGATCGAATTGCTCGAGGATTTGTTGTACGGCAGTGTTATGGCGTTTTGCCATCATTCCTTTTACGTTTTCAGCTAGGAAGAATTTGGGTTGTTTATCTTTAAGCACACGGATGTACTCATAGAACAATTGCCCACGTGGATCATCGATACCACGTAAAGCTCCTCCCTCACTCCATGATTGACATGGAGGTTCACCAATAATGCCATCACAAGCTGGAAACTGTTCTGAACTTATCTTACGAATATCACCTTTAATTAAAGGAGTAGCATGATTGGCTTGGTCGGTTGCCCAAATGGTTTTATCATACTCATTAGCAGCAACAATGGTAAAACCTGCTTGCGCAAATCCTAAATCTAAACCACCTGCTCCAGAAAATAAACTTATTATTTGCATGTTCGCACTCTAATTAAAGGTCAACACATTCTACAATCTCGGCAATATCACATTGTAATACTGCACAAATACGCACTAAAACATCGGTTGTAACGTTTTCTCCGTGCTTAAGTTTGTAAAACGTACTTTTACTAATTTTAGCTTTTGCCATTAATTCAGAGTTTTTCATCTCTAGATCAATGAGCTTTTTAAAAAGCTTTTTGTAACTTAACTTTAACATGCATTTCCTATCACATGTATATGAGGTTAATCTTAGCGCTGCATATTATAGCACGCTCGTCATAGGAAAGGAGCACAGAGTTCTCTTTTCGCGTACTCTTGGTAAAGGTTAGCAGCCTAAAATTCTAATCCATTATTTACAGATTATGTTTTCAAACTATGTTTTTAAATTATGCTTGTGGCTCGAAGTTGTTAGCAATTGAACCGTACCCCAAAAATGATACAAACATAAGCTCTTCATTACTCTAAAAACTTTCCATTACTTCAAAACCTTCCATTACTACAACTCCACCTCTTACTCCAAAACCATTTCTCACCACAGCTCTTAACACTAGATCCCTCAAGATCACAAATCAAGAACCCTAAGAAATAAGAGGACAATAGCATTCTTTTCAGACAACTTTTACTCTTACTGCTCCTTGAAGATTCTATTGACTCTTAATGCATTCGTTTACAGTTTTGCTTTGACTCTTACTATATTCATTTACAGTTCCGCTTTAGACCTTACTGCATTCATTTCCAGTATTGCTTTAGCTGTTACTACATTCGTTTACAGTTTTAATTTATCTCTTACTGCATTAATTTACAGTTTTACTTTATCTCTTACTGCATTAATTTACAGTTTTACTTTGGCTCTCACTGCATTCATTTCAAGTTTTGCTTGAGCTCTTACCGCATTAGTTTACAGTTTCGCTTTAGCTCTTACCGCATTCATTTACAGTTTTACTTTAGTTATTACCGCATTCATTTACAGTTTTACTTTAGTTATTACTGCATTCGTTTACAGTTTTACTTTGTCTCTTACTGCATTCGTTTACAGAATCGCTTTAGTTTTTTCTACATTCGTTTACAGTTTTGCTTTAACTCTTACTTCATTCATTTACAGTTTTGCTTTGGCTCTTACTGCAATCATTATCAGTATTACTTTAGCTTATTGCAGTGGTAGTGCAGTAGCCCAAAATTTGGACAAAAAAAGGGACTGATAGACTTACGCCTATCAGTCGTCTTTATTTCGAATAGAGGGCATATAGCAAAGTTACCTTTGCTATATGCTTGCAACTTAATTACATATGTAACTAACTTCTAACTTGTAACTGTACATCTAACTGTACAGGTTATATGTAACACGCATTTGCTGCTTGCATTGCTGGTTACATGAGCTTGTCTGTACTACTTAGACTTTTTCGAAACTAAATTTTTCAGATAATCCGGGAGGATTTCACAAGCTTGACGGAAGGCTTCGCGATCCTTAGCTGTGAATTTGTATTTATCTGCAATTTGTTCCCAAGTCATGTTCGCACGGTCAGCATCACTTACTTTATAAGTTGTAAGGATGTCAACGTAAGACAGACTACATGTTGCAATGTTTGAACCAATGTTGATACGACCGTTACCTGCGGTTACGATTTCCCCTTGTTCTTGATCTACAACAATATCTGAACCTGGTGTTAATGGGTGATCTTTAGCTGTGTACTCTTTCATTTCTGATTCACGAGTATAGCCGTGTACCCAGTTTTCATATCTAGGATCAAACTCTACATTGCCGAACGGATCAGTACTGCAGAGGTATTTCGTAAATGGATATTCACCTTCGAAGGTAATAGTTGTAGTTACGTTAGCCCAGTCAGAATCATCACCAGTATAAGTAGTGTTAGTTGTTGTAACACCAGTGTTACCTGTAATGTTTAGACTTGGTGCGTAACCGTCAACTTCGGTTAGATTCACCGTACCGTTACCTGCAGTAATGTTCGTACTACCATCCGAGTGAGTTGTAGTTTTCTTCATGTCTACATTATCACCACCAGTAATATGAACTTTTGTACCACTAATGTGTGAACCGTTGTTTGTAGTTACGTTATGGGTAGCTGTAATATTGGTTGGCTTATCAGTAGATACTACTGTTGAGTTATCAATATTTACATTCGAACCTGTAACTACGGTTTCGTTACTAGTTAAGTTTGTACCATTAGATAGAGTAACTGTACCTGTACCATTTACGTTAATTGGTTTGTAAAGAGTTAGGTTAGTGTTATCTAAGTTAATAGGTGCATCCGAACCACTAGTAGTCACATTAGACCAACCACGATCGTTACCGTGATATTTAGTGTTGGTTAGGTTCACGCCATCACGTGCAGAGATATTTAACCATGGGCTGTAACCGCTCACGTTAGTTAACTCTACTTTACCTGTAGGTGAAGTGATGTTCGTTTCAGCGTCTTGTCCACCAATAGTTTCGGTCGTAGTGTTACTCATATTAACAACTTTATTCGCTGTAATAGAGATGTTGTGACCTTTAATTACTGAACCGTTGGCTGTCGTTACATAATCACCAGTTAAAGTAGTGTTGTCATCAGTAGATACAATCGTTGAGTTATCAACTGTAATGTTTCTACCGTCTACATGAGTTGAGTTACTGGTTAGATTTGTGCCGTTTGAAAGCGTAATATTATCGTCAGTCTTAACGTTAATTGGTTTGTATTGACTTAAATTAGTGTTATTTAAGTTAATTGGTGCATCTGGATCGCGAGTTGTTACATTCGCCCAGCCGCCGTCATTACCATGGTAATGGGTATTAGTAGTGTTAACTCCCTTGTTACCGTCAATGTTGAGGTAAGGAGAGAAACCTGTAACGTTAGTTAGGTTAACTGTACCATTATTCGCAGTAATGTTAGTTGTAGCCTCGTCACCACCAGTTGTAGTAGTTTTGGTGAAGCTCATGTTCACGTTATCACCACCGGTAATCACAATTTCTGTACCTGTTAATTCTGTACCATTATCAGTTACTACATTGTGTTTCGCAGTTAAGTTTAGAGGACTATCAGTTGAAGTTACTACTGAGCTATTAACAGTAATGTTGTCACCAGTTACGGTAGTTTGATTACTTGTTAAGTTTGTTCCATTCGTTAAGGTTGTGTTACCAGTACCTGTTACACGGATTGGTTTGTACTTAGTTAGGGTAGTGTTATCTAAGGTAATAGGAGAACCTTCACCTGTAGAAGTCACGTTTGCCCAACCAGAGTCGTCACCAGTGTAAGTAGTATTGGTAATAGTTACACCTGTGTTACCTGTTACATTTAAACTTGGTGCAAAGCCACCTACGTTAGTTAGATTAACTGTACCATTGCTTGAAGTAACATTCGTACCTACAGAAGAGTTGGTTGTAGAGTTAGTTACGTTAACTTTATCGTTACCGCTTAATTCTACGTTTGAACCGTTTACTGTAGAGTTGTTCACATTAGTGTTATTACCGCTAATGTTGGTTGTTTGGTTCGAAGATACTTTCGCACCATCAACATTAGTGTTGTTACCACTTACGGTCGTGTTGTTACCAGTTACTTCTGAACCATTAGTAACGTTCGTATTATTGCTCGAAGTAATTTCAGTATCACCATCATTACCGTCAACTGTTGAGTTATCAACCGTTACGTTCGTACCGTTAACTTTAACACCCTCACCACTTAATGTAGTGCCGTTGGTTAGAGTTACGTTACCAGTACCATTTACGTTAATTGGTTTGTACTTAGTTAAGCTTGTGTTATCTAAGGTAATCGGAGAATCGTCACCTGTAGTTGTTACATTTGCCCAACCAGAGTCATCACCGTTGTAAGTAGTATTGGTAATAGTTACACCTGTGTTACCTGTTACATTTAAGCTTGGTGCGTAACCTGAAACATTAGTTAGGTTAACTGTACCGTTGCTTGAAGTAACGTTTGTACCTACAGAAGAATTCGTTGTAGAGTTAGTTACGTTAACTTTATCGTTACCGCTTAATTCTACGTTTGAACCGTTTACTGTAGAGTTGTTCACATTAGTGTTATTACCGCTAATGTTGGTTGTTTGGTTCGAAGATACTTTCGCACCATCAACATTAGTGTTGTTACCGCTTACGGTCGTATTGTTACCAGTAACTTCAGAGCCGTTAGTAACATTCGTGTTGTTAGTTGAAGTAATTTCAGTGTTACCATCATTACCATCAACTGTAGAGTTATCAACAGTTACGTTTGTACCGTTAACTTTAACACCCTCACCACTTAATGTAGTGCCATTGGTTAGAGTAACGTTACCAGTACCATTTACGTTAATTGGTTTGTACTTAGTTAGACTCGTATTTTCTAAGGTAATCGGAGCATCGCTACCTGTAGTAGTTACGTTCGCCCAACTTGAGTTGTCACCATGGTAATCAGTACCAGTAATAGTAACACCAGTGTTACCTGTTACATTTAAGCTTGGCGCGTAACCTGAAACATTAGTTAAGTTTACTGTACCATTGCTTGAAGTAACATTCGTACCCACAGATGAGTTGGTTGTTGAGTTCGTGATATTAACAGAGTTATTACTACTTACATCAATGTTCGAACCATTCACTGTTGAGTAGTTAACCACCGTAGTGTTACCACTAATATTCGTGTTACCGTTAGATTTAACTGTAGAGTTTTCAACATCGGTATTGTTACCAGTAATTGTAACTTTATCAGTATCATCGCCACCAACTGTAGAGCCATCTACGTTAGTGTTGTTGCTACTTGTTACCGTGATTTGCTTACCATCAACAGTTGAACCATTAGTAACGTTTACGTTCTCTTTACCAGTTACATTAGTTGTTTCGTTACCAGTTACAGTTGAGTTATCTACGTTCGTGTTGTTACCACTTACTGTAGTGTTGTTACCTGTAACTTTAGAGCCGTTAGTAACATTCGTGTTGTTAGTTGAAGTAATTTCAGTGTCACCATCATTACCATCAACTGTAGATTTATCAACAGTTACGTTTGTACCGTTAACTTTAACGCCTTCACCACTTAGAGTAGTATTAGTTAGAGTAACGTTACCAGTACCATTTACGTTAATTGGTTTGTACTTAGTTAGACTCGTATTTTCTAAGGTAATCGGAGCATCGTTACCTGTAGTAGTTACGTTCGCCCAACTTGAGTTGTCACCATGGTAATCAGTACCAGTCATAGTAACGCCAGTGTTACCTGTTACGTTTAAGCTTGGTGCGTAACCGGAAACATTCGTTAAGTTTACAGTACCATTGCTTGAAGTAACGTTCGTACCCACAGATGAATTCGTTGTTGAGTTCGTGATATTAACAGAGTTATTACCACTTACATCAATGTTCGAACCATTCACTGTTGAGTAGTTAACTACGGTCGTGTTACCACTAATATTAGTGTTATCGTTTGATTTAACTGTTGAGTTCTCAACATTGGTATTGTTACCAGTTACAGTTACTTTCTCAGTATTATCACCACCAACGGTAGAACCATCTACATTAGTGTTGTTATTACTACTTACAGTAACATTTGTACCAGTTACAGTTGAACCGTTAGTTACGTTAACGTTCTCTTTACCAGTTACTGAAGTGTTCGTACCAGTTACGGTTGAACTATTAACTTCGGTGTTGTTACCAGTAATGTTTACGTTAGAAGCATCGTCGCCACCAACTTTAGAGCCGTGAACATTAGTATTGTTCTCACTGCTTACAGTTACATTTGAACCAGTTACAGTAGAGCCATTAGTAACGTTAACGTTCTCTTTACCAGTTACTGAAGTATTTGTACCAGTTACGGTTGAACTATTAACCTCAGTATTGTTACCAGTAATGTTTACGTTAGATGCATCGTCACCACCAACTTTAGAACCGTGAACGTTTGTATTGTTCTCACTGCTTACAGTTACGTTAGTACCTGTTAGAGCAGAACCATTAGTAACGTTTACATTCTCTTTACCAGTTACCGAAGTATTAGTACCAGTTACTTTCGAGTTATCAACCTCTGTGTTGTTACCGCTAATAGTTACATTAGTTGTGTCATCACCACCAACGGTTGAGTTCGTAACTTCAGTATTGTTACCACCATCAACTTTAACTTCATTACCGTCTAGAGTTGTACCAGTAACGCTTACGTTTTCTTTTGCGCTTACGTTAATGATATCGGTTGAAGTTACGCTCGTGTTGTTCACTGTAACATTAGTACCGCTAACGTTAGTTGGTTTGTCTTTACTGTTAATGGTTGAACCATCAACAGTTACATCCGTACCAACAACATTAACACCTTGAGCCGTAACGTTTGTACCATTACTAATATTAACTTCAGTTTTGGCAGTTACGTTTACTGGTAAGTAAAGCGTGAGGCTTGTGTTATCTAAAGTAACGCTGCCGTTGGTTGAAGTTACATATGCATAGTTAGTATCGTTACCATGCCATTCAGCGTTCTTCATGCTTACAGTGTTATTACCTGTAATGTTAAGCGTTACCGCATAACCTGAAGAATTCTCAATGATTACATCACCGTTTACCGATTGGATTAAGGTGTCTTGATCCACAGAACGGGTGTATGTACCATTGCTAATTTCAACGCCGTTTACCCCTTTAATGGTTAGGTTGTTACCGATTACGGTTGAACCATCTTTTAATACTAGTTTGTTACCAGCATAAACTTCAGTGTCGGCTGCAAGAGAAGTAATGTTTAACGCTCCTAAAGTAGCGTTGTTCTCTGCACGTACTACAGAAGTATTCGCAATTACCGCACTTACGTTCGCTGATTCAATATTCGTTGCCACAACTGAAGCGTTGTCTTTAGCAACTAGACTCGCATTGTCAAGAATGATTGTCTTATCTGCACCAGCACGTACGGTTACGTTTTCATTAGCAGTGAAGCTTGTGCCACCTTTTAAGGTTGTATTACCAGTAGTAGCACAGATGTCTACGTTTTGCGCATCACCTGTGGTTGAGTTAATAGTCACTTCTTGACCTTTAACGGTAATGTTACCACTCGTAGTGTTAATCGTAGTTTGACTCGTATTAACGTTTTGCACAGCTTGATAGCTTACGTCACCGGTTGCGTTAATGGTTGTTTGACTAGTACTAATGTTTTGTTCAGCAGTTAAGGCTACCGAACCATCAGTTGAGGTTAAGCTCGAAACATTGCTTACGTCAATGTTTTTCGCTGAGATTGCTAAAGCTTTGTTTGCTACAACCTCGGTGTTATTTAAGGTAATGTTCTCACCAATGTTAAAGTTCACTGCGTCTTTTTTAGCGTAGATCTTACCGCTTGTTACGGTTAAGTTACCTTGAGTCGCATTGAAGTTTACAGATGAAGTATTTGATTGGTAAGTACCTAATGAAGCTGAGATATTACCTGTAGTTGCGTTAATCTCAACTTCTTGTTGTGCAATCACGCTCGAACTAGTGAGGTCAACGTTTTGACCGGTAATGTTCGCGTGACCTTGTTGTGCTGTTACTTGTGCACTTGGTAAGTTTACGTTACCTTGGGCTGCAATGTCTACACTGTTATTTGCTGTAATTAAGCTACCAGCACCTTCAGTTACAACACCCGTAATGTCTTTAGCCGAGCTAATAGTTACATTATTGCTACTTGCAATTGGCGTTGCCGTTAATGTAATGTCACCTGCTTGTGAAGTTAGGCTTACATTACCTTTACCTGTTTCTGCGCTTGCATTTAAGTTTGAGTATTCAAGACTTAAGCTACCTGCAGTGGCATTAATGTCACCATTTTGGGCTTTAACAGTAGTATTGCTTAGAGCAATAAAACCGTCTTTACCTGAAGTAGTTATACTTACGCCGTTATCAGTCGAAGTTAAACTTGTACCGTTAGTAGTTTCAATGTTTTTCGCTTGAACATTAAGCGCTTCTTTTGATTGTACTTCGGTGTTGTTTAGACTGATATTGTTGTCAATGTTAAAGTTTACTGCAGCTTGGTTAGCGTAAATCTTCGCATCGGCAGCTGTGAAGTCACCTGTAGCATTTAAGGTTACGTTCTCAGATTTCGATTCGTAAGTACCGCCAGAAGCCGTTATATTACCATTACTTGCGTCAATGGTTACCGCTTTTTCGGCTGTTACGCCTGAAGCTGTTAAGTTAACTTCTTGACCGCTAATGTTTGCATGACCAGTTTTGGCTTTGATTGTCGCACTTGGTAAGCTTACATTAGCTTTAGCTGTTACTTCAACATTGTTTTGTGCAGTGATTAAGCTACCGCCATCTTCAGTTACTTCACCTTTAATATTCGCAGCCGAGTTAATAGTTACGTTTGCACCACTATTAACAGGCGTTGCCGTAAAGGTAATGTCACCTTCGCTCGAAGTAATATCTACATTACCTGTCGCATTAATGCTTGAGTTTTTGTAGCTTACTTCTTTGGCTGTAGTAGTTGCATCACCACCTTTAGCGTCGATAGTTGTCTCTGAAGCGTCAACGGTTTCTTTGGCATTTAATGCTACGCTACCATTCGTCGAACTTAGCGTTGAACCGCTTTGGGTTGTAATGTTTTTCGCCGCTACAGTTAAAGTATCGTTAGCTTGTACTGCGGTATTGCTTAGACTTACGTTTTCCTCAACTGCAAATTCTACAGCAGCCGCATTAGCGTAAATTTGTGCATCTTCGGCAGTAAAGTTACCTGTTGCTTTGATTACAACATTAGCCGAGTTCGATACGTATTTACCGTTCGAAGCAGCAATATTGCCATCAGTTGCATTTAAAGTAACGGTTTGACAAGCGATTAAGCTTGAACTTTGTAAATCGATGTTTTGACCAGTTACGCTTGCATTACCGCTAGTAGCTGTAATGGTTGCGCTTGGTAATTCTACATCTTGTTTTGCTTTTACTTCAACGTTATTCGCCGCTGTGATTTCACTACCTTTACCATTATCAGCTAGCTCACCTTTAATGTTAGCCGCTGAATCGATAGTTACATTACCACCACTAGTTATTGGTGTAGCAGTGAAGTTAATATCACCTTCGGTTGAAGTAATGTCTACGTTTTGCGCCGCAGTAATAGTTGAATCGTTGTAAGTAATGTTTTTGGCAGTCGTATTAGCGTTACCGCCTTGTGCGTCTACGGTTGAACCACTTACGCTTACTGCTTCGTTAGCTGTGATATCAATGCTACCTGCAGTTGAAGTTAAGCTTGAGTCATTTTCAATGTTAACGTTATTCGCGCTAACGTTTAAGTCATCTTTAGCAACAACTGTTGTGTCATCTAAAGTTAAATCATTACCTACGTTAAAGTTAACAGCTTTGTTTTTCGCTTCGATAGTTGATTCTTTAACACTAATGTCACCATTTGTACCAGCTTGGCTGTTATTAAAGGTTACATTAGCACTTGTTGAATTCAATGTCGAGCTAGATACGTTAATTGAACCTTGACTTGCGCATAGGCTTAAGTCATCAGTACCTGAAGTTAAAGTTGAACTTTCAACATTTAAAGCTGTATGTGCGCTTAAGTTTGCACGATTTGACGCACTTACAGTTATATCTTGTAAGCTTAACCCCATACCCCAAGCTTGAACGTTTTCCCCAGTTAAGGTAGTTGGACCACTAGCCGTTAAATTACCTGTACTTAGAGTTACGTTCTCAGTTGCGTTAATTTGCGCATTATCAAGAGTAACGTTACCGTAAGTAACGATTTCGGCATTACCTTTAGTTGCATTTAAGGTTGCACCATCGTTTACTTCAACATTACCGTAAGTGTTAAAGGTTTTAACGTTAGCTGCAGTTACTGCTGTATCTGAGCCTGAAATGGTTGTTGTACCATTAAGAGCTGAGATTGTAACTTCACCTGAAGTTTGATCTGCATTTAATTGTGCATTTTCAACCTGAACACTAGTGCTTTCACCAGTTGCATCTAAGTGTACTGATTGCGTTGCGTTAACTACTGCATTCTCAATTCTTAACTCATCAGTAGTTGCAACTAAGCCGACAGTAGTTTCTGAACTTAAATTACTGTTGTCGTAAATACTAATCGTACCTGCAGTAATGTTCAGACCGGTTTTACTTGTTAGATTAGTGCTTGCAACTTCTACTCTACCATCTGGTGCAGAAAGATTTAACTCACGACCAGCGGTTAAGTTTGAAGTAAATACGGTAATTGTATTACCATCACCTGCACTAACTGTAGTATTACCTTGCGCTGCAATCTCGGTATTCTCTAAGTTTACATCACCTTGTGAGCGAACAATTGCGTCATAAGCTGTAGCGTTAACTTTTACGTTAGTTAAGGTTAAGCCACTATCTGCAGTCGCGTCTAAAGTAACACCTTTAGCTGTGATATTGGTGTCTGCAGTACCAAATTCAATGCTTCCAGCTTTAACGCTTACATTACCTTCTTGTGCAAGGAGGTTAGTAGTATCGTCGTCACCGCCAAAGATTAAAGAATTTTCTACGCTTACGTTTACGTCACCACTTGTCGCATTTAAGGTAGTGTTGTTAAGGTAAGCTTCTGTAGCATTTATTGCTACATTTGCACCTTGCATGCTTACTTTTTGCGCGCTGTCAGCATTAATGTTGTTAGCACTCATAGAGGCATTTGCGGTAGCACTAACTTCTAGAGTTTTATCAGAGTCTACAAAAATGTCATTATCAGCACTTAAGGTTGCATTGCCGTTACGACCTATAACGGTTAAGTTACCAACGTTAACATTATTATCTGCATGTACTAGCGAATCATTACCTCGTACACTCATGCTATCAATCGCAGTCGTATCAAGATCTCCCGCTGCACTTAAAGTAGCTGTCTTCGTTGCATTTAGAGATGCAGTACCCGTTAATATTAAATCACCGCCAGTAGTATTGATTGTTGCATCACCTACAGTTGATTTAACATCTACGTTATTTAAGTTTGCAGATTGTGCTGTTACGGCAGTGATATTACCACTTACTGTCAGACTTTGCTCTGCAGTTAGATTTTTCGCAACTTTAACAATAGCGTTACCGTTATTAGTCGACTCGATAGTTGTATCACCACTAAAGGTTACATCACCTGCAGAGTTAAATAATGCATGGCCGCTGCGACCTATTACATTTAACTCAGCAAAAGTAGATGATTCACTTTCGTTAGTTGCGCATACTACCGCCAGATTAGCAATAACTTCTAGTTTGTTAGATAAATCAAAGTTACCAGCTGTAACATTAGCGTTACCGCCTGAGTTAGTCGCTACTTTAACCTCACCATTTGCGCTTAAAGTACCGCAAGCTACGATTTGGGCATTAGCATATTCAGCTACAACTTCAGCTTGTTCTAAAGTAATTGAACCAGCTGCCTTAACTGTAGCATTACCGCCCATTTCTGTAGTTCTTACAGCTAGATCAGTGCCTGATAATTCAATATCACCTTCAGTTGCAGTAACAGTTGCACTACCAATTCCAGCAGACACATTTAAGCTACCACTACCATCTGAACTAATACATGCTGCAACTAAGCTCGCACCATACGAACTACCTTGTTCCCACGTAGTAGAGGTAGAGATGAATTTGTTATCGCCTTGTAGTTGAGCTGCACCAGCCGCACTAGCATTTACTGCACCTGCAGTAGCGGTTGCATTCACATCTTTAAATGTTGCGCCACCTTTAGTACTACCTAAAGTAACGTTTTTACCTTGAACTGTTAAGCTATCAGCGTTAGCTGTAGTAAAGCCATCTTCACCATCGTTAGGGTTAGCTCCAGTTAAAGTTACATTATTGCCTGCTGTTACTACAGCATCGCCTGAAGCGAAATCAAGCTTACCGTTTAAAGCAGCAATAGTTACATTACCTTCTTGCGCCGTAACTTGTAAACCTGCGATGGATACACATGACTGATCAGGATTATCTTCTGTACCAATAGCTGTAATGTTTACATCTTTAGTTGCATTTACGATAAAGCTATCACTTGTAGTAAAACCAGCATTAGCAGCAATTACTTCAACCGAACCTCTAGTAGCGTTTAAGGTTGTTTGACCGTTAAATGAAGTACCATCTGTTGCATTTAAGGCTAAAGATACATTTTGACCGGTTACATTTAGGTTAGTGAATGAAGCTTCATCTTCACCTAAACTTAAAGTCGCATTACCTTTGCTTGCAACAATGTTAACTTCATCTTGACTACTTATACCTTTCGCAGATACCGCCGCTCCTTTAGTACCATTAACTTCTAATTTACCATTAGCACTTAACTTACCTTCAGCGTCGATTGTTGCTTTATTAGTAGCATTTAATGAAAGGTTACTAAAGAAAGATTCTTCGTCTTTGGTTAAGGTGAGGTTAATGTTACCTGTAGCATCTGAATTGCCGCCAGCAGTTAACGTTAACTTATCCTCTCCCATAGAATCACTAGTAATAATACCAGCAGTTAAATTAATGTTACCATTGGTTGCACTAATGCAAGTTTCAGCGTTCTTAATATTAAACTCGCCTCCAGTGGTGATATTTACATCACCTTTGGTAACATTAATGGTTACTTCATCTACCGCAAAGTTACCAGTATTAGCTGTTAATGTAGCCTCAGTAGCATTAATTGTGGTATTCGTGATGATTTGTGAGCCACCTGCAGTTGAAGTAAAGGCTGCACCACCCTCAAGATCTGTATTAAAGCTTGAGCTATTAATAGTGATGTCTTGATTTGCATTTAGAGAGTTTTGCCCACTACGTGATAAGAACTCTGAGGCTTTAATATCAATCGAAGCACCATCAACAGTTGAGTTTACTGTAATGTAAGTCGCATTAACTTTCGCTTGGTTAAAGTTATAACTACCACCAGTGAAAGTAGCTTCTGCTGTTTCAGAATAGATGCTTGAGTTATATACCGTACCAGGTTCGGCTGAAGTCGAGTTTACGTGAATACTTTGATGAGCTATTAAGTTCGAATTAGCCATACTGAAGTTTGTAACTTCAAGACCAATGGTGTAACACGAACTTACATTTGAGTTATTACTAATGTTTAATGCCCCACCAGTAATATTTAGCCCTGAATTCTCAGCCTTAAGCACCGTACCATTTGTTAAGTTAATGAAACCATACGGTGAACTGGTAATATTTACCTCACCTTGCGCTCCTAAAGACGAGCAAGAAATTTCAATACTTGTTACCGATGTACTTGTAGTAGGTTCTTCACCATAACCAGCATAAGCGTTATAAGTACCACCTAGTAAGAGAGAACCATTTTCAGCAACTAAGGTTGAGTTAGATACTGAAATTTTGTTCGCCCCAATTTTAATATCACCTTTAGTGTGAAGAGTTACAGACTCTAAGTTCGCTGATTCGTTTAATTCTAGGATTAACGGTTTATTACTTGAATTTACTTCAAGTGATTTTAAGTTTAAGTTATTAGACTTAATTGTAATTTGCGAAGCATTTAAGTTTTTACCATCACCACCAGTAGCGATACTTGTCGGAGATTCAAGGTAAATCGTACCATAACGGTCTTCTTCTGTACCTGCAATTAAATCAGTCGAACAAATACTTAAAATTGCGTTAGCTGTTACACAAATTTCTTTCGCTTGAACGTAAGAATCCAAAACTGTAGTTTGATAACCATAAAGGAAAACTTTACTATCATCAGCATCATTAGTTAGATTAGTAATAAGTTTACTACCTTTATCGATAACTAATGAACTACCACCTGTTAGGTTAATTTCGTGCTCAGCTTTAACTGTCGTATTTGAAATAGTTGACGTACTTGCAGTAGTTAAATTAGAAACTACTTTATTGCTTGCGCTTAAGTTTGAATTTTTGATCGTTACGCCAATTGTAGTGTTGTTAAACTCAGCTGAAGCGTTACTGTAAAGGTTAATATCCCCAGATGTTGAACAAATTGAACTATTCTCAAGCGCAATTTTGTAGAAGTACTGGTTGTTTTCGTTACTAGCTGTACCTGTACCGTTAATAGTTACTGAAGCACCACTAATTGTAGAGTTAACAAACGCACTATTACCTACAGTTAAATCAATAAACGAACCTGCATTTAAAACCGTGTTGTTCGCATTTAAGTAACCTTCTTTTGCTAGGTTAGTGTTAGTTGCACCTATTGCAATTGAGCCTGTAACTGTAACATTAGCATTACTTAAGTTATCGCTTACATTTTCAGTTACTACGTAATCAACAGTAAAATCGTTACCAATTACATTCGTACCAGCTAGGTTTAGTGTATTAGTTTGCGCATCTTCAGTAACACCATTGCCGGTTAGGCTAATCGATACATTACCGTTATCGATACCTTCGATTGTTGCACAAGCGGCATTTAAGTAACCAGCGTTAAAGTTTAACTCGCCACCAGCAACATTAGCTTCGGTTAGGATAACACCATTAGTTACATTAATGTTACCTTGAGCTGCTGCTTTAAATACAGATTGCGCTCCATATAAGCTAAAGTTAGCAATATTCGAAACATTAATGTTTTGCTTATTACTGATTAAGGTCGAGTTATGCAGAATAAACTGTGAGTTTTCTTCATTCCCTTGTGCCCCGTACACGTCAATACTTGCCGCATTTAAGGTTAGGTTATTTCCTCTAAAGTTTGTACCGTTGATACTAAATTCTGCAGCACCATCTGTAGTTACATTAGAGTTATTGAAGTTAACTTGTTTGTACTGCTCTGCGCGGAATTTAACATCCGAACCATTTGTACCTGTAAAGGTAATATTATCCAGAATTAATTCTGCATCAGCATTAGCTGTAGTTTTGTTCTCTTCGTTATTTGCATTAAAGCGCGTAGTGTTAAAGTTGAAGTCCGAATTATTGGCCTTAATAGTTAAATTATCAAATACGGTTTTTTGTCCTTCAATAACATGTACATGCGCCGGACCATCAGTTACGCTTAAAGTAGAGTTACTAAAGTTCAGCGCTAAACGAGAGTATAGGTTAAATGAACCTTTTTGTACAGTTAAGGCACTTGAGTTAGTAATACTTGCATTTAAACCAGTAATGTTAAGCTCATTACCAGCTGTAATGCTTGTACGGTTAACGCTTACATTGTAACCGTCAGCTAGCGTATATTTGTCAGTGTCATAAGTAGATTTTACGTGTACAGAACCAGCACCAATAATGCTCGCATTATATAAACTAACATTACCTTTAGTTGCATTTAACGATACGTTTCCACGAGCATTAAATTCTACTTGTTTTTCACTACCGTCAACAGCAATGTTTTTATCAACACTACTTGAACCTGTGGCTAAAATACTAATATTTTGCCCTTCAATGGTTGTACCATTGCTAAAGGTTGTAGTTTGATAAGCATCACTACCACCAGAGTCTAGACCCCCAGCGACACTAATATTAACATCACCAGCGCTTGAGTTTAGATGCGCAGCATTAAAGGTCATATTGATATCAGCTTTTAAGTTGATACCTGTTGTACCGTTTAATGTTGAATCTAAAACTGTAACACGGTAAGGGGTAGTAATATTTAAATTACCTTGTTGCGAGCTAATTTGCGACTTATTAGTAATAGTTGCAAAACCAGCTAAATTTAAGTCGAGTGATTGGTTAACGCTAATCGTACCATTATCAACTTCTAATGACGCACCACCAATCGAACCGTGGTTTTTGTAAGTTAAAGCATTACCTTCAATTGTTGAACCATTAGCAACATAGAGATCGTAAGCTTTTAAGTTAACTACACCAGCACTTGGATTTTCTGTACTGTAGCCAGTCGCATTAATTTTACTGCCGTCTTCGATTGTGATTTTTGAAGCAGTCGTATTGGCTAGTAATACGTCTACGTTCGCTGCCGAAATCGAAGATTGATTAGTTACATCTAATGAGTAAGCCGTTAAAGTAAGATTACCAGGAGCACTAATTGATGAACCATCTTGTACTTTTAAGATTGGCGTCGTTAGAGAAAGCGAAGCCGAACCTGCTGTTTGTACTAAATGACTGACATTAGTAATGACGATTCCCAGAGTATCTAGATTAGATGCACCGTCAACAACTGAAGAGCCACTTTGGTGCAGAATTAAGCTCGTAAATTCTGCTGTAGTATTGTCTAACTTAATGCCAAAGCTCGTTGAGTTCGTAGTAATGTTAAGGTTGGTGGTTTTAATGGTTTCGTTTGAACCAATAACAATCGCATCGTCGGTTAATTTACGTACGTTGCTTTTGTTTGACATACCACTAAAGATACTTACATTAGTAGCATTAATCACTCCACCATCGCCTAGCATAATACTACCGTTTTGCGAAGTAACACTAAAGTTACCTGAAGTTGCACAAACGTCAGTATTATTTAATTGCACTGAAGAACTACCGTTTACGATAACGTCTTGACTGGCAATAAAGGTGTTTTTCAGTTCGCTATTGTTATTGCGAATTGAATAGTCAACTTGGTTTTTCTCGGTTGACACTAAACTAAAGTTTAGTTCAACATTACCCGCTGTTGCGTTTAAGGTTGTACCTGAAACTAGAGCTCCTACAGTGTCAGCATTAGCTTGAGTAAAGTTAATACTGTCAGCTGTAATAGCTGTATTAATTAAGGTTAAATTCGAAATGCCTGTTGGATTGTAGTTACCTTGATATTTAATGTTCGTACCACACATGAACAGAGAGGTATTGGTTTCAAAACCAAGGCCATCAATAGTTGTACTATTTAAAGTAACTAAATCTTTAGCAAGGAATTTCGCGTAGTTGTTATTGGTATCACTTAATGATACGTTATCAACGGTAACTGAACCATTAACTGAAGCAAAGTTTAAATCGTGAACATTGTAAACCGTATTTGAGGTGTATACTTTTGCATCACCGATTGCTTCGAAATCACCGTTACTTGAAGCTTTTTGACGTGAAGTAATTGTTGAATCAACAATCGTCACATTCTCAGCTTTAAGTTTAACTGTAGTGTCGGTTTCTAAACTTGCATTAACTGCAAGATTATTCGTCGCATTTAAATTGATGTAAGTATTTGCTCCAGTAGTATTAACTTTACTACCATTAGTAACGTTTAGGTTTTGTAGATTTAAATCTAATGAGTTAGTGGTAGTTACTGTAGTATTAGAAATAGTTAAGTTAACTACACTATCTTTTGGTGCAAAAGTATCCGTATTTACACTACTGTTTAAAATGTTATATTCAGTAACATTAGTGTAATTGAATGACGGACTAGCTGCAGTCTCGGTTACCGTAGTGTGGTCAATTGTTAGATTTGTAGTATCAACCGAGAAGCCACTTAAATCAGCGTGGTTGATGTAAATCGAAGTATTAGCTTTGATATCTACACCTTGACCAGCTGCAGCAACTAAGCTGTAGTTATCACTAATAAAGCTGTGTTCGTTGCTACTACCTAGAGGGCTTGAACCATCAAAGTAGTTTACATAAGTATCTACATCTTCTTGAACAAAACTTACACTACCACCAGTTGAACATACGTGGTATTGACCATTTGTACCAGTAAAGTTTAAAATTCCACTTTCCGAGAAAGCAGTACTTACATTAAACTTAATGTCACCTGAAGCACTTACATTGGTATTTAGTAAATTAAAACTACTTAAAGTAGAATTAAAACTTGCAGTACCACCTGAAGCAGTAAAGCTTGAATTGTTAATATTAGTTACTAACTTAGCGGCAACAGTTCTATTATTTAAGACACTTGCAGATTCTGTAAACGGATTGTATGACGTACCATAAACATAACCGAAAACACCTGCTTGACCGTTTGTCTTACCATGATTAGCATAGATAGTACTTAAAGCTTCAGTGTCTGTGCCTTGTGAGGTTGACATATCCGGTGTTACGTTAAACACTAAAGATCCAGACGCATTAACAGTCGTGTTTTCAATTGTCGGGAACATACCCGTTAAATTAGCATCACCAGCTGCGTTTAATGCAGAATCACTTAAGTTTAACGTTCCAAGGAAGCTTTGAGTAATAACGTTTACATTGCCACTAGCATTAGCGGTTACATTACTAAAATTCGAACCGTAAACTTGTTGTTTCGCAATCCAGCCGCCTGTATAAAGATTTACATCTTGCGCAGTAAAGTTCGCACCATTTACGGTTGCTACTTCAGTGTAGAAGTTTACTTTCTCGCTTGCTGTAAATGATAGGTTCTCAAAGGTCGAACTTGATCTTGGCGTTAAATTCGTAAAATAAGGAGTAACTTTACTGCCGTTAGCGTAAGCAGAATCAGGCACACTTATATATTGATCAACAATAACATTTGTCCCTGTTACCGATACATTATTTAAACTAACATTGTTTAAGCCAACACCAATTGTAACGTTTTGACTAGCTACATCGGAATATGACAATGTATAGCTATCATAAGCACGCGGGCTGAAGGTTACATTCGACTTAGCACTAACCTTAATATTAGAGAGATTGAAAGCAACTGTATTAGCGGTTTGACGATCCTGAATGTATTGTACCGGAGTATTTGTTGAACAGGCTCTAATTGAATTTTTAGCAGAAGTCGCAATATTAACAAAACCAGAGCCAGTAGCAGCACCTGTAGTATCGATCGTTAAATTATCAATAACTAAATTTGTAAAGTTACTTGCAGTAATTGAGACATTACCTGCTGCATTAATAGTTAGGTTTGGTAATTTAAGATCCGCATATTGCGTCTCAATAGAAACATTACCAGTTGCCTCAATAGTTAAACCTTTACCAGTACTATTAAAAGTGTTATTAACTGTAACTGATCTATTGTAATTATCTTTTAAATGAACGTTAACTGCTTTTAAGGTAGCATTATTAAAATTTAAATACGATAAACCGTAAATACTCGCATAATTGAAATCTTTAGCCGTTTCAAATGTCGAGTCTTCAATGGTCATATTAAATGCTAATCCTCTACTAGTTACAGTTTGACTTATATTGTAACCACTAGTATCTTTCCAATATGAACCGTTAACGATAATTAAATCCCCACCTACTACAGGGGTTTGTGTATAGTTACTTAATGCTAATCTATAATTTGTGGCTGATGTTGGACCTGTAAAAATAGAACTATTTGTATCAGTTATATTTGAATGGTTTACCTCAAATGAAGAAATTAAACTAAAGAATAAGTTGCTTGATGTAAGTTCTGAATTAAGAATTTTTACATAGCTCTTGTTGCTACCACTAGCCTTCAAATTATTTAAAAACCTTACAGTTTTGCCATTAATACTACTATTTTCCATATAGAAATGAACGGCTTCACCTGTAATGTCTTTAGTACCATCAGCAAAATTTCTAGTAGTAGAAGTTCCTCCAACGGTAAAGTTATAATTAACTTCCTTTGGATTGGTGTAATTTACAATATAGATACCAATATTAGCCGATACATTAATGTTAATAGAACCACTCGGATTTTGAATAACCGAAATGCTACTATCACTAGCGTATTTAGTTACTAACTCGTTATATTTATTTGTATCGTTAGTTATGATTAATAAATCAGGGTCTAAGAGTAAACTACCGTAAAAATCTTCACCTAACTCAGAATTAGTATAGGCATTTAAACTATCGATGATGAATTTTTGCGCTGATACTTCAACAAAACCACCTTTACCAGTTTGTGAATCAGCTATAAAAGTTGTATTGGTTAACTCTGCACGGTTACCATAAACCGAAATACAACCTGCATCACCCACCGCACTAACATTCATTTGCACGCCATCGGCGACAATCGTACGATTGGCTTGTTTAAATGTATCCTGTCTTGTAAAATCACCACCCACATAAATGGTACCGCCGGTTTGACCAGTCGCACAAATCTGTGTTGCATTTTCTACAAGTACTTGGTCACCTAATACCGTTACTGTACCAGCTTTACCTGTCGTATTACTTGTTGCAACTGTACCATTTACTACAGTAATACCGCCTTCTACTCCAGTCGAAGCTGTGTTATTAGCAGTAAAACCTGTTAAAGCTACTTCTGTATCAACACCATAAAGCACTACGTCACCAGTAGCCGTAATTGACGCTTGGTCAGCCGAACCACTATAGTTGCTCAAAATTTCAGCAAACTCAGTCGCGCTTGTTTGTCCATGCGCAACTTTATTACCAATTAAAGCAACATTTTTAGCAACGATTTGTCCTAAGTTTACAGCTTTATTACCAGCCGTAACTGTATAGCTAATTAGAGGGTTTGAAAGGTCAGCAATGGTAATGCTTTTACCAGCTGCAAGATAAACTGTACCGTTTTTAGCAGTTAATGAACCTGTATTTACTACTTGTCCACCCACTAAAGCTAGAGTACCGTCATCATTAATTTTAATTAAACCTTGGTTTAAGATTTGCGCAATGGCACTGTCTTTTTCTTGGTTAAATACGTATTTACCAGAAACAAAGTCGTCATCGCTAATATCTAAAGTTGAAGCCACTAAACCTGCAGCATCAACTACCGCGTTTTTCCCAAAAATAATCCCAGCTGGGTTTACGATGAATACGCGACCATTTGATGATAATTGACCAAGAATTTCAGACGTGCGTCCGCCCAGCACGCGGTTTAGCACGGCTGAGTTAGAGTTTTGTTGCACGAATTTTAAGATTTCGTTTGGCGCAACGTTAAAATCTTTCCAGTTAATTACCGTATTAGGGGTAGTTGTAATACTCGTCACTAACCCATTAGTAACAACATTGGCACTACCATGGACTACGTTCATCTCCGTACGACCATCTGCATAAGCCAGAGTGGTAGTTCCTAAGGAAACTAGAGCCAGACTGCTGATTAGCTTACCTAGACGGTATACGGTAGAACTTCCATGTTCTAGGGCAGTCTTAGTTGAGCTAGATGCCGAACCATTAGCAGCGTTAGTTGCTATTTCTGATACTGCGTCTAACTGACAACTTTGCCGATTGAATTTTAATTTATAAATCTTATTCATAAGTTGTAAGGAAGTTGAGTTAGCTTCTCTGCTTACACACTATCTTAGACTTTCGAAAAACAATTAGGGTGGGTAGACTGTGGACTTACATCTCTAAGTAATAACACTGCGCTAAGAAAAAACTTAAAAGGATTTTTAAGAGACTTATCTTAGAGCATAAACGCATTCGTTTATGCTTCTTAGCTACTTACAGAAGGACTAAGCAACTAAGTTACAGTTATTAAGAAGGTTCTTTGTCGCACGACTACGACCTCTTATCGCAGAACATGCAACACCTATTTCAATGCTGGGTATCTAGAAAACAAATGTAGGTCAAACCTATAGCAAAAATAACAACCGAGACAAAGAGATAAGAATTACTCATAAGGCAAACTCTCCAATTAGCATTGCTAACAAACAACTGCTAAGTCGATTTATCGCAACTCTAGGAATAATTGCTGCAACAACCAACTAAGTATTGTTGCTAAGACAGTCTTCGTAAGAATTGAACTAATACAACCTTAAGTTGTATAACAGTTTGTCTTATTTTTCTGTGTATTATTTACGCAAAGCTGCGGCTTTGCGTAAATAATAACCAAGGTTATTATTTCGTTTAACTAGCTTGACGGCCAAAGCTATCAAGCTCAGAGCTAAGTCTAGCTCTACCTGGCGCCAGCAAGGTTTATTACTTAGAAGCCTGCTAGGATCTAAGGATTGGATGAAGTAGGATGTAATTATTAAGTGGTAAAAAATACTTCATTTTAAGTTGAGTTTAGCTCGTTATTTTCTTGCCACAAAAATAAGAACTAAAACTTCCCATAGCTATAGCTACAGTAAAGGTTAAATAAATTAAGTTGCAAAAAAGTAAATTAACAACCTAACCAAAAGACAATCTACAGTTAGTTATCGCTACAACCTATCTACGATAAGTCTGTCGCTTTAAGCCTTACCTCAACATGATGAGGAAAGATGATAACTGTAAATTGTTAGATGACTTTTAAAGCCAACTTGAGTGCCAAATTAAACACAAACCGATGTTAGTGCAGCAACCAATCTCTGCCACGAGAACTAGATGCCTAAAACACAAAAGTTCAAAGTTTAATCCTCAAGTTTGCCACGACCTTAATTGTCAGGTGTTGCTAGTTATTAACTATGAGTCGCTGATACTCGCCTATACCAGACCATGACTGTTTTCTTAAGCAAGCTTAAGAAAAAGTCGCTTTGACAAAAATAACCTGCAAACTTGTTAATGCAAGTTTAAAAAGGATAAGTAGAGATTGAAAATTGCTTGGTTACTTAATTTTTACATTTTGATTAAGTTTTTATGGTTAAGTTTTTAGCTTAATTTTTAGAGATTGAACAAATTTACTCTTGAGTAAATTTTGGGTAAATATCCATATCCCTTAACCAAAATTACTTAAGCACCATCAGATTTGAGGGTAGTAATAAAAAGAAGATAACAAAACTATGGCATGCCATTCTTTTGTGCCAACAAGCGAATGGATAACCAACTAAAGATCTTATTTGCAAGGTTTGCAATAGTAACTAAACAGAACTATCACAAAACACTTAAGTTCAAGTCTAAGCAAAGCTAAACTTAGCAACCGCGTTTTTAAACTTCAAGAAGTTATCTCTTAACCTAAAGAGTTAATCCTTAAATCTAAAGTATTCATCCCTAAATCTAAAGAGCATATCCCTAAATTTAAAAATGCCTCCGATCTAAAGAATAGCCCCCTAAAAGAAAAGATAAAATCTTTAATCCTTTTTTAGCAATCTTGAACAAAGAGTTAGCCAATTGTGATTAAATAATTAGCTAGTACCTAAATTACTCCTCGCTAAAAAAGCTACACTCTATTTGCGGTTTACTCTAAGCTTTATGCTTTGTCAAGGGTATCTAGAAAAAACCAAGAGTGAGAACATGATTACTTAAGTTGCTACATAAGAACTTTAGTAATAAAACTAACCTACAGTGAGCTGTAACCCAAATTGCTACAAACTAACAAATTTAGATTGTTGCTACTGTGCATAATGTTTATCCCAATAACTAATTGTTTTTTTGTTATTTTACTTAGTTATGTAGGTTAGTAACTTTTACTTAGCAAGCTTTAACCTAGTAAAGAATGCATTTAGCTAGTTTTATTGAGTTTTGTAGAAATTAGAACTAAAACGCTAATAATTGAATATTGAATAGAGAACTATAAACTTGCAGAAAATACTAAGTCAGTTAAGAACTTAGGGGTTTATAGCTTGAAGATAAAATTGTATCGTTTGTTAGGCATGAGGTTTACTGCAAGATGTTGAGATGAAATCACTTTGCCTTACTGTAAGTTACTAAAATTAAAAGAGAAAAGTAAAAAGATTATGTACAACTAAGAGATTATGTACTGAGACGATATAACTAGATTAGATATATAGCTTAAGATTATGTACATTAGGCAAACTACAAAGACATAAAGAACTATCCCCTGACTATTTACTGACTACCTACTGATAATCTCAAAACTTACTAAAAACTTGCAAAAACTTTCCAAGATGAATGTCAGCAAGTAAAAGTACTTATGGCAAACTCATCTTTAGCTTAACCAGAGAAAAATTAATTGTTAAGCTTGATTGCTCTTTTGTGCTTTAAGCGTTAAATTTAAGAGCTAAGTTTTTGTTTTTACGTCAAGTTTTTAATGAAGATAGGTTATTGAGGACTATGTAGAGCCTATAAATTTTTAGTAACCAAAAGTAAGTTATGTGACTATCTTTAACAGTACCTAAATATATGCCTAAAAGAGTAATATTAGTAGAGGTATTTAAGAATAAAAGTAAAGACTTTTTAAGAAATTTTAGCCACTAATTCCTAATTCTATTATAGACTTTTTACGCCACAAAATATGTAAGATCTACTGTCTATTATACGTTATTTATCCAACATCAAATCTATATGAGTAGATATAAGTAAGAAGAAGTTAGATAAGACTAGAGCCCAGCTTTCTTGGAAAGAAAGCTGGGCTCTATAGTACACTATAGACTTTTGCAAAAATTGCAGAAAAATCAAGATTTTAACAAATACTCAATCTTGAAATATGAGGTTTGTACAGAGACCTATATTGCGCATAAATAAAAGAATTTTGCTTGCTCTAAGACTTAAATCCAAATTCTTGGATATAAGAAAATGACAATAAAAGACGCGAAAAATGTTAGTTTTAGCAAAATATACACATAAAACTATAGGGATATATGAACTTGCTGTTTAAACGCAAATTCTAGCTCTAGGACACAGGTTATACACCACTATTCTATACAGATCGATTTACGACAATGCCGATATTACCGCGTAATTAAGCTAGTACTAACACTATGCATAGCGAATTTTGTCCTCTGCACCTGAAGCAATAGCACTTAAACCACCATTAATCAGAAGTATAGAGCTGTGTAAAGATTACAATTGGAACATAAAGTGGATAAAAAGTCTATCAATGAGCTGTCATTTTTTAACTTACTTTAGATCCATTATGGAAAAACAGCTAAAACAAACAAAGATAAAAGAAACGAAACCCTAATTAGGCACTTCTTGCTTAGACGTAAGCAATTAAGCTATGCGATGATGAAATGTAGAAATAAGGCAAAATAGGCAATAAGAAATGAGGAAGTTAGGCAATTAGAAGTGAGAAGTTAGGAAATAAAGCGATAAAAAGATAAGATCGATAAGCTTCAACAAAAGTTAGCTTGGTTGTCAGACAACACAGCCTAAATAGTCTACAAAATCATAAGCAAATTTTATGCTAATAAGTTACGTTCTATACATCTATACAAAAGATGTATGTTCGCAATAGAGTACAACTTAATAGAGTACGACTTGAGTGACAACAGGACTATTTTTAGCTATGCCTATAAAAATTACCATTTAATTAGCTAACCATGAAAATATTTTTTAATCCCAATACCTAAATACAGCATTATTCCCGACTAAAAGCTGGGTCTTTTACCTTTTTGTTATCTAAATCAAGTGACACAAGAGAGAAAGTTATGTCAAATTTAGGTATACCTAAATTTAGCAAGAGGAAAGAACTTTTCTTTAACTTTTATTTTTCGTCTTAAATTTAGGTACTACTTCATAAACACTAAGTTTACACCAGGTTAAAAATTTGTCATATGAATTTGGATCTTCATCCTTTTACAAAACTCAACAATCACTAACCTATATAAGACGTAAATATCCAAAATTTTGGATATCTATCCCTTACTGACAAGCAAATTTTTCTCACTAAGGGATATGGTAAATAGAGTATGTAAAAAATAAGTAGGAACTCAAACTTTGTAATTTATTCTCAATACTTATTTCTCGAATCCAGTGCTTCTTCCGTTAATTAACAACCAGCCTAGCCTGAGCTTATTTCTAAAATACCAACTAAATATCAATAGCTTATAAAAACTAGCTTTCGCTTGTCCGTAAGGCAAATACCCTACCTATAGCAAACTAACCAACAATCTTTTCAAAACTCTTACATTCACTTACCTCGAAGTGTACACTCTAAAACTCATGCTAAATTTATCGATATATTGACCCTTATTCGTTAGGTAACAACAAAACTAATGTATTAAAGTCGATTTAAGTTGCTGTTAAGCAACTTAAGATTTAGGTATACCTAAAATTTAACTCTAAATTTAAAAGTTATTTTCATTACGTCTTGTATGCAATTTTCACCGTAACTTTCCCACTTTCATCACAAAGAAAAATTCTCCTTGCTTAACTGTTCGTGCTAGGTTTTACCTTATAATATTTGCGGTTTATCTGTTATAAACCTTGGGTTATCCAAACTTAGCGACTTTAGTTTTGTTGCAAGGGAATAGTATAGATTACATACTGATTTTTAACTGTTTACAATTTTTTCTTGTAACACAAACTAGTTCACTTGTTAAGTACCCACTTAGTTACCATTACCAATTATTCAAGTAGAGAGACCTAAATTAAGGCTGTGTCTGTTCCTTTTGTGCTACAAACACCCATGAGTCTATCGCTCCATTTTTGTTTGTGAAGGCAGAATTAGTAAATTGCTTCTATCGATATACTTATGCTTCTTGGCTGTTTTCAAACAATAGTTTTAGTAATGGGTATTTTTATCCACTCTTATAATTAAAAATTTAGGTATATCATCAAACTTTTACCCAACCAATATCTTCTAAACAACAGATGGCTTTTACATACTCTTTTTTCTCATGAGAAAAGAGATGAGATGTACACCAGTTTGAGTTGTTTGTGTTGCCTAGATTATCTGGCATCTAGATTATCTGGCATCTAGATTATCTGTGTTGTCTAGATTATCTAGACTATCTAAGATGTCTGGGTTGCATGTGTTATTTGGATTGTCTGCAAAATAGGGTGTAGTTTAAGGTGTAGTTAAAAGTGTAGTTCTGGGTACTAATTATTAGTGCTAATTCTTCTTTTTGCGAATTAATATTTAGTTCTCATTTAGTGCTCATTTCTCTCTTTTCTAAGACAAATCTAGTGCTAATTTAAAAGCATTTAGCTTTGAGATTGAATGATATAGATGAGTAAGCAAAATACCCTAAATTATTTTCTGCACCATCTCTTGTCTTTTTTATCCCTAAATTAGGCAAGTTTTACCATAGGCAGGTGATTTTGAGGATAAATATCGGTAAATTTTTACATAATAATTAAAGCGATGAGCCATTTTACTGATAGAATAGAAACAGCGGAAAAAATTTACCTCCTACTTGCAAGTAATAAATATAACTCCGGTTATATGTACACTTATGTAATTTGGTGATGGTTTTTATATGGCACATAGTAAATTTTAAAAGTGACTAGTGAGCTAGTCGGAGTTCTCTCAAACTTTTAAAAAGTTATGCAGTACAAAGTAAGCTAACTTGCTCTCAAGTTTTTAGCTTTGAGCTAAAGCTTTAAAGTAAGGCTTTTACTTTGTTGCTCTTACTATGTAAAGAGTTAACTTAATCGAGGTTTACACATGACCGTTAAGGAAAAGCCATCCGTGGAATTACAAGTACAAGTTCAAGAAGTAAACAACAACGATCTTACTTTAGTGCGTGATTACAATCGTAAACCGCAATTAATGCATCGCCGCATTAAAGAACGCGAACGCGCTATTAAAAAACACAACCAAACGATTGATCGTGAACGCTATCCAGCCGAAGAAATAGATCTCGATTCAAATGGCTTTTATGCCAAATTCGGTGATTTATTTGTCGCGGCTAAACATGGCTCACAATTAGTCATTAACTTTACCGCTCACGTACCTGATGGTAATGGGCTGGTGGTAACTCGTCAGTTGAAGTATCAACTTGGCACACCAACCGTAAAAAAAGTTAATGGGGTGTTACGTTATCGTTGTTACGTAACCGAACATCATTCAATTCTTTCTCGCCGAGCGCGGGGAGAGTATAGTGGTTATACTTTAGAACAATCTCGTCGCATAATTGATAATAATTCTATTTATCCTCATCTTTCGGCAGATAGAAAAGCAATTATCGATGAGCTTGAGCGTCGTAAATATTACGCACGCTGTCGTTATTTAGTGCAATGTGCATACATTGACTTAAAAAATCGCGGGGTGCCTGACAGTGAAATTGATCGTACTATTAGTGCCCTCAAAGAAGGATACGCTTTTGCCTATACCGCAAAATAGTATTCTCCTAAGTATAAGGAAAGGCTAGGATCTAGCCATTGAAAAGTACTTCACCTCCCCAATAAATTACTTTTTTCCTTAGTCAGCAATTAACAAAATCTCAATTAACAATTAATAATTGCCGTTTTCCGCCAACTTGCAGTGTAATTAAGATTAGTGTAAACCTTGAATAGTTTGCTTATGCGTAAGCAAATATAAATAGAGAGGGATCTACGGTTATAGTTTTAGTGTAATACTTGATAAAACATCAAGTACTAATTACTAATAACTACTATAACTAAAGAGCAACTCACATATCTATTTATAGTCTAACTCTGTTAATTGCGAATAATGCCCTCATTACTTTTACACCCTAAAGATTATCTCAACTTAAATTTAAGTTAAAATCCTAGTAAGTTCTTGTTATATGTCTGAGTTCCATAACCATGATATCTAACCTGACTCTAGGAGATATATTTATAAGCATTGTGGTTTACACTTCCTTTTACCACTTACAACTTACCTAAACAAGGCAAACTGCTACTTACTATTTAGCTCGAACCGGCGAGATAATTGCTTGTCTCTCATAGGCATTTAGATGTCGCTTGTTAGGCATTGAATTGTCTCTTATAGGTATTTGATTATCGCTTGTTTGGCATTTGTTTATAACTAGTGGTACTACTTACCATTGGTTACTTGTAGTGGTAGTAAGTGATGCATATAAAGGTTATGCATTACCTTATAGTTTCTTGTTGAAGCTTAACTTAACTGTTGGGGGCTTACTGTGATCAAGATAGCTAATTGTAATAACTTAATTGTCATTTACAATTTACATCAGAAAAACAGTAGATTTAAATTAGATTTTTCTTGCTAAATAATCATCCTCGATTAACTTGCTTCGTCGCTAGTTAATCATCATTCGGCTAATTTAAATCACAATATTTAAGTCTAACTTTAACAACTCTCTCCACAAGCTATAGGTAAGCGCAAACCTTGAGTTTAAGTAAGCTACACTTAAGCTGAACTTAAAGCATAGGTAAGAGATGTAAGAGATAAAAGTTGTAGTTCGGATTTTATAAATCCTTTATAAAATTCTTGGACTACTTTCTTATAAAGATAATTAAAATCTTAATCTTTAGGCAAGACAAAGTAATGTTCTTGTTAATTACAACCTAGCACAACCCTTGCTAAGACTAATTTCTGCTTTCTTAATTGCAGGAAGTAAAAAGTTAAGTTGCTAATGCCAAGGCAAACTTAGCTCTAGTTAAAAAAGTTACTTAATGTTACATAGAACTCTTTAAGTGCCGCTTAAAGAGAGAAGATTTGGTGCTCTACCTACCTATTTAAGACTATCGGTTCTCCTAGCTTTTGTAGTTAGGAATCTCAGGTTAACTTCAGGTATAGTCTGCCTCTTATTCTTCCCTTTGTAACTTTCTGTCACTACGAATTTAAAAAACTTCTTTACTTTATTTTGCTCTTTAAGTTAATTAATACCATCCGTGGTACTAATTATTTCTATGATCTTTACTAAACCTCAGCAAAACTTACTCTTTTTATTAGGGGCTAGCGATAGCACTTAATAAATCCTTACTTTCAGTAAAGAGCAAGAACTTAAAGTGCAATGTGAATACAATTACATTTATTTCTCTGCGTAATTATTGCGACGTTTTTCTTACAGGTGAATTACGGTAACTTTCCGAAAGTTAAGCTACGTCAAGATAATTAGTTCCTCACATGTTAGGTAGTTGCCCCATAAAGTTACTAAGAGTTACTTTAAGTTCACTCAACTAGAGCTAGGCAAGCTAAGAATTAACGATTTAGCTCTTTTGCTTTACTAAGATTAAGTAGCAGAACTCTCTGCAACTTACTCATTTCTAAGTTGGAGTATTTTTAGTTATGACTCATTACTTATAACTAAAAATCAAATTCAATAAAATCTATTTATGTGGGATGTACTTACATCCATCTAAAGCACCAAGCCACAGCTTGGTGCTTCAGTTTTTTCTAATCCTGTTTATTTTTTACATACTCCCTTTACCTAATCCCAAGAAACTTCCAATCACTTACAAGATGCTACCTTGCTCACCAAATAAGTAACAGTAAGCTGTACCCCAAAAATGATACAAACTACATATAATCTTGTACTTGTAGTTTATAAGCAGATGCTAGTTCTTGAGGATCTTGTAGTTTAAGATCAGCAAAAGGCACTATTACCCCTTGAATCAGTTCACTGTTAGTTGTGTTAGTAATAAACTCTTGTAAGAGTTTATTTGCTTGTTGGGCTGTAATGGCCACACTTGCAAGCTCTTGGCGCAAGACAAATGCATAAGCTAATACTTGTTGCAGAGCATTATTTACTGCTTCAGGAATATAAGCAACTTGAGCAGAAGTAACAAAACTCTCATCTGAATATGTAACCATTACCGTTGCCTGTTCTGTTACAGTCAACAAAATTAACGGTAAAGGTTCGGTTACTTCTAATAGAGATTCGTTTGCATGTAATAACGATTCATCTACAAATGGTAAAGATTTATATACAGATGATAAAGACTTATTTTCTGCTGCTATAGACTGATATAATTCTAATAAGGATGACTCTTACTCTACTAAAGATAAAGGGGCAAACTCTCTACCCTGTAATTGCCATAAGCAAATAGGAGCAGCCACATTAGTTGAAAGCTTACTTGGTAAAGTAATAATCGCTTGCACTACTCCAGCTTGAATAAAGGCTCGTTGCTGCTTAGCTTGTTCTTGCGCTGGTGGATTAAGAGTGTTTTGGCTTAACAGTAAAGCACTGTTACCTTGTGCTTGTAAGTACTCTAAGTGCAGTTGTCCCCATGCAAAGTTAGCACTGCTATTAGATACTGGAGTTATTAACCATTTACGATTTAAAATCTCTTCATCCGCCCAATCCTCTAAATCAAAAGGTGGATTACATGCCATATGCATCACTTTACCTTTAAAAGTTGCATCTGCTGCTTTAAAGCTATTAGCTGATAAACCAGTATTTACATTAAGGTTATGTACTAAATAGTTAAACTGAGCTATTTCCCAAGTATAGGTAAAGAGTTCTTTACCATAGTATTGTGGGATAGGCACAGAATAACCAGCATTAGAGCTAGAGTTAGAACTTTCTTCTGCTTGCTGTAATACTTGAGTTAAGTATTGGTGATAATCTCCAAGTAGAATATCACCAGATCCCATAAAGGGATCATAGTGAATGTTATTGAAATCTTGTTCAGACAAACTAACTTCTATTGGGTCAAGATTTGCTGTTGTTTGTTGGGTTGTAGTTTGGCTTGCTGTTACTTGTTCGTTTTTTGTTTGAACTGCTATAGCTTGTTTGGCTGTGGTTTGGACTACTGCACCTTGTTCAATTGTAGTTTGAACTGCTGTAAATTGTTCACTTGTAGTTTGCTTTGCTCTAGCTTGTATTGCTGTAGATACTGTTTGCTGTAAACAACTTACTAACCAAGCAGGAACATAATATTCACCTCCATTTTCACCTTCAAGTAAACATAGTTCTGCCATTACTTTGTCAAACATTAAGCCATAAGCTACTAAAGGATCTGGTAAGTATAAAGGATCTATATCTTTAGCAAAGTTTTCAGAACTGTATTTACCATTGGTTTTACTATCAAGATTCCTATCAGCAAAATGCGTTAAGTCATCGTTATGGTAGTTGCTGCTATTCAGGCTAAATAGGTGGTAATAACTTAAGACATATTGACGTAAAGGTAAAAGAATACTTTGTTCTATTTGTTCTAACCATTGATTAAAGGTAATCAAAGTAGTACTTATTACCGCAGAATCTGCTACATCACTACTTACTACATCACTACTTACTACAGCACTACTTGCTACAGAAGCATTCGTTACAGAAGCACTTGCTACAGAACCATTTGTTACTGAAGCCTCTGTTAACGAGTTGAGTTTTATTGTCGTAATACAGTCAACTTCTAAAGTGTTATGTTCAGTTAAAGCATTATGCTTAGCTAAAGCGTTACGTTCAGTTACAAACTTATCATAAAATTCTACAGCGCTGCTGTTAGCAGCGTTAAAATCCCTATATCCACTACTCTCTGTCTCTAAAAAATCACTATTACTCTGACGATCTACCTCTAGTGAATACTCCAGCCAAAACTTACTTAGCTCTCCTAAATAAGTAGTGTCATAATCTCGTAAATCATAAATTTCAGGTAAAGATTCACTTAAAGCACGATAAACCTCTAAACCTCCTTTGACAACAAAACAATTACCACTTCCCAGAACAACGCTACTGTTTGTAAATAAGCACTTAGTTTGAGATATAGAATCATCCTCAAAAACATAATCATTACTATCTAAAGAGTAATCTTTACTATTATCTTGATAATTATCTTTAGCCTGATCTATTGTACAAATCACTATCTTTTGCATAGCAATCTGTTGCTCAATAAACGCTTGTAACTTCGCAAAGTTAATTCCTGTTATTACTTGCAGATAAGCTAGTAACTTTAAAGGATTATCTAAGTTCTTGAAGTTCGGTGCTGGATAATATGGATGCAGAGCTTGTACCTCTGTTACATACGTGTTAAATAGTTCTAATGGGGTAAGTAACTTATCTGTTGGAATAGAATTTGCTGTACTTAGTAAGGTTTCATGACTTTTACTTACGCTATGTTGGTTTTCTTCTCTCTTCTCTTGCATCACCTCTCGATATAAACAACCTAAAGTTAACAAGTAATCACTTGCTAAGACAGCAAGGAGTAAGTGTTTTTGTTGTTTAAAGGTTGCGATATTTAGTTGTAAATATTGCGGTGCTTGAGAATTACAGCTTGTATTTTGTGAATTCGGATCAAGCTTAATATAAGAGTGAGAGTTTGTTGCTTGGTTGTCAGTTAATTCATGTTGTAACTCTACAGCAAAACAGGCATTACCATTACTAATTAAAGTAGGTAAAGTACCTACTAAATCTGTAACTAACTGTTCTAGCTTTGGTGAAACATAATTTAGGGGTAAGGTAGTGTAAGGATAAGTCATGATAGAGAAAGATAAGAAAGATAGAGAAAGGTCGATTAAACAAGTGAGATGAATAAGAACTAACCAGCATATACTCGTAAATTTACTCTGCTTTATAGGGAGTATGTAAAAAATAAACTTATAGCGGAAATAGATTTGAAAATATACTGGTGGATGTTCTAGAAATCGTCCTAGGATTTGTCATTGACAAATTCTATAGTTTGTACTTGTCTTGTACTACAAACTAGATCTTGTACTAAACACAATGCTAGCATTTGAACTCAATACTGTGCTAGAGCTTGGACTTAATACTATGCTAAAGCTTGTACTTAACATTATGCTAGTGTTTGTACTCAACACTACACTGAGTTTACACTTCTACTAAGTTTTAAAGTTTAAGAGGTTGTATAATAGTGAGTTCAAAATTTATTACCCATAAAGTATGTAACCATACTTTATGCTAACAATTATTACCTACTTATTATATCCCTTATGTTAAGGATATTTAGTCCTAAACATAAGTTTACATTCTCCCTTACCTACAAATTACAGATTTTTTTACTCTTCTTATTCACAAGGAAATTACTATGGCGTGGATCTTCCTTACACTTGCTGGCATTATGGAAATTGGTTGGCCAATTGGTTTTAAATTAGCGCAAAGTCCTGAATATCGTATTTTGGGGATTGTGTTAGCCTCTATTTGTATCGGCTTTTCAGCATGGTTCTTATTTATGGCACAAAAAACTATTCCTATGGGTACAGCTTATGCAGTGTGGACTGGTATAGGAGCTGCTGGAGCATTTGTTGTAGGAGTACTGTTCTTTAATGAGACTTCTACGTTTTTACGTTGGTTAGGTTGTGCGTTAATTATTTTAGGGGTAATTACCTTACGTTTAAGCAATAACTAATTTAAAATTACCTCGTATTTAAAATTACCTCGCATTTCATCGAGTGTAACTAAAAACATCAACACGTAAAATCCCCACGAAATAAACTTTCGTGGGGATTTTATGTATCTTTGTATCTTTATTCTTTATTGTAGGCTTTCCCACCAATGAGTTGTTGGTAAAGCTTTAAATGAGAAGGTTGTGCCAATTACTGGAGTACCAACTTGTAAAGTTGGATTTACTTGTTCTTTATGACTAAAGTAGACATCCATAGGTTCACGCCAAGTATGCTCAGAAAGATCAAACTTAGCCCAGTGGATAGGTACTACCTTAGGTGTGTTAATGTCTTTAGCCGCTTGTAAAGACTGGTGTGGGAACATGTGAATATTTGGCCATTTTTCGTTATACTCGCCATTTTCAATGAATGCCGCATCAAATGGTCCATACTCTTGCCCTATTTGCGCAAAGTGTTTACCGTAACCACCATCACCACTAAAGAAAAGCTTAAAGTCTGGAGTCGTAATTACATATGATCCCCAAAGAGTAGCATTCTGTCCACCTAAAGAACGACCACTAAAGTGACGATTAGGAGTAAGAGTATAAGTTACTCCATTTAGCGTCACATGTTCGTGCCAATAAAGTTCAGTGATTTTACTTTCATCTACTCCCCAACGTACTAAGTGAGCTTTTACTCCTAAAGGAACAACAAAATGACCTACACGGTCTTTAATTTCTTTGATTGTACGCATTTCTAGGTGATCGTAGTGATCATGAGAAAGCACTACTACATCAATGGCAGGAATATCTTTACTTGTAGTTTGATATTCGTAAGGGTAAGGTTTACCCCCTACAAAACTTACCGGACTTGCACTATAGAATACTGGATCAGTAAGGAAAGTTTGTCCATTAAGCTTGCCAACAATAGTCGAATGCCCTAACCAAATAAACTCTTGTTCTTGTAAACCTTTGATTTCATTACCATTTTCATCTTTAAGCACTAAAGATGGGGTTGGTTCAAGGTTAACAAATTTACCATCTTGGTAATTAGGTGCTGCTTGCATACGAGCTTGAGTTGCAGCATCAGGTTTACCACCAAAGACAGGATTAAACTGCAAAAACGCCCATACTATAAGCACTAGAATTATGATAACGAGCAGTAAATATTTAAAGAAAGTTAAGATCATATAAGTTGTTTGTGTTTGTATGTTTGTTACTTGTGTTTAGTTACTAGTGTTTGCTTGTATTTAACTAACTGTGTTAGTTTTATCGTATTTAGTTAATTGCTTTTAATTATGTCTAATTATTTGGAACTAATGACTAATGTTTAATTATTTATGTCTAGATAATTAGATCTAGTTACTAGAGTTTAGTTATTTGTATGTGATTAATTCGATTTAATAACTAGTCTTTGGTTACTTGTATTTGATTAATTAGATCTAATCACTTGAGTTTGTTTTCTTGTATCCAATAATTAGGATCTACTTATGATAATTTTCGCAGGATATTGTAGCATAAAGCTCCAGGTAAATGAGAGAATTTACCTGGAGCTTTAACTTACAAAAACCACCTATAATCAAAGACTTACCTTTGATTAGAGAGTTTAACTCAATTGTGTTTTGCGCATAACTAATTAATGCCATTTTGCATATGCTTTAGTTAAGCAACTAAAAAATTACGAATACTTTCGTCCCAACCAAAATAAGATAAGACTAGAAGTAAGATAATCGATTTAGCAATCGTAGTTAGGGCAGCAAAAATATCATCTAGCATTACCCCAAGCGGAGTATTTAAACAATCCGCCCAAGCTGTTAAGCCTACTTTAATAATATCATCAAAGCGGAAGAATAAAAAGTTTACAAATGTAATGTAACCAATTAATTCTGTATAGTAAGAGTGATCTAATCCGATATAAAAATAGATAATCCCATTGACAAAGAATACGGCTGCAGTTTCATCGATTACGACATAGCTTGGATCTTCTTTACCGTCTTGACGTTTTAATGCCCAAGTGCATAACCAGCCAACAAAAAACTGCACTACTGCCCAAAAGAGTAGATTAGTATACCAATGAGTTTGGCTTGTCTGTGTAAAGAGATACCAACAAACTAATGAAGCCGCTGCAGATCCCCAAGTACCAGGTGCAGGACGGAATAGACCTACGGTAAAGAATGAAGCAAGAAATAAAGATGCTTTACCTGTAAAGCCTTTATAGTGGGAAAAAAGATTATAGCGATAAAACATGAGCATCCTAGCTCGTTGTTCGAGCTTATATAAGTAAAACAAAGATTTGCCAAAAATTATAACACAAAGGGCGACTGATCTAGAGATCAGTCGCCCTTATTTATATTTACATATTTGCGTAGTGGTGTATCACTGTTTTGTATTTTCTAGTACGTGTTTTTACTATTGGTAAATACCTTTGCATAGAAATACATTTTCGTAAATATGCTGCATTGTCAGATAAGTTTGGTAGTCCAAGTCTTCTTAAGACAACGAATAATCTTAAGGCAAAGACTAAACTAACTACTTATCTTCTTTTTTGCTTTTAGAATCACTTAACTTGTTATGTAAGTAACTAGGAACAATGCTACATGCTGAAGAGAATCTTGCAGTATCTGCTTTAGATACGTTGTACTTACGGATCAGTTGATCAATCGATAGAGTTTGACTATCTTCATACGTGATTTGGTAATTAGCTAATACATCATCAATGGTTGCCATACATGTAGAGATATGGTAAGCCGTTGGGGTAACTGTAATAGTTTCACCTACTGGGATGTAATTTACGTTTACCGTCACTGATAAGTTTTCCTCATTATACATTTCACCAATACGATCACCTTTTTCTAACTCATAGTAATCCTCACTATCAATTAACCAATCATCATAGTTAGATGCAGGATCTTGCATTGATGGATCAATTGGTTGTGGATTCGTTAGAGTGTGATTAATTGTTAAATTTGGATTAATGATTAATACTGAATCATTATCTGAGTAACGACCATTGTAACTAGGTGTAGAGTTAATTACACCTTTATTACCTGTAAAGGTAATAGCTTCATAACTAACTGAAGTTAAGTTCGTATGATCACCAACGTTAAAGGTATTGTTCGTAACAGTTGTATTAGCATTCGAACCAATTTCTAAGTCACCTGAAGTGGTAATAGTATTACCATCGACTAAGGTTGAGCCATTTGTACTATTAATTGTGATACCAGTATTACTACTAATATTCGAATTAATAATCGTAGTGTTCTCTTTAGCCGTGATATTAATTTTACCTGTTTCAGCAGTAACATTAGTACCTACGATGTTAATCGAACCATTAGGTGAAGTAACATCTACATCGTCCTTAGCGGTCACATTAGTACCATTACCAATGTTAACTCCTTGGTTACCACTAATCGCAATCGAACCATTATCAGAACTTACATATGAAGAGTTAATAGTTGTCGTGCCATTAGTTGAGTTAATTACCACACCTTGGTTACCACTAATATTCGAATTCTCGATTGTAGTGTTTTCCTTAGCAGTGATGTTAACTTTACCTGTTTGCTCTGTTACATTCGTACCAGTTACGTTAATAGAACCGTTTGGTGAAGTGATGTCTACATCGTCCTTAGCAGTTACATTCGTACCGTTACCAATGTTCACTCCTTGGTTACCACTAATAGCAATTGAACCATTATCAGAACTTAC
>NZ_NRJG01000010.1 GCF_003585935.1 Psittacicella hinzii
AGCTACTCTTTTGCATTTTTTGTATTTTATATAGAGCTTTGTGTAGTGTATCACTTCATAAGATCAATTGTTAAAAATAGTGTTTCTAAGTAAAGCACTACTTATTACAAAGTTTAACTTCTTACGAAGTCTTGTATCTTTAGTTATTTAAACCATAGTGACGTAATAGAGCATCAACTGAAGCTTCTTTACCTCTAAAGCCTACATAGTTTTCTTGTGCAGTGCGTGTACCACCTTTGGCGAGAATATTTTCTACAAATGCCGTAGCTACTTGTTGGTTAAAAATATCACCTGTTTCTTTATAGGCTGCATAAGCATCAGCGGCTAGGACTTCAGCCCATAAATAACTGTAATAACCTGCAGCATATTCACTCGTAAAGATATGCTCAAAAATATTAGCAAACCAAGGAGTACGTTTACCATACAGTTTTTCTGAACCACGTGCACGTACATCGGTTAGTACTTGGTGTACATTAGCTTGCTGCGCTAGTGGCGTATGATATAGCTCCATATCAAATAAACTATATTCAATTTGATCGAGCAGGAATAGACCACTATAGGTAAAACGCACCAGATCAGCAATACGTGCAAATAGTTCTTCCGATAAAGTTTGTCCAGTTACTACGTGTTTGGAAATTAGACGTAAAGCTTCTGGTTCACGTACCCAGTTTTCATGGATTTGTGATGGTAATTCAACAGCATCCCATTCAACATTAATTCCACCTACAGTTGGTACTGTAGTGCGAGTTAACATTAAGTGTAAGCCGTGACCCATTTCGTGGAATAGAGTTTCGACATCACGGAAAGTTAAAGTAGATTCTTTACCATTAATCGGAGGCGCAAAGTTCGTAGTAATGTAGGCTACCGGAAGTTTTAGATCGGTCGCAGTTTGTTCACGGCTATGCACGACTTCCATCCATGCACCTGCACGTTTAATTGGACGTGCATAAAGATCTAGGTAGAAACCTGCAATGAGCTCTCCGTTACGATCATACACTTGATAAAAACTTACATCAGGATAATAGGTTTTTGCGTCGGTTTTAGTGCAAGTAATGCCGTAAAGTTTATTAAGAATGGTAAATAAACCTGATAGTACTTGGCTTACTGGGAAGAACTCTTGAATTAAGGAATCATCGACCTGGAAATGCTCTTTACTGTACAGTGAAGTATAGTACTTCAGATCCGCTAAACCAAAATCCTCAATGCCGTCTTTTTGGTAAGCGTAATCTTTAAGCAGAGTAAACTGCTCTTGTCCTTGCGCAAAAGCACGTTGTTGTAGATCGGTTAAGAACTCGAGCACTTGTTCTGGAGTTTTTGCCATTTTAGTAGCTAAAGAGTATTCAGCATAAGTTTTAAAGCCAAGTAGTTCTGCCATTTTACTTTTTACTTCATACACTTGTTGTACGAGCTCACTATTGTCATAAGCAGGATCAGTTGGGTCTTCTGGCGAAGCAATAGTTGTTACCGCAGCTTGTACTTCTTGACGTAAAGCTCGATTAGCAGCATTAGTTAATACATCTACTACCACAGGTGGAGAGAGCGTAATTACATATCCTTCTAAACCACGTTCTTGCGCAGCTGCAGCATATAACTCTAAAGAGCTTGCAGATAAACCAGCTAAGTCTTGAGCATCTGTTACATGTTTAAACCAAGCTTGACGAGCATGCATGTGATTTTGTGAAATCTGCATTTGTATGGTACGTAATTGCACAGTTGCTTCTTCGAATAAAGTAGCAGCCACTCCGCTTAATTCCGCTCCCTCTAGTTTAAATCTTTGTAAACGTACTTCAAGGTCACGTTTAATTTGTGCTGGATAATTTACAGCTTCTGGAGCATTAGCTAGAGCTTTTAATTGGGTATAAAGTTTTTTGTTCATGCTTACTTCTAGATCTAAGCGAGCGCGTGCTTCACTTAAAGCATTGTAAGCATCTAAAAACTCAGGAGTAGCTACAGTTGCTGCTAGTTGATCGATTGGCGTCCAGAATAGTTCTTGGGCGAGATTATATTCATAATTCTCTTGCCCGTAAAAATCATCTAAAGTTGGATTTTCAAGGGCATTGATGTGCGCTAAACGAGCACGTACGCGTGCAGCATGTTCAGCAAATAATTGTGGTAAATTTTCTGGAGCAAACTTACTAAAGTCTACCTGATATAAATGAGCATTAACGGTCATGATAATAAAATCATCCTTGAAATGAGGATAGTAAAAAATGGTAAATAAGAATTAGCGAGCAAGAGAACAAACAATAAAAATAAGAGCCCTATTAATGCTCTTAGCTTAAAGTTAGTTCTCGTAAAAAAGGGAGTATGTAAAAAATAAAATTACTAATTAATTAAATTAAATTAAGTTAAATTAACTACTCCTAGAAATACAAACTACAAGCTCAAAAGTTTACAGTTAACTGTAAATGTGCTTTCTTCCTATTAGAAATAGAAATTTAGCACCTTTAGCAATCTTACTTAGGAGTAGGTACAAACTTATTTAGGAGTAGGTATAAACTTATTTAGAGATAGATACAAACTTATTTAGAAGTATGTAAAAACTTATTTAGAGAATTTGTAAAAATTGTTCTTTTATTATCTTAGCACGGAACAATAGGCAATCCCTAATTTTAGGCATTTCTTCTCTTGCTTTTAATTAAAAATTTTCGTTTTGACGTGCCATTAGGTAGTTTTACGGTATTTTATGGCATAAATTGCAACAAATGACACAGTGCGCTTGGGGATACAGGCTAAGCTTCTTATAATAAACTCAGCTTTTCCTCAAACGAAAAGTTTATCTTTCTACTTACTGCACTTATGCCTTAAGGAACATATCTATGTTTAATTTCCTCAAAGCTTCACCTCCAGCTGCGCGCATTAGCGATCAAGCAGCTGTAGCTCGTCACTACACACGTTTACGTTGGCAAGTATTCTTTGGAGTTTTTATTGGTTATGCTGCTTACTACTTAATCCGTAAAAACTTCTCTCTTGCCATTCCGCACTTAATTGCCGAATATGGTTACACCAAAGCCCAGCTTGGAACTGTAAGTTTTGCTTTAGCTATTGCCTATGGCTTTAGTAAGTTTATTATGGGTAACCTTTCAGATCGCTCTAATCCTAAATACTTTATTACGCTTGGGTTAATTTGCTCGGCAGCTGTAAGTTTAGTTTTTGGTTTAGTGCCAGCTGTATTAACTTCTGTGCCGATTATGATTCTCCTTTCAGCCCTTAATGGCTGGTTTCAAGGCATGGGATATCCACCAGGGGCTAAGACTCTGACCAATTGGTTCTCAACTTCCGAACGTGGAGTTTGGTGGTCATGGTGGAACGTCTCACATAATCTAGGCGGAGGTCTAATTGGACCGCTCGCTATTCTCGGAGTGTATATCTTTGGAGCATGGCAAAGTCTGTTCTACTTACCTGCTTTAATAACAGGGATATTAGCTATTGTAGTCTTTGTACTCATGAAAGATACACCTGAATCACAAGGTTTACCGCCAATCGAAGAGTATAAAGACGGGATCACTAGTACCACTGAATCAGCCCATACCTTATCTGCCAAAGATATTTTCTTTAAGTATATTGTGCATAATAAATTCTTATGGGCAATAACCATCGCTAATATCTTTGTATACTTTATTCGTTATGGGGTTATTGACTGGGCTCCAACTTACCTCAAAGAAGTAAAACACTTCTCATTTGATAAACAAAGCTGGGCTTACTTCCTCTACGAATATGCTGGGATTTTTGGCATGTTAGCTTCAGGTTATCTCTCTGATAAAGTCTTTAAAGGACACCGAGCTCCTCCGATGCTCTTTTTCATGGTAGGAGTATTTATTGCCATATTTGTGTATTGGCAAACACCTGAAGGTTATCCTTTAATTGATAATCTATGCTTAGTTGCCATCGGTTTTCTAATTTATGGTCCGGTAATGATGATCGGTCTACAAGCTGCAGACCTTGTACCAAGAGTAGCAACCGGTACAGCAACTGGTTTAACTGGTTTATTTGGTTATCTCTTTGGTTCGGCAAGTGCCGGGACTGTACTCGGCTGGGTAGTAGATAACTATGGTTGGGACGGTGGCTTCTACTGCTTAATTGCCGCTTGTGTCTTAGCCTTTATCTTTATTGCCTTAACCCTATTCCATAAAGCACCTACTCGTCCTTAGACTCTACTCTAAAATTACTACGCGTAGGTTTATACCAATAAAAAAGCACCTGGGAAACCAGGTGCTTTTTTATTAATTTACACTCACACATAAAAAGACTTAAGTTATAAACTATCTTTTTAGTGAAGTACATATTTCACGCTAAAACTCACGATTTAGCAAGAGAAAAGTTTGACGTTTTTACTCTTTAGTCTCATTAGTCATTTTATTCGCTAATAATTGCAATAAACTCATTCGATCTTCAGGTGAAAGGTTGTTTAAAAAATCGAGAGTCTGTGACGTTGCTGTATTAGCGTTATCTTGAGTTTTATCTTCTTCCATATCTATTGCCTCTTCAATGTCATCTTCATTTATGTAATCAGGAAACTCCGGAGTTACACGATCTAGCATCCATGATTGATTTTGTTTACCATAGTCATAGAAATCGGTAATAATAATGCCGTTTTCTAAGGCATGTTGCTCAATAATCTCAGCCGAAACCAGATTATAAACAATAGGTTCATTGTTAAATAATTGTGGATCAACATCATCGATGTCATATTCTACGGCTGTAAATTCAGCAACTAAATTTAGCATTGCCCGTTTAAAATCTTCATAGCTACAGTTATAATAGTAGAAGATCTTACGAGCTAAGCTAAATAAGAAACGGATATTACCTGCATCACTAAGAATCTCCGGATCAAAGCCTAAACTTTCTTCTGAAAGATCAGCAAAGGTACTCGATACAGCAAGAGCAATTTCGTCTGCATTATCAGAAATATCTGGTTGTAAAGCCGCAACTACGGTACAGAATTTCCAGAAACCATCTAAACTCACGCGACGGCAATAAGGGATTAAATCGTCTGACTGCGCTAAAGCCTCATTGAGTAAAGTGTTAACATCTACAGCTTGCGTCCCTGCAATAGCGTTTAACTGTTGTACTTTTACTTCTACGTCTTGGCGTACGGCATCTACTACATCAACCGGAGCATTAAACGAAGCTGATAGTTTATCCCCTTGTTTATAAACTGAATAAGGGAATACTTCTGGAAGACAATTCGCAAATAATTGACGAGTTAAGCCTGCTACATAAGTCGAGAGATCAACTACCGAATTATGCGCATCAAAGGCATAGTTACCACTGTATACTGGATTGAAATAACTATCTTGAATAAAGAGTAATTGTTGTAAAGCATTGGTCGTATGAACCGTGCTGAGTAAAGTATCTAATTGTTTTAAATTTACGTAATGAGACTTACTATGGGTAGTCATATTTATCTCCGAGAACTAGAGCTAGAGTGGGGTTTTACCCACATTTTAGCACAAGGTGAACTAGGCGGTTTCGCTAATCAAGGCAAAGAGCAAATTAGTTCGCTCGTTGAAGCCTAAATGGCAAATGAGAGGGAGTTACGGCTGAAATTCAATTCTAAAGAGCTTGCTAAAGATAGCTAGCTGCTAGATAAAACAAGCAAAAGAACTAGCTAACAAAAGCATAAAGTACTTGCTAATAAAAACGTAAAGGGCAACCTAACACGAGCGTAGAGGAGTTTGCACGAGCGTAAAGTAATTTGCACGAGAGTCGAAATCGAACTTCAAGTTCGAGCTAACCTCCTAAACTTCCTAAACCTCTGAACCAGTAACAGACAATAAGCCCCAACAGCAAGTAGCTTGCTTGTTGGGGCTTAAGTTATATCTTGTCAAACTTAATATTAACCTAGCGATACTATTTATCTTGAAGAAATGGTATTTATTAACTCAAGTAAATATTACCTAAGTAAATAGTATTGTACTAGAAGAAATATTATTTGCTTGGCTCAAGAATGCCGTAATGCGTTAATAACGCAGTTGGGCTTGGCTCACGACCACGGAAACGTTTATAGTTTTCCATAGTTGGGTAAGTACCACCTTGAGCAAGGATGTTGTTTTTGAACGAAGTTGCTACTTCTTTATCGAACACATCACCTTTTTCTTTATAAGCAGCGAAAGCATCTGCTGATAAAATCTCTGCCCATAAATAGCTATAGTAACCAGCAGAGTAACCACCAGTGAAAATGTGTTCGAACGTATTGGCAAACCAAGTTTTACGTGTACCAAACACTAAATCTGTAGTTTCGGCACGTACGTCTTTTAATACTTGGTGAACGTCGCGTGTATCATCGCTACCTTTACTAAATAACTCCATATCGAACAGACCATATTCAACTTGGTTAGTTAAGAATAGACCACCTGAAGTGAATTTATTTAGCGCTTGCATACGTTCGATTAGATCAGCTGGTAAAGGTTCACCTGTTTCTACGTGTGCAGAAATGTATTTTAATGCTTCTGGTTCTGATACCCAGTTTTCATGGATTTGTGAAGGTAATTCTACGGCATCCCACTCTACAGCTGTACCACATAAAGCTTGAAGTTTAGTCTTAGTTAGTAATAAATGCAGAGCATGACCAAACTCATGGAATAGAGTTTCTACTTCACTAAAGGTTAATAAAGCTGGTTTACCATTTACTGGAGGAGTAAAGTTACCACATACATAAGCTACTGGTAGTTTTACACGTGTTGCGGTTTCAAAACGACCAAAAGCTTGGTTCATCCATGCACCAGAACGTTTGGTCGTACGAGCATAGATGTCTAGATATAAACCAGAGATTAATTCTCCGTTTTCATATACACGGATGAATTTTACATCTGGGTGGTAAGTTTTTACGCTTTCATCCACTTCAAAAGTTAAGTCATATAGTTTACCTACAACCGTAAATAAACCTTTTAATACTACGTTTTCTGGGAAGTATTGACGAATTAACTCTGAATCTACGTGGAATTTTTCTTTGGCGTATTTTTGCGTATAGTAACCTAAATCCCAAAGTTCTAATTTCTCTAGACCATCTTGCTCTTTCGCAAAAGATGTTAAGGTAGCTAGTTGTTCTTGCGCTTTACCAACCGAATGGCTACGTAAGTCTTTTAAGAACTTAATTACTTGTTCTGGGCTTTCAGCCATTTTTAAAGCCAGTGAACGTTCAGCGTGGTTTTTAAAGCCTAATAGTTGCGCTTGACGAGTTTTAAGTTCGTAAATTTGTTGTACAAGCTCACTGTTGTCAAACTTACCACCAGTAGTATCATCTGGAGATGCTAAGAAAGCATAAGCTAAGTATAGCTCTTTACGTAATTCACGGTTATTACAGTGACCCATGATTTGAGAAATAACTGGTGGAGCTAAGGTTAATAAATAACCTTCTTCATAACCATTTTCTTGCGCTAGGCTTTGCAGTAATTCTAAACCTGTGTTTGGTACACCTTCAAGTTCAGCAGGATCTAAGATTAGTTTTTGCCAAGCTTGACGGGCATATAAATGGTTGTTTGAAACTTTAGTGCTTAACTCTGAAAGTTTAACTGCATTCTCTTGGTACTCAGCTGCTTGTTCACCTTCCAGCTCAATCCCGTTTAATTTATAGCCAAGTAGACTTAACTCTAAATCACGTTTAACTTCAGTTGAGTAATTGTCGTAGTCTGGAGAGTTTACAAGTTTTAAGTATTGTTTATAAATGTCTTTATTCATACTTACTTGTAAAGAAAGACGTGCACGATCTTCGTTTAAAGCATTGTAAGCTTCAATATATTCAGGAGTAGACATAGTACTACTGATATGATCGATTGCTTCCCAATTTAATTCACATTCTAGGGTTTCATCATATGATTCTTCACCATAGAAGTCTTCAAGCGTTGGGTTCTCTAAAGCAACTAGTTTATCAACACTCGCTAAAACTTTAGCTTTATGTGTTTCAAAAAGAGGACGTAAATTGTCTGGAGTAAATTGACTAAAGTCAATGGTATAGAGAGTTGTTTTTTTCTCTGTCATTGTATAATCCTTGCACTTAGGCGAAAAAGAAATTAACTCTAACTTTACAAGCTAGTCGTAAAGCCGGAAATAATTTCGCAATAAAAAATTTTCGTTCTTTTTGATTTTAACACAAAGGTCTTTTAAAGTACAAAAAGCGCTTTAAATTTGTGACTTGAGTCACAGTTTTGCGATTGAGATCCAGATGATTCTATATGTTAAGAGCTATTCATAGATCCAGACACTAGCAAATCTAGTGATTAGTACTCATGCAGATCTAATTACCTCAAATCAAGAGAGCATGTAAAAAATAAGCAGGAGTTAGAGCTAGATATCTGTACTAGTTATTAGAGCTAGTTACCTGTACTAGTTTATTGCGTTTCTATATAGGTTAGCGCTACTCATGATACCCACTATCAACAATAGCTATAGCACTACTTACGAACTGCTAACCAATAGCAGCAGTCTGTATTTCTACCGCGCTCCTCATAGCACTACTCTCAAGCAGCACTTGCTCTTTTGTGCCTAAAAGCACGAAATTACACAACCTTAAGTTTCTCTTTGTCGTACTTTCTCCTTTTTAAACTATGCTTTGCTCCTTGAAAGTTATGACTTACTTTTTACCTATCTTCTTGTAATTTCTCTCACATTTGTCGGTTAAGTGGCAATAAGAAGTATAAATTATTGCCCACTGGCAAAGAAAAACACATAAAATATATAAACTATAAAATCGTGCTTTTGGAGACGATTTTGATCGATTTCTATATTAATAGTTTGTTTCTATTTACATGTACTTTCCGCATTCTCAATTTACTCCCGCACGAGTAATTGTCTGGGAATTAAAAGGAGTGCTCTCGCTTATGAGTTTAGGCATTGGCTTGCAACTAGCCCATGCTCAAACCTCAACGCAAATCGCCGCTGCTCCTTACTATCCAGCACCACGTACTGCTCCGGTTAATCTGTTTGAATTACAGAATCGCCAGTACCCTGCAACTAGTGTGCAACAAGGAATAAATTATCCAGAAACTCCTGCAGCTTTAGCTGTATTGAGTTTACGTCAATATAATCGGGCAATGTGTTCACCGCATGGTCCAATTTATAGTTTTAAACACCAACTTGAGTTCTTACAACAGGCAGTGTTAGATGTACCTTTAATGCACCAACACTTCCCGTTACCAGGTATGCAGTTGGTACAATCTTATACTCATCAACGCAACCTTAATCCGGTACGCTTTATTACTAATTTAGAAACCCAAGCGCAACCAGATTATGAAATGTTGCACTATGCCTTACCGCAACCAGCGTTACAAATGCAACAAGTAATGCTACAAATGGAAATGGCAGCGACTTATGGCTATAGCAATGTCCCGAAAGAAGAAATTCTGACACGCTATGGCTTTATTCCAGATGATACGCATTTTAGTCAAGGAGAAGTTAAATCTAGCCTTGCTTCAGCTCGTATCCCAGACTTAACCGATACTCCGTTAGTAGCCAGTGAATACACTGGTGGTCGCCAAACTTCAAACCTTGGCAAACTTCTAACTATGCCAAGTGCAAGTCAAGCTCTAGGCAATGGCATGAGCCAAGGTGTAAAACGTATTCTTGCGTGGGGACGTGAAACGGTACAAACGCAGCCAGCTCCTAACGCTAAGGTAAATCTTAGTGTCAATGGCAATGTTGCAGCCTTAAATCCAGGCTACAACTCACAAGGAGCTACAACTAGCGCTAATTCTAATGCAGCTAGTAACATAAACCATCAGGCTCACGTTTTATTAGCACAGTCTAAAATGCCGCAAGTTGAAGTTACGAAGCCAGCACCAGCTGCACCTTCAACAACGCCAAGCAATAACAAAGACAAGCAAGGAAATAAAGCTCCAGCTAACACAGTTTCTAATGCTAATGCTAACGCTAATAAAGCTAGCTCGGCTAGTGAGAATAAAGCAAATAGCGATAATACTGCAAATACAGCTAGTAACGAGCAAGTTACTCCTACTATGTACTTAAATCGCTTACCAGCACCTATTCCTATTGGCTCATTATTAGCAACTAAGAGTGCATTGGAAGAAGAAATCCAAGCAGTCGGACAAGAGATTGCAGCAGTTAAAGTTAAATTTGCTAGCAATACGCCGCAAGTGCAACTGATTAACCAACAACTCGTTGATAGTCATTGGCGTCTCTATCGAGTAAATCATTATGTGCAAAATACTATGGCACATAAACCTCAAGAGAGCGTGCAAAAAGTTCGCTTTGCAGCTTATGCAGCAACTTTACCCGAAAACTACGAAGTAGTAAATGAGATCTACCAAGATCCAGAAATCTTACCAGAATTAGTTAAGTACAGTTTTATTAACAACTATGTGCTGATCTTACAAGATTTTAACTACTTTAATGACTTAAACGCAGCCGAGTTCTTTGATAGTTTATTTGGCTTACCTATTGCCATGATCTATGATCCGGAAACTTATCCAAATCGCCTCTTAACTCCGGCCGAACAAGAAAAACTTAAAGCTTACATTCGTTCACGCTCTAATGCCGATAACATCCATAATCGTATTTGGTGTGAATGTGAAGGTTACAATGCTTACCACATTGAAACCACAGGCTTAAGCGGTAGACTTCTCACCTTAGCGCAAAAATTTAATCAACAAGGATTAGAATTTTGTCGTAAACACAATATTAAAGTAGGTAAAGTCTCTAAAGTCAAAGTTAAGTAAGCAAGACTACAAAATTATGTCTACTCTCTAATGAGAGTTATATCTGCAATCCCTATAACTAGTTTAGTTATGGGGATTATTTATTTGCTACGACACCTCACCCCACTGCTCAAGCACTACGCCTAAAGTAAGACTACATAAAGTAGCACTACTAATTAGAATAACGTCAACCAAAGCACTACCCCCAACGTAAAACTACCCAAAGTATAACTCCCCAAAGCACCACTATAAAAAACCAAAACCAGCAATGAATCGCAACTCAACCAAGGCTACATTTAAACCCATAACCTCAATATGGTTATTAAGGATTTTCTCTTTGTTTTTAGGCTAAAACCCGCCATCTACGGTCATTAATAGCGCTTAAAGATCTATGAGGTTGTATAATGTAAGTATAAAGATCGATTCATTAAAGATCAACGTTATAGCTCTCTGTAAACCATAGCTGCAATCCCTTAAGTAGTAGCTGTATACAAAAGTACTACAACTTCTAGCAGTGTTACACTTTGTTACACAACTTAAGATTACAGCTCAAGGCTACAGCACCATGTACTAGATAAGCATAACTTAATCTGCTATATATCCTCGTAAGTTTATTCTTGTCCAACGCAGTCTACTCTTATCTTCCCTATTCTTGTTGGTCTACTCCAACATGCCTCCAAACGACTTACTTTTCCCTTAATCTTTATCTTTAAATTTCATTCTTTTTCTCCAAACAAGCTCTGTCTCTAGTATGTAATTTTAAGCTTAACCTGCTTACTGGTTAGCTATCTTTACTTTCTCATTACACATACGGAACATTTTTACCTAGCAAAGAAAATTAATCTCATTGTCTTCTCTTGAGACTTAGATATCGGTGTAAAGAGCAAGCTATATTTACCTCTAGCAGATAAGAGAAACACAAAGTCCATATAAGAACAAACTTAAAGCTGAACAGAATAACTTACATCCCAAGTGGTAAACTTTTTTACCCATAGCTCAAACAATAAGGAAGAGCCTATGAAACTCAAATTTCCCCTTTCTTCAAAGCAGAACCTAACTGCAAATTCAGCCTCTAAATCTAAAGTGCAACGCACGTTAAAACTTAGCTCTTTAAGTTTATTAATTGGTGGTCTAGCTTTATCTCTTACGGCTTGTAAAACTTTAGAGAATAGTCAACCACAGGTAACCAAAACCGTACAGCTAAATCCAACTACAGCTACCAAACTCTATCAACAACACAATAAGCAGTTACCACAGTTAAAAACTACTACCACTCCTAAAGTAGCTCTTAGCCCAATTAATCACAAAAATATTCCTCTAACTGTACCAACAGGTACTAATACTACCTTAGACGATAAAGCTCCAGCGACTTTACCAAGCGATGGTAAGGTTATTAATAGTAGTAACGCTAGCACTACTAAATCTCAACAAGCTAGCCCAAACAACCAAGCTACTCAAGCTAACGCTACTAATAAGTCGCAAACTAGCACAGATACTTCGAGTAACAATGTAGAGACTACAACAGCAACTACTAATGCTGCTACATCTACAGCTACTACAGCTAATATAGCTACAACTGATACTTCGAAGGCAGCAACAACGGCAACAGCACCTTTAGATGCAAACGCTGCTCAAGAGCAAACAGCCGTTGATCCAGTGGGAGATGCGTCATCCAATACAGCTCCAGCCAACAGAGAAGAAGAACTAATTGCACAAAGTAACGAGCAAACTCCTGTTGTAGATTTAGATATTACTTCTACTACTGTTTTACCAGCTGTTAAATTAAGCGAAAGCCAAATTAACTCACAAGCTACTTATGTAGCACAAGTAAGACAACTAGCTTTACAAGCTCATAATCTAGCGAATGCTGAAAAAGAAAAACAAGCAGCTGCCTCTGGAGAGCAAAGCACCATAGAAAACAAGGTTGAGCAGACTGCTAGTCAAACACCTGCACAACAAAGCTCGGATAAGGTTAATTCAAGCTCTAGCCAAGCAACTACTAATCAAACTACAGTAACTTCTGAAAAAGCAACCGAACAAGCTAGTCAAACTCCAACCGATAAGGCTGTTGCTTCCGATACAAACAACAGTAATGTGAGTGATAATAGCGCAAGTAGTGATACAAGTAATAGCGTGAGCAGTAGCACTAGTAGTGACGCTAATAGCAGCATTGAAGCAGACCCAGGGCAAGCTAATGCTTCAGCAAGTGAACAAGCTTACTTACAACAAGCGATTAAACAACTTGGAGGTTATAGTCCAGAGCTGCAAGCTTTAAATAAACAGTATGCTGGAGATCCTCATGTGCGTATGCTGCTGATTAAGCAAAAAATCAAAGACAATGGTGTAACCCTTTCTAATAAAACTCGTTTTGCGGCATATAACGATAGTCTACCGGTAGTAAATACTAAGATTAGTAATCTTCCGGTAGCAAAACAAGCTGACCTGATTAAGTACATCTTCTTGAACAATGCCGAACTCATTAGCCAAGATTTTAGTTACTTTAGTAGATTAAACATCGTAGAGTTCTTCAGTTCGATTTTAGGTAAAGATATTGCTGCTCAATACTATCCAAATCTTTACTACAATCGCTTACTAACTAATAAAGAACAAGAAGAAGTCCTTAAAGCAACCCTTGATCCACAAAAACAACGTGTAATTGCGCAAAAGGTATTCCAAGAGTGTCATAACTTTAATGCTTATCAAATGATTACTTTAGGCTTACAATCTCCTTTACTAGAGTTAGCAATTAAGCTTAATGCCCAAGGACGAGAGTTCTGTGCAGCTTATGGACAATACTTTGCTAAAGATAAATAATCTCGACTAAAGAGTTCTATTTTAAGATCTAAAGCCTTGCTGCAGATCTAAAGCATTATTGCTGGTAGCTAATAATGGTTAAAGATGGGGAGTATGTACTTAAATAAAGCTTGCCATAAATCAATGTCATTAGTAGTTTAAGCAATGCCATTAGTAAGTTTAAGCAATGCAAGATTTAGCCTAAAATCGGCAATTGTTGACTAAATTGTAGGTCAAAAAGTTGTCTGATGACCACTTTGCAAAAATTACAATTTTTCAATTTAAAAATCCCCCTCGCGAGCTTAGTCTTAGCGAGGGGGATTTTGTATTAATTTGCAAGAAAAATTTGCAAGCTTTTTCGACTTGTTAAAAGTAAAATTTACGACTTTAATTCTTAATAATCACAAGCTTATGGCGGTTAGCAACCTGTTGCTATTTTTACTATTCGTTACCTTGCCTTACCTTTATTTTTAAACTCTTATTTTCTGTTCTATCACTGCCCTTTGCTGCCCAAAAACTGCCGTAAAAACCGATAAATTTTTTAGTGCTTTTTTACGTCATTTTTACGATAATAGATAAGAGATTTTAGTAATTATTTTCCTCAAAATTACTAAAACTTACTCTTACATTTAGGCAGCAAGTAATAAGTTGTTACAACTAATTACTTGTTGAACTGACAGCTTGTTTACCATAAACTTGATTTATGCGTCTGGCTTATCAGTTCTTCATTATCTTTCTTGTAATTATCTCCCTTTCTAGGGTTTGGATGTTCACATATGGTGACTAAGCATCTAACTTACGCGCAAATTGAAAAAGTTCCTCTAGTAGCAGTTATTACCTTAAAAAACATTGCTCAAGCTGTACCTCTAGCTGAAGCACTAAAAAAAGGTGGTTTAACTAACTTAGAGATTACTTTACGTACTCCTATTGCTCTTGACGTAATTCGTTTATTACGTGATGAGTTCCCTGATTTAAATATCGGTGCTGGTACGGTTACTGATCCAAACTTATACCGTCAAGCTAAAGCTGCTGGAGCGCAGTTTATGGTAAGTCCAGGAGCTACTCCTGAATTACTAGTTGAAGCTGCAAAGTACCATGAAATCCCATTCTATCCAGGTGTATGTACTCCAAGCGAAATGCTACTAGCTGAATCTTATGGTTTCGATCATGTGAAATTCTTCCCAGCTGAAGCTTTAGGTGGCGCTAAAACCCTTAAAGCCATTGCAGCAGCTTTACCAAACATTAGCATTCTTGCTTCTGGTGGTATTACTGAAGGTGATCTCGCTGATTACTTTAATGTGTCTTCAGTATATGCTGTATCAGGTTCTTGGTTTATTGCTCAAGATCTGATGAATGCTGGTCGTTGGGACGAAGTAGAAATTCTTACTCGCAGTGCTGTAATAGCAACTAAAAATGCTCGCAGCAAAGCACTGAAAAAATAAAGCTCATCCATAAAGCTCATAAACTAACGACAACTCGTCTTTGACTCTAAAGACGCAGGCTTGGTAATGGTAGTTTTATCTACTAGCTTTTATTTAATATTTCATATTCTTCATTTCAATAATTTATAGATTGACATATGATTTCTCCAAGTACCTACACAAATTTGTGTAGGTACTTTTTGCATAGTAACTTGAAGCTAATATCGATATTAATCATAACGATGTTTATGAATGTTTATAAACATCACTATATCTTTCGCTTTGTGAAGCAAGACAGATCGCCGTATAATTCAACTTTTTAAACTGGCCATATTTGCAAAAATTATTGTTCGACACATACAAATTTGTCTTTTTATTTGCAAAAGTTTGCATAAAAAGTGGTCACCAGTCGCAAATAGCAGATTTTGTTGCTGGCTAATTTGTTAAATCGGCTATAATAGCATGGTAAAACTGATAACCCCTTATATAGCTGCAAATACAGCAGCAAATATAACTGCAAATGCAAGTGCAACACAGCCGCATTGCGCTATAAAATTGCTTACAATTACTTACAAGTACTCGCAATTCATTGTTATTACTCGCAACAACCTCGAGCTGCATAAGGCAGGTAATTACACCAATAAGTCGAGCTTAAGAGAAGACACCGTCTCTTACCCTAAAATCTCACTAACCTATGTATCTATTAGTTAAATTGAACTAATTTAACTTTTCATATACGCTCGCTTATTTTTACCTATCAGCTTTGCTAATATTGTTTATTCATTTGTCAACTTAAAATCTTATCCATTATATTTAAAAAAGTTTTATTAACTACTTTAGCCGCTGCTTCAGTAGTAGCTTTCTCTGCGCAAAACGCAGCTGCTCGTACTGACGCTGTAGTGTATGACTTACAAGCAGGTTATAAATTTGACCGTTACGCGCAAGAGAAATTCAAAGGTTTCACTGTATGTGGTGCTGCATTATTTAAAATCGCAGGTGACGACGTAGCTACTTTATACGTTGGTCCAGAGTTCTTCTACTCTTACACTAAATACAAATACGATTTTAACTCTGTAGGTCAAACTTTCACTGCTAACTACAACGTTAAATTCTCACAACAAGATTTCCAATTAGGGGTTAAAGCTCGTAGCTATTTATTCCCTACAACAAACGTTAGACCATTCTTTGGTTTAAGTGTTGGTTTCTTATCTCATTCAGATGCGAAAATTAAAGTTGATATGTCAGCTAGTCAATATGGTTTAACTCTAAACCAAAAAGCTGACTACCGTGCGAGTTCGAATGACCTATACTTCAATGTTGAATTAGGAGTTGATGTGTACAAATTTACTTTAAGCGTAAGATACTTACACACTAAACTCGAATATAAATTCGCTGGTGGTGACCTATCAACTGGTAAATTACCAAGTAACCAATACTCTGTATTATTAGGTTACAGTTTCTAATTAAAACCTAGTTTAAAAAATTATATTTCTCATAACAGTCTGATCCTCCAAAGCATTGCTTTAGGGGATTTTTTATTTTAGCGGATATTTTCCTTTAGAGGATATTTTCCTTTAGAGGATATTTTAGCCCAACGCAAAAAACTCTAGCCTAAGCTAGAGTTTACAGATAATACATCCCCTAAAGTAAAGCCAAGCTTCACTTTACGGTCGACTTAGATTTTAAGGTTCTTCTTTTAAGATTATTTGCTATAAAGCTTATCTAAATCTACAGGTGTAGCATATTTTTCTACCACTTCATTTAAAGCCGTAATATTTTGTACCCCTGTTTCACGTAACCAAGCTACTACGCCTTGACTACCTGATTTAGCATATTCTTCGGCAGCACCTGCCCAAGTTGCACGACCACATAACACCCCGTTAAAGGTTGAACCACCTTCTTTCGCAAAGGCTAAGGTTTGACGGAATAGCTCCGGACTTACCCCTGCTGATAAGAAGATAAATGGTAAATGGGTTGCTGCACTTTGTTGCGCAAAGAACTCGGCTGCTTGTGCTTGGGTGTACACCGGAGTTACACCTTCTTTCGTAAAGCCTTCCACCAAGTTCATATCAACTGGTACTTCAACTTTCAGTACATCTACTTCATACACTGGATTAGAGAACTCTTGCATTGCCGCAATTACTTTACGCGGTTTTACTTTGGCAAATTCTACTTTATCATCAGTTGTATGATCGTAAGTTAAAATCTCTAAGAATAATGGCAGATTGGCGTGACAACATTCTGCACCCACACGTTCTACAAACGCGCGTTTACGCTCGTTCACTTCATCACCTTCATCTACATCATAATAAATTAATAATTTAATCCCGTTACTACCTAAATCTTTTAAGCGTTTAACAGAGAATAAATCTAATAAATCCGGATAGCGTCCTTTTACGGTTTTATCATAGCCGGTTTTTTCATAAGCCATGAGTAGACCACAATTAGCGTCACGTTCTTTTGAACCAGGAATACCGATTTCCGGATCAAGTAGGATCGAAGATGAGTAAGGAGTTAACTCTTTACTTACTAGGCATTTAAAATGCTCTAAATCAGCAACTGGAGTAGTATCACCTATTAATCTTCTTAATGCGCCGCGTTGATCAATTGCTAAAGCATTGATAATACCGCTAGCTGTCATTAATTTAACTAACTGTGCTTTTTTTTCTACATGGGACATAAGATATCCTTAGATAAAAAGGTATCGGTTTGCCTGGCAAACGGATACAAGTAAATATTTTAAGAGAGCAAATAAGTAAACTCTATTCGGAAAAGAATTTACCACTAACCAAGAAGATCCTTAGCTAAAGTTTAGAAGCTGCAATTGGTTGCTTAAGTGAAGAAGTAATACCTTCATCAGCTTAAGTTACTTAATCCTTGGGCTCGAAACATTAGATGCTAAGAGGTAAGTTTTTGTCATAAATACAGCCAAGAGCTGTAGCTTTAACGCTTCGGAAGCCATTAAAACTCGCAAGTGCTAAACCTCTAGCTAAGAACTCTAGGTTAAAAAATACATATTCTGCCCTATGAGGCAAAAGGATGAGTATATTCGGCAGGAATAATCGCTCCTTTATGGCAGATTACTTGTTGAGCTACTTGTTGGGCAAGTTTAGCAGCTTGCTGCGCACTTGTGCCTAAGACTAGAAACGCGCCAATAATCCCAGCTGCAAAGCTATCACCAGCCGCAGTTGTATCAACTACCTTTTCGAGTGGAGTAAAGCTATAAGTCATTACTTGTTGTGGTTTATTTACCACTAAAGCTTGATACTCGTACGAAGTTACGACCCCTTTATCAAGCAATTGAGCATAGTCAATACCTGTAGGATAGAACTGCACCGTATCACGTTGCTTAAATACTAGATGACGATGGGTTTGTTGTTCTAAGGCTTGTAACGCCGTTATCACATCGGCTTGTTGTGCACGCGCTTGACTTACAACCGCAATCGCTTGTTCAAGTAAGCTTGGCTCTGATGCTTGAAACGCACTTAAGCAATAAGGTTGCGCTGCAGGAACGATTTCTTTGTCATAAAGCAGAGCATCTTCGTCGTTTGAGCAAAAGAGTACTTGTGCAAATTGCGCAATTTGCTCAAAGTAAGCTTTAGCTAACTCTTTACTTTCCCATAAACGCGGACGATAGTTTAAGTCAAAGACTACTTTAACTTGCTTGCTAGCTTGGGCTAGACTCTGTACAAAGGTATCACGCGTTTCTGAAGGTAAAATCGCTAAACTAATACCCGAGAAGTACACTATGTCAAACTGTTGCCATAAAGCTACAAGTTGCTCAAGACTCATACCAACAAAGCGATAACGTGCTGCGGCGTCCGAGCGCCAGTAACTAAAACTACGTTCACCTTTGTCATCGAGGTTAATGGCATAGAGACCAGGGAACTTGTTCGGGTTTTGTGTTACAAGGCTCGTGTCCAAGTTACACTCGTTAAAGCGTGCCAGCATTTGCTGCGAAAGAGGATCTGTGCCCACAGCTGTAATGTATGAAATCTCAGCTTGAGCTGGAGTGAGCACGCGACGTAAATATACTGCCGTATTAAACGTATCACCGCCAAATGTTTGGGTGTATTGGTTGGGTACAGAGGTTGCTTGCAACTCTACCATGCACTCACCAACTAAAGCCACTTTCAGGTGGGACATACAAAAACCTCCACAAAAGGAAGATACAGCCCTAGAGACTAGGTTGGTTTAATCCCTAGAGCTCATTTCTTACTTTTTGCTTACCTAAGGGAAGACGACGCAACTAAATAATTGTCAGTTAATCTAATATGATCTGTTAGAGATCTAATAGTTATCGATCTAATCACAACTAGCTAGTAACTTAATGTCAGACCTGTTATAGATCTAAAATCGGATCGCTTATTGACCTAATAATTCTTTTACGTAAGCCACTAAAGCTTGATCTTGCGCATGCGCAAAGAATACTTTTTGGAAATCAGGGTGACCTACGGCTTGTTTTACTAACTCTTGATCTAAAGCTTTTAAGCCTTCTAAGTAGTCTTTAGCTAAACCTACTTTTACTTGTCCTAAGATACGCGCATTAGTTTGTTGTGGTACTGCGCGTTCTTTTGGATAGCCTTCACCGCGTGGTCCGTCAAAGAGTTTTTCAAAAATATAACGTAAATTTAACTCGGCAGCCCAACCCCATCCTTTAGCAAAAGGAATAGATACGGCATTACCATTGTTAATTTGACTGTAAAGGAAAGCATCTGCTGGATCTAAACAGTAACCACAAACTACACCAGGGTGAGCATTGTAGCTCATTAATGAACCTTGACCTGTACCACAACCAGTTACCATAAAGTCTACGGCTTTAGAGTTAAGTAGTAAGCCCGCTTGAATACCTAAATGAATGTAAGTTAGATGATGATCGTTTTCAGATAACATCCCAACGTTTACTACTTCATGACCATATTGCTCACCAGCAACACGTTGTAATTCAGCAAATACTAAACCAGCTTTTGCAGCTTGGCTGTTTTCTAGATTTAAGCCAATACGCATGGCTACTCCTTATCTTGGGAAAAATGAGGTAGTGAATTGGTATACAAGACAGCTAGCAAGCTGCCAGTCTACGCACTATAAACTTAATTTGTCGTAATTGAGTTTATAACTAAGAGCAAAATGGTGTTTGCAACTAGAAGCACTTACCAGAGTTAAGCGAACTTAAAACTGGCACTAGTTGCAAACCTAAACTCCCAAAATGCATAATGACAAAGCCATTTTAGTTTTTTTATGTAAAAAAGATTTCTTCTAATTACTTTAACAAGTTGGTTTGTCTGTCTATAAAATATGAGCAACTTGTATACTAAAGGTATTTCAGTTTTATGGAATTTATCTGTTTTAATTTCAACTTACCAGATACGATTAGTAATACCTATAATATAGTTCCTTATTAATATAAAACGTATTTTGGTGACACTTCGCACGCTTTGGTTTTATTGTTCAATACTAATGTAATGAAAGCTCATGTAATGTTAGAGTTTTGCATTTTGTTTTTCTGAACAACAGGTTGATTTTCAAGGACTTGTTAATATAAATATACCTAAAAACAGCGCTTTCCCATTATCTAAAATTTGCGGAATTTAGGTTGCAAA
>NZ_NRJG01000100.1 GCF_003585935.1 Psittacicella hinzii
GCTTAGGGCAATTACCTAAGAAGATTTAACTTAAAAAATGTATCTAGAAGCCAACCTTATACTTAATAAATAAATGAAAGGTCAACTACAATTGAGTAAATCTCTTTGTGCCTGAGATGAAATAAATTTAAGTTTTTTAATTTAAATTTAAAATTTAAGTTAGTGTTTAAGCTACAAACTAAAGCATAGTTAACGAGGAGATAAAAAGCTGCTAAGAGTTGTAGTTAAAATAGTAAGATTTACCGTAAAAGTAAAGACTTAAACCGTAAAACTAAGCTTATTAACGTTAGTAAATGACTAAAGTTAAAATATTTCTAGGTAAAATTGCAAGTCGCGTTCTGGTAAATTAAGTGCTACCTAAAAATAACTCAAAAAAGAAGAAAAAGAAAAATGGGATTTAAAAATGCGGACTATCTAAGGGCTAGATAGGCATATAAAGGTACGAATCCTCTCACTCCATAAAGACTATAGAGCGACAAAGACTGTATTAATGATGATGGTGATGATGGTGAGCTACAACAGTGTTAAGATTTACATAGTTGCATGAAGCAGGGTTATATGAGTTTCTAAGTTTCATAATCTATTCCTCAAAAGTAGGAAGTGGTTATTAAAAATAATTTAAAAGAAATCTGGAAAAATTTGTAATTTTTTATTCTGGTTAAGTTATGTTTTTATCTTAGCATTAACTTAAAGCTTTTGACAACACTTTTTTCAACTTTTTCTTTAAACCATTGATTATTAAATTAACATTTTTGAAAATTTCGCTTTACAAAAAATATTTAAGGCTATTTAATACTTATTTTAAAGTTAATTTTTAATAATTGTTACTTAATTTGTATAGCTGTCTGAAATACAAAATATCCAAGATAAAAGCACTAAAAAATGAGGCTACGAGATAAAAATATTTTATCCCGTAGCTTTATTAATCTCTTGACTTAAATAATTATTTAAACAAACCGTTCAAGTAAAATTTACCTTAAACTATTACTCAACAAGAATTATCAAGACAAGAGTTACTCTAGTAAATCTGCAATGGTTACCGGAGTTAATCCTAATTGAGCACAAATACCTTTATAGGCGGCATAAGCACTTGCCCAACACCACTGAAAGTTAAAACCTCCCAGTTGACCGGTAACATCAACTACTTCACCAATCGAGTAAACTTGCGGCCAAGCTTTAAATGCCATAGTACGTGAACTTAAGAGATCTGTATTAATCCCCCCACGCATGACTTCCGCTTTATCATATCCACAATCTTGTGTTGCGATAAACTCATAATTCTTTAAAAAATCAGTGAGAGTTTGTATTTGCTCTTGAGTTAATTGGGCAATTTGTAAAGTTAGTAGCGGCTGAATTTGTTTAACGATATAAGTTGTTTTACGACTATCAGCTTGTAAATTCTCCCATAAATCAACTAATGAAGTCGGTAAGAGTTTAGTAAGTAAAGATTTAACTTGCGCCTTAGCTGTAATTTGATGGCTTAAAGTATTACTTTGTGAATCATCGTTATAATCTTTAATCGCAGACATTACCTGTTGGGTAAAAGTAAACTTGCCCTGTTGACGAGTGGTTTTGAGAATATGTTCTAAATCAACTCTAGGCAAGAAGTCGATATAAACCGCTTGTCCAGCTTGCCAATAATTCGAAATTTGTAATACTGCCGGACCACTAATCCCCTGATGGGTAAATAACAGATTATGGCTAAAGCTTTGGCTACGCTCTTGATTAGTAATATTTACATATACACAACAACCACTTAGCTGACGATAAAAAGAGCTTTCACTGTTATAAGCCAGTGGTACTAAACCTGGTTGAGTTGCAATCCAACCTTGTTTATCTTGCTCAACAAAACTAAAGTTTTTAACTAAATCACTTACTTGTAATCGTCCATAAGCTAAACCACCAGTGGCAATTATTGCAATATCTCCAAGTACCTCTTCACCTTGTTGGGTTATAAGGCGTAAGGGAGCTGTTGCGTTTTGCACTTCTAGCTCTTGATTGATACTATTACTTTCACTTTCGTGCGCGGTTGTATTTGCCTGAATGTCGGTAATAGCTGTTTGCCAATGCCAATTAACTTGCGCGCGACTGTATACTGCTGCCGAATCAATACGCTGTAATAACCAATTTACAATTTCTTTTGAGCCTTGAGTGGTAAAGTATTTAGAGTTTTCCTTGATCGTATAGTCAATACCTGCTTGGCTAATTTGCGCAATAATATCCCAATTGCTATGTCCGGCTAGTGCTGAAATCGCAAAGTGCGGATTACTCGATAAGTAATTAGCTTTACTTACTTCTTGATTAGTAAAGTTACAAAAGCCACCACCGGCGATCAGAATTTTGCGTCCAGGCTTTTTCCCTAAATCAAAAAAGTTAATTGCTAAACGGTGATGAGCTAGAAAACCTGCTAAATACAGACCTGCAGCACCTGCACCAATAATATTAATTTGCGGTAACTTCATTAAGCATTCTCAACCGTAAATGACATCACATTCGCAATACTTGATTCTTGCATAATCAGCATAATAAAGCGATCAAGACCTAAAGCAATCCCTGAGCAAGGTGGCATCCCATGTTCTAGAGCAGCTAATAAGCGTTGGTCTGGTGTAAATACTTCTTGCTTATTAGATTTACGCTGATTAAGATCTTGTAAAAATCTTTGTTGTTGGATTTTCCAGTCTGTTAGTTCATAGAAACCATTAGCTAGCTCAATACCTTTAAAGAACACTTCGGTACGTTGAGCTGTACGTGGATCTTCTGAAGTAACTTGAGCTAAAGCTGCTTGACTTGCTGGATAGTTATAAATTGCAACTGGATTACGTTTGCCTAAATAAGGTTCGATACAGGTACTAAACAGAAATTCGAGAATTGTATCAGAATCATATTTATATGCAGCATATAAACCATAAAGTTTAGCTTGTTCCACTAATAGTTTATGATCAGCTTCTAATGGAGAAAAACCTAGGTATTTTTTAAAGATAAAGTCATAAGTGTAACGCTCTAAATATTCAAAATCAAAAAATAAGCTAAATAATTCTTCTACGCGATCAAGTAAGCGTTGGAGATTGTAATTAGGTAAATACCACTCAAGCATGGTAAATTCCGGATTATGCTTCTTACTAGTTTCTTCTAAGCGAAAGCATTTACAAATTTGGTAAATTGGACCTACATCACATGCTAATAAACGTTTCATGTGATATTCAGGAGAAGTAATAAGAAAATAGTCTTTACCAAAATAACTAGTTTTAAAGCTATCTAAATGTACGTCCGTAACTGGACTAGCTGTTAGTAACGGAGTTTCAACTTCAATTAAGCCTTTTTCATCAAAAAACTGACGGATCTTTTGCATAATTTTATGACGCTCTTTTAATTGCTGACGCGTCATATTACTTTGCCAATTAATATGCTGCAAAGTGGTAGCTTGTTCCATAATCTTCCTTAACTAAATAAAATTTTTTCTATCCTATTATACGGATTTTTCAACGCAAAAAGGCACGGACTAAAAGTAGTCTGTGCCTAAAAAATTATTAAGATTTACTTGGTGGTAAATAGTTAGTTTTTATCTGTAGTAAAACATGTGTTTGTGGTGTATCACTTTCAGACAACCTTTCTTTATACTATGCGACTACAGTAGTGCTTACCTTACTATTACAACTAAGTAATACTAAACTTTGATGTTATTTTTTGTTGCTAGTTTCATTTAACCAAGCAGCAGGTAATTTATTTACTTTTGCCACAACCATCGTTAAAGCTTTACCATCTTTATCTTGATAAGTAAACTCTTGGTCTACAGACATAAATAAAGCATGATAAGGTTTAACTTTAAATTTGCGCTCTTCGTTTAATTGATCGATATAAGCTAAATTACCTTGACCACTTAAAACAAAACCTACAGCGGCATTAGTAGTGGTGAATTTTTGTTGATTATGTACATGTACTAAATCTACCGTAAATTCTTCAACTGGTAAGTTGTTATATGCGCCTTTAGCGTAAACTTTAGGAGTAATTGTTTGCTCGTTCACTAAACGTAAATACAGATCTGTATTAATGTGTTTAGTGGTTAAGCCACCACGTACTACGTTGTCCGAAGTAGCCATTACTTCAACTAAACGTCCACGTAAGTAAGCATGAGGAACATTAGCTTCTTGGAAAATACCTTCGTAAGCATTAAGTTTTACTAAATTTAAGAAGTAGAAACTTAATAAACCAACGTCTAAGTTATCTTCACTCATTTGTTGACTAACAAAAGTAAAGGCTAACCAGTAATCTGGATCTAAATTTGCTTTATTAGCTTCTAAACCATCAATATCACAGTTATTAGCAACAATATCATCAGTTGCTAATTGACGTTCAATTAATGGTGAGTAAAGATCAAGCACCGTACGTAAGTGATTGCCTAAGTATTCTTGTAACCCTTGTTTTGAAGCAGTGAATAATGCTTTATAAGCTTGACCTACAGTTTCAAAGCCTGCAATGTACGCATGTAATTTTTCTAAAGCTGGTTTACCTGCTAATTTTGCTAGTACATTTTCTTTGCTATCCATACCATGTAATAGATACATATCGGTTAGCGCTAAAGCAAATTCTGGCTTGTGGTTACGATCGACAAAGGTACGAGTTTTACTACGTAAGTTAATTCCAGCCTTATCTTCAGCTTCAAATCCCATTTCAGCTTGTTGCTTAGTTGGGTGAATCTGAATTGATAATGGACGTGCCACATCTAGCATTTTCATTAAAAATGGTAGACCTTCAGGCTGGGCATTAGCAGGTTGATTTTGGAGTAAAGGCTGACCGTAAGCTACGTTGTAGTTTAGGTAGATTTGGTAATCTTCGTCTGGATTAATTTTTACTCTTGTTTGTTCTGGGTGTTTAGTGTAAAAACGATTGCTACATGCTTCAACTAAATCCCCAGGAATAGTTAGAGTACTAACTCCAGCTGGGTGTGTACCATACCATACTTCGGCAATGGTTTGACTAGGCATGCCTAATTGTTGGGCAATGTATTTTTTACCGCCCCAATCGTAATCTTTAATAATACCACTTAAAGGAAACACTCCACGGGCTTGCGATACGATTTGTCCTAAACGGTGTTTTTGAATAACTTCGCGTGCTGAACCTATATTTAATTCTTCAGCACAATAAAGTACGGTATCGTAATCTTCTTTAGCTTTTGGCGTAAATTTAAATTCACGTTTTAAGCCTTGAATTGTAATTACTAATTGTCCTTTTTGATTTAAAGTAAAGCCACTAATCGCTTCAGTAGGGATTTGCCCTAAGCCCATAGATACGTTTTTCTCATTAACTACAATCATCGGCTTATTAAAATAGTTAATTTTAACGATTAAGAGCACAAAAGCTAAAGCTAAACCTTGAGTTAAAGTACTATATGTATTCTGTGATTTATACATCACAAAAATCATTAAAGCAATAAAGATAATAACCGCAGGTTTTAAGCGACGACGTAAGTTAATAATAGCTCGAGTTTGACTAGTAATTTGTAAGTAGCGCGTTGTACGAAAATCGAACAGGATTGCTCCGACTACAAAAAGAATAAGAATAATATTTAGTACCATACTAAATTTGATTAATTGGCTCTAGAGCTTCTAGAGTAAAAGTTAATCTTCTAAGCCTAATTTTCTCGAGCTAACACAGGCTATGCACTTTTTCGAAAAAAACAGGCTCTCCCGCGCTTATTTTACCATAATCCAGAGGATAATAACTAGTAAGCGCCACGATTGCGCAAATAAGACTACCTCATAAACAGCATAGCAGCTGCTTATATAAAATCTTATATTACAAAAATATAATATATTCTCTTTAGGTATAAAAAAA
>NZ_NRJG01000101.1 GCF_003585935.1 Psittacicella hinzii
ATTGGGGTATCGCCAAGCGGTAAGGCAACGGGTTTTGATCCCGTCATCCCTAGGTTCGAATCCTAGTACCCCAGCCATTTTTTATTGCGGGAATGGCGAAATTGGTAGACGCACCAGATTTAGGTTCTGGCGCCGAGAGGTGTAGGAGTTCAAGTCTCCTTTCCCGCACCATCATATACTCTTATAGATTATTGGGGTATCGCCAAGCGGTAAGGCAACGGGTTTTGATCCCGTCATCCCTAGGTTCGAATCCTAGTACCCCAGCCATTGTTATAAAGACCTATCATGAAAATGTAGGTCTTTTTTTTGTATTTATGAATAATTTTGCATTAGAACAATATTTAAATCAATATCTTAATAGTCAAGATTTTCAAGATTACACGGTTAACGGTTTACAGGTACAAGGTAAAGAACAAGTACAAAAGATTGTTACTGGAGTAACAGCTAGTCAAGAGCTAATTGACTATGCTATAGCAGTAAAAGCTGATGCTATTCTTGTGCACCATGGTTATTTTTGGAAAGGTTCAGATCCACGCATAACTGGTTACCACTATCAAAGAATTAAAAAGTTAATCTCTCACGATATAAACCTTTACGCTTACCATTTACCTGTAGATTATCATCCAGAGATTGGTAATAATGTTGCACTAGCTCATCTATTTAATCTGGACAATCATGTTATTTCAGGTAATATCGTAATCTGCGAATTAAGTAAACCAATTAAAGCTAGTGATCTATACCAAACCATTAGTCAAGTTTTACAAGTCCCTATACTGCATGTAAGTAAAAATTGCCCAGAGTATATTACTAAAGTTGGCATTTGTTCTGGTGGTGGACAAAACTTTATTGATCAAGCTTTTGCTAAAGGCTGTGATGCTTATATTTCAGGTGAAATTAGCGAACAAACCTATCACTCAGCTGTAGAACAAGGAATTCATTATTTCCAATGTACACATCATGCGAGTGAAAGATACGGTATTAAACTATTAGGTGAAAAACTGGCTAAAGAATTGAATTTAGAAGTTGAATTCAAAGATATGCACAATCCTGCATAAAAAATAACCTATGCTTATGGCATAGGTTATTTTTTATGGTATTTTTCTCAATGTGGTGTATCACTTTTTTGCTTAAACTTTTATTATTTCTTGTGCGGAAAATATTGATAATCTCTAAAACCTTGATTTTGAATTTTCGAAAACTCTTGCGTAGATAATTCTTTTGTACTTAAAAGATGTTTATCCAATACAGGTTCATGATCTTGTGTTTTAAGTGCTGCAAGGTAATCTAAAAATTCTTGCCGTTGTTGTTCTAAATTTTCTTGTTTGAAAATCCCAAATAAATATCCAACTCGGCGTGAAATCGCATAACATGCATCTACTAATAAGACGTCTGGAAATAGAGATTGAATTTCATCTTTTACTAAAGAAAAATGGGTACAAGCTAGAACTATTACCCCTAAATCTAAATTAGTATTATTTAACCAAGGGGAGAGAATTTGTTCTAACTTCTTATCAGTTACCTCTTGTCTAATTTTAGCTTCAACATATTCCACTAAATCGGTTGTACCTAAAAGACTAACGTTATGATTAATTGGCGCTGCATATTGTTCAATTAATTTTAAAACGTATGGACGAGCTATTGTTGCTTTAGTAGCCAAGATACCAACCGCTTTATGGGTTTTGTTTTTATTTACTAAATACTCAACAGCTGGTTTTAAAGCTGGTACTACACCGATTACAGGCACCTTAACAACTTGACGTAATTCATCTAGGATTAGTGTAGAAGCTGTATTACAAGCAATTACTACTAGCGAAATATTTAATTCTTCAATTGCTCTTTGAATAAGAGGAATAATTTTTTCTTTTAATAAAGTATCAGGTTTTTCTGAATAAGGGAATAAAGCATTATCAAATAAGTAATAATAATTAAAGCAGTTAAAGAAAGTATTTTCTACAGCTTTAAGAATCGATAATCCACCCATTCCAGAATCGAAAAAGAGAAGACTAGGTTTATTAGTATTTAAACCCATCATAATTTAGTCTCGATGATAAGGTAAGTTATTATTTACACTCCAAGCACGATATAGAGCTTCTATTGCAACTACGCGTACTAAAGGATGAGGCATAGTTAAGTTTGATAATGACCAAGATTCGTGAGCAGCTTGCTTCACTTCTTTACTTAATCCCTCTGGTCCACCAATTACAATATACACATCTCGACCACCATTTTGCCATGCTTCTAAACGAGCTGCTAATTGATGGGTATCGTAAGGTTTACCTGGAATATCTAGAGTAACTAAATAGCCATTACCTACAGTTTTTAAAATTTCTTTGCCCTCTTCATCAGTAATGCGATTAATATCAGCTCCTTTACCACGCTTTTTATTGTTGATTTCAATAAGGATAAAAGGCATGTTACGTGGGAAGCGACGTTGATATTCTTCGAATCCTTGAGTTATCCAAGAAGGCATAGAAGTTCCAACTGCAACTAAATAAATTTTCATACGTTTATGCTAAAAAAGCCTTGGTTATTGAACCGAGGCTGTGTTTTTTATGTTTAAATTTTTAAGACCAAAGTTTTTCAAGGTCGTATTCTTTACGAGCTTGGTCTTGCATAATATGAACCATAATCGAGCCAAAGTCTACTACGATCCATTCAGCAGTGTTTGTACCCTCTGAACCATAAGATTCAATGCCTTGCTTTTTCATTTCATCGATTAAATGTCTAGCAAGTGCACCACAATGGCGGTCTGATGTTGCTGTTACAATAATCATAGTATCCGTAATCGTTGATTTTGCACGCACATCAATCTTACATGGTTCTTGAGCTTTTAAATCATCTAATTTATCTAAAATTAGCGAACAAATTTCTGTTTGCGATGTTTCCATGTATATAAACTCGGTTGTTTTCCTGTATTCAAATTAACCTCATGTTAATCGTTTATTTATAAACTTTTCAATACAGAATAAAACGATAATTTTGCTCTAAATTATATCACAAATAACTATAGACAAAGTTGAGAAATTAGTAGACCTAGCGAGTATAATATTAAAGTTTGTTAAACGATGATTCTAACGGCTAAATAGGTTAGAAATTTAATCATCAGAGTTCTTTTTCATTAAGTGTAAACATCTATTGCTTGCTCGTTTTGTCTTATGAGTTTTTTCTCTTTTACCTTTATTCTTTTTCTCTTAATTGTAATTTTCATTTATGGGTTAGTATCAATTGGCAATACTAAATACACTGCCAAATTACAAAATTTAACCCTTTTTGTTGCAAGTATAATCTTTGTGGGGTTTGTGCATATCTATTTTGCTTTAGTTCTTGTTGGCTATGCAGGATTTATCTACCTTGCACAACAAGCAATTGATAAAGTCGTAGCGATTAATACTACTAATAATCTAAAAATTGCTCGACAATATGCTCACAAAAACTTTTCGGCCTTAGTAGCTAGCTATTGCTCTAACAACTCGCAAATTGCAAAACTAGAAAAAGAATTACAAAAGTCTAAAAAATCAATTGAAATTGCACATTTAATTTCACAAACAAGTAATCAACCACATAGTCGTGCACTTCATGAAGTACTTATTAAAATCGAGCAACAGCAACAATTAATAAGTACGAAATCCGAAACAAAAGCATGGGTTAACTATCCAAGAATTATTAGTAAGCTCTTAGTTGAATATTATAGTCAGCTTTACTTTATCACCGATCTTAAACGTGAAGACAAAATTAACAATCAAGATTTACTATATCTAAACCAACTCTTTACCTATGCCCAGAGTTTACTAAAAGAATACGAGCTCTTAAGTTATAAAGATTTAAAAATCAACTATAAACAAGAAGTTGACAATGAAAATCCTGAATTAGAAAATCTTTCACCAACTAATTTTTATAAAAAAGCTAATAAGTCTTTAATTTCAACTACCGCTTTTACGATTTTAATTGCTTTATCGCTGTTACCTCTAATTTACTTTAAATATTTTGACTTTATTTACGTCAATATTGTAAATTTCATGAATGAGTTAGGTTTTGCTAACTTAGGCATGTTAATCAATGTAATCCCTGTAATAGGTATTTCTTATTACACCTTTAACAGTATTTCTCTCTTAGTAAGTGTAAAACGCGGGGAAATAAAAAGTACTAGTTTACTAACGACTTTAACTTTTATCACTTATTTCCCAACAATAGTTGCCGGTCCAATTAATCGCGCAACTACCTTTATCCCTCAATTATTACATAAACGAACTCCTCAATCCTTAAACTTAATTTTTTACTTTTTAAGTTTAGGAATTCTGAAAAAGTGGTTATTAGCTACCACTTTAGGAGCTGTTTTTGTACAACCTATTTTTGGTGCGCCTACGAGTTATAACTCTTTAGAAATTGTTCTTGGAGTTTATGCTTATGCCTTTCAGCTTTATTTCGATTTTAGCGGTTATACAGATTTAATGTTTGCACTAGGATTATGTTTTGGTATTACTCATCCGCAAAACTTCAATAATCCATATGCTTCTTTAAACATTAAAGATTTCTGGAATCGTTGGCATATGTCATTAAGTAGCTGGATACGTGATTTTATTTATATCCCTCTTGGTGGTAATCGTGATGGTTTTATCCTAGCTCAATGTTACACAGTAATAGCAATGCTCCTTTCAGGCATATGGCATGGTTCAACTATTAACTTTGCTTTATGGGGCTTATTACATACTTTAGGGATTATCGGCATTAATATCCTAAATAAAATCCAACCTTTACGTATTCAAAACATAAGTAAATTCTTAGCCCGCTTTATTACTTTTAATTATGTATGTTTTACGTGGGTATTCTTTAATTCAGATGATTTAGATGCTGCAATTAGTTTATTAACTTCGTTATACCACAACTGGTATTTACCAATTAGTGAGCCTTTAACTTTAATAACCTTAAGTATTATCTTTATCTATTGGTGCTTCTTACCTCTATTTGGTAAATTAATTACTACCCTAAGTAGTAAAATTGCAAACTATAACACTTTCTTAGTGGTTATTGTTTGCTTATGCTTTATGGTTATAACTATAAACTTAGCACCATCTGGTGTGCCGCCATTTATCTATTCTAACTTCTAATATTAGTATCCTTACTAATTATGATTAAAAAAATATTAATTAGCTTTCTTGCTAGTTTAGTTATTCTATTTTGGTTATTCCAAACCTCAATTAATAATTATTGGTTGTCTTTATATAACCAACCTAGTCCTTTAACCAAGCTGGATAAGTATCCAGCTTGGCAGTGGGGAAAAGAATTTAATGATAAGCTTCTTCTTGGAAAAGATTATTTAATAAATCTTTACAGTGAATATAGCAATCAACTGACAACAACGTTTAACTCTCATTTGGAACAAGTTAAAACAGAAGATGACCACCAAGTTCTTGCTGATAATAGTGACACTAATAATGTAGATGTAACGTCTACAAGCGAATCTATTCATGAGCAAGCACAAACAACATCTCATAATTCAGCGTCTAATGATCCTAAAACTCCTGTATTATTTACTATGCCAATGAATGAATTTGCTATTGGTATAAAAGATAAAGTGGCTGGGGACTTAGATTATGCTAGTTACACCTTTACACAACAAGCCAATCCTATCGTACTTCATCCTGGTGATGAAGTGCTGATTGCAGGTGATTCTATGCAACAAGGAGTTGGTAGACATATTCGTGCATATTTAAGTGCTAATTATAAAATCCAGTCTAAAGATTTATCGAAACAGTCTACAGGTCTCTTAAACCCTGCTAACTTAGATTGGAATAAAACTATAAGCCAAGAATTAGCGCAATCTAATAACTATAAGCTATTAATTATGATGTTAGGAGCTAATGATAGTTATGGTTTATATGATAGTGTTAATCACAAAGCTTTAGCTTTTGGTACAAAAGAATGGCAAGCTCATTACTTACAACGTGTAATGTCTGTTTTATATCAAGCACGTTCACGTGGAATTGCCGTGATATGGATTCTTGTACCTAATATGAAAAGTCCAGATCTCAATCAAAAAATGCATTTACTAAATCAACTCTTTAGAAATGCTTCTCAACAATACGGAACTTTAACCGTAGACGCAAATCAAGCTTTACAAGCTAACGATCAAGATTTTACTCCATCTGCAATTGTAGATAATAAATTGCGTAAAACTCGTTCTGATGATGGCGTACACTTTACAATTACAGGTGAAAAATTAATTGCCAGTGCTGTCGAAAAAAATATAGTATTTCGTGAAAATAAAACTAAAAGTTCACAAGTAAATACTAAATTCGACCTCACGCAATTATTAACTTTACCTCGCTTAGCAAAACCTAATTATCGTTTTAGCTTAAAGCAACAAAATTAGTACGCTGAATTTCTATTTACATTTTTTGATTATGCACAAATCATTATTTCGTTCCAAGCTTAGGTCTTTTTGCTTAAAAGTTTTTAGTGTAGCTACAACTGGTTTTCTTCTCTTTAGCTGTACGAGTGATACCTATGATTATTCAACTATTACTCAACAAGCCACTTTAGCTGATTACTCTAAAAACCAAGAAAGCAGTAAAGAATTGGCTAACAAAATTAAAAATGCTCGTTCTCAAGGCTTAACTATTGTTCACTTAGGTGATTCGCATACAGCTGCAGATTTACTTACAGGACAAACTCGTCGAGTTTTACAACAAAAATTAGGTACAGGGGCATTAGGTTACATTGAACCTATGCAAGTTCCTGGGCAAGGAAATGCGTTAATTGCTTATAGTTCTAAAAATGTTTCTCTAATTAATTCTCGTAGTAAACACGATTATGATTATCCTTTCGGTGGTTATATCGCGAGTTTTAATGCTAAAGGGACTGTAGCTTATACAGCAAGAAATAATTATCAGATTCCATTTTCTGATCTAAAAATTATGGCTCGTTGTACTGAAACTTCGAGTTGTTCTTTAACTATTAGTTCAGATGTCGGTACGAGTGATCTAAGTATCCAAAGTAGCAATTGGGCTGTTTATTCAGTTTTTGTTAAAGGAAACTTTAGACTATCTGCTAATAACAATCTAGAAGTTGCTGGTTTATATTTAGCCAATAATAAAGGTGTTTCTTATAGCGCTATTGGTTCAAATGGAGCAACTATTTATCATTTAAATACTTGGAATAATAATTGGCAAGAACAGTTAAAACTTTTAAAACCTGATTTAATTATCCTCTCTTATGGTACTAACGAAAGTTTTAACGAAAAGTTAAATGCTAAAGCTTACAGCCAAGATTATGCTAAGTTAATTGCAAAATTACGCAATGCTACAGATGCACAAATTTTAATTATGTCTAATCCAGACTATTTAAATCTAGGCATTAATCGTAATTTAAATAACGCTTATTGTAACCATCAACAAGCGACTACTGTTAATCTTTTACATGATACGTTAAGACAAGTAGCTCAGCAAAATAACACTCTCTTCTGGGATTGGCGCGCAACTATGGGTGGAGCTTGTTCAGCTCTAACTTACATTAAAGATGGACGTATGCGTAAGGATGGAGTACATTTTTCTCTTGAGGCTTATAAATCATTTGGCACAAGTCTTGCTAATGATTTATTAAGTTTAGCTAAATAAAAAAGTAACTGTGGTATCACAGTTACTTTTGTGGTGTTCCCCAAATGATATACAAAAT
>NZ_NRJG01000102.1 GCF_003585935.1 Psittacicella hinzii
GTTCCTAAAACATGGTATGCCATGTTTTAGGCTTAAATTCTATAGTTGACCGATTTCTTTAAGATAAGCGTCAACTTTCTCAGATACTAATTCAAGGGTTTGCTCAATATCTAAATTAGTAGTATCAATACAAATAGCATCAGCTGCTGCTACTAATGGAGCAACTACACGATTTTTATCTTGATAATCACGTTGATTTAATTGTTCTAAAATTTTAGACATTTCAGCATGTTCACCACGAACTACTAGTTCTCTGTAACGGCGCTGTGCTTTTGCTTCTGGAGAAGCGTCAAGAAAGATTTTCAATTTTGCTTCAGGGAAAACAACTGTTCCCATATCACGACCTTCAACAACTAAACGTGAATATTGCTCTGCATATTTACGTTGACGCTCGAGCAAAGCTTTACGAATCTCTTGATTTTTAGCAATTAACGACGCATTAGCAGCTGTAGTTTCTAAACGTAATTCAGCTGTAACATTTTCTTGGTCTAGATATACTTGCAATACACCTAGCTCATCATCTTTAAATTCTAAAGGTAAGTCTTGTAAGAGCTCACAAGCTTGTGCTAGCACTGTAGCATTGGTATCTAATTGATTTAAATCTACTTTCTTATTAACTAAATAAATTGCTGACGCGCGATAAATAGCACCAGAATCTAAACGTTGGAGATTATATTTTTTTGCTAAGCCGCTAGCTAGAGTACCTTTACCAACACCTGAAGTTCCATCAATGGCGATTAAAATGTTTTCCATAATCTGATCCTTATTTGCCATGAATTTTGGCAAATTCTATAAAGTAAGTTGGGAATGTTTTACGCGTGCAACTTGGATCTAAAATCGTTACAGGTACGTCTTGTTTATTTAGAGCTACTAACGAAAAACACATTGCTATACGGTGATCATTATAGGTTGCTATTTCGGCTGAGCGTAAAACCTCAGGAGCTACTACTTCTAAATAATCATGCCTCTCAGTTACCTCTACTCCAAGTTTTTGTAATTCGGTTGCCATAGCGTTTAAACGATCTGTTTCTTTAACTCGCCAATTATAAACATCACGAATTACAGTTTTACTACCAGGTGGGCAGTATAACGCTGCAATTGCTAAGCCCATAGCAGCATCAGGTATTTTATTTAAATTTAGATCTACTGCTTTGAGAGCATAACCTGTTTGTGCTACTAAATCTTGATTCATTTGAGCACGAATATATCCATGACCCGAGCTAATAATTGCTCCCATTTGTTCAAGAGCAAGCACAAAGTCCTTATCCCCTTGTACCGAGGTCATGTCAATTCCACGCACTGTTACGTCACCTGCAATGGCTCCGGCTAGTAAGAAATACGAAGCACTTGAAGCATCACCTTCAACTAAAAAGCGTTCTGGACTTACATAGGCTTGCGGGCTTATTTTAAAAGCTTGGTAGTCATTAATAATTGTAACTTGCACGCCAAATTTACGCATTACATCTAGAGTAATATCAATATAAGGTTTAGAAACTAAATCTCCGATAATATTGATTTCAAGTTCTTGTCCAATTAACGGACTAATCATTAATAACGCGGTTAAAAATTGACTCGAAATATTACCCGCAATACCTACTTTTGTAGTTTTTAGAGCTACACCTGTAGCTTTAGTGCGAATTACTAAAGGCGCATAACCTTCATTTTCTAGGTATTCAATCTCACAGCCTAAGGTTAATAAAGCATCAACTAAATCCTTTACCGGACGCTCATGCATGCGTGGCTCACCACTAATTTTAAAACATGCGTCCCCTTGATTAAAAGCTAGAGCTGCAATTAATGGACGAAATGCTGTACCGGCATTACCTAAAAATAAATCAAAGTCACCATTTACGGCAAATTTACTGCCTATGCCCACTACTTTTGCTTGGGTTTTATCCTCATTTAAAGTAATATCTACTCCTAAAGTAGATAATGCTTTAAGCATCCATTTAATATCATCTGAATCTAAGAGATTCTCAACAATAGTTGTGCCTTGAGCCAAAGCCGCTACTAATAAACCACGATTGGATAAACTTTTTGATCCTGGAATCGTAATTTCGCCATGCGCTTGGGGATTAGCTTGAATTATTAACTTTTCCATAATAAAAAAGTCTGTGTAATTAAACACAGACGACAATATTTGCTTAAAGCATAAAACAAAATCTTGCTGTGTCTAGAGCACTTTAAAGCAATTTTATGTTTTACTTCCAGTCTAAATCTAATTTGTTTATTCTTTGTTATCAGAGTTTACCACTAAATCTAAATCTTGTTCTTTTAGATCTACAGATGTATTACTAGTGCTAACCTCTAACCCTTGTTTCGAATTAACATTAATATAAATTCGTCCACCAGCACTTTGATTTACACTTTGATTAGCATTTGTTACTGGTTTTTGAATTCTATTCATCATTTCGAGATAAGTATCTTCAAGATCGGCTTGTGTTGTTTTATTTAACTTTTCAATATCTTGAAATAAGTCGTTAGATACTTTTGTTAAAGAATTCTGATCACTAATTGGATTTGTATTCAATCTTTCTATCGGAGCATCAACAGTTAAATCACTTGCCAGAATAACCGAATTGTCATTATTTTGTTGGTATAAACGTTCAAGATCAACTTCAGCCCCTTTATGCTGTCCTTCTTTATCTTTATTTAACTCAGATACTAAAGTTTTAGCTTGTTGAATTTGACTAGACGTAACATTTTGATCTTTTGTCATAGGTTAAATTCAATTTTGGTTAAATAGAGGAGGAGATTAGTAAAAGATTAACCTCCTCTCTATTAGACAAAATTTTAATTTAAAGGTTGCAAATATTTAGCTAAAAATTAAAAATTAACTATATTAGTTATTTATCTTCGCTCTTTGCAACATAAAAAGGATTGTAATCATCAAATTCCATATTAATCGGACTTTGATAACTAGCATCAGTAGTCTTGCTTTCTACATGAGATTCGCAAGGCGTTCGTTCAGCCGCCCCCTTCGTTGACCCCTGATTAGTGTTTACCTCTGCATTATCTCCTTCATCATTTAAATGTTCTAAAACTTTAAGAACAAATGTCGGATTGTGTAATGCTCTAAATACTACATCAAAGATAAACTTAGTATTTAGGATATTAATCGAATGGTTAAAACGGTAAGGAACTGATTTCGCTATCTCTGGTTGTTTAAAGAATGATTCAAATACGTATTCATTATAAATACTTATTGCATCATCAATGCTATCCGTTTCTGCTTGATTATTATAGCTATCATAGCGAAGTGGATTATAGAAAGCAAAATGCGCAGTACGGTTATTAATTGCAGCATTAACATCTAGTAAGATAACTGCTTCACGCATGCAATTTAAAAAGGCGCAATGATAATCCGTACGACTGAAGAAGATTACTTTTTCATGTCCTAAAACGTTTAAAGTAAATAACCACTTATTAGCCCAGCTACTTAACTCTGGTACAGATAATAAGAATGCTAAAGCTGGATAAGCTGGTGAAGTTTTTAATTCACCGTTTTCTACTTTAAAGCTAATAATCTGCTCGGCACTTAAGTTATGCGTTGCAGCATATTTTGGATATTCACGTAATAAAGTTACTAAATAAGTTAGTAAATCTTCTTCGATAACTTTAACGATATTAGTATTGATTACCGGACGATCTATTTCGAAACTATCATATAAAGTTCTAATATCAATGCTATCAATACCATCAATAGATAATTTAAAATCACCTAATACATCTTGGTTGAAATTAGGTAGATTTTCATGACTAAAGCCTAAAAAGTCTACATAACTTAATTTATTAAAGTCAGCATCTTTTACATCTTTAAGACTATTTAATCTATCGAAGTGTTCTTTAGTAAAAGAACTATATTGCGCAAATAATTTATCGTACGGTTGTTTCTCAATTTTTACTAAATCGAGCATATAACGATAAGCTGGAGTTACTAACTTTTCATAGTCAAAATCTGCTAAATCGTTATAAATAGGATAAAACACAGCAAAAGAATCTTTGATTAACGTGTCTAAGTCAAAAAACAGACGGAAAATCTTTTCAACTTTTTTAATTGGATTTTTATCCGAGTGTGTAAATATATATTTATTAATAACATTAACACGCTTATCTGCAACATCAACCATGCTTAACTTTCTGATATCGGCGGTAGTGCCAATTTCTTCAGGTTTTAATGTGGTTTTAGTTGAAACATCTAGTTCTTTTGTTGCTTGAGACTTAACTGGAGCTTGTTGCTCTGGTTGCTTAAGAATTATCTTTCCTACTTTATCGGAAGCTGAAGTACTTGTATTAATCTTTACTTCATTTTTTGTATTATTTGCTTCACTAGTTTGAATATCTTCTGCACTATTAGCAACTTTCTTTACAGTCTCGTTTTTATTAGCTTGAGGTTTTTCCTTTTTACTTACTTCACTTGGAGTTGAATTCGTAAGATGAGGATCTACCTTAGCTAAAGTATTTTCTGTAGCAGGAGCTTTATCTGTTGCCGTAGCTTTTTCAGTTACTGGAGTTTTTTCAGTTACTGGATTTTTTTCAGTCGCTGAAACTTTTTCAACAGCTTGAGCTTTTTCTCCTACTTGAGGTTTGTCGTTTACTTGTGCTTTTTCAGTAGTTGTAGTTACAACTTTTTCTTCTACATTGTTACTAACATTTACTGAAGCATTTACACCTTTATCACGGTTATTTTTATTAACCGTAGAAGCAGACTTTGCTTCTTCACTTACCCCTTGGTTTTTAGCTTCGCTACGTTTTTGGGCACGTAGTTGCTTCTTCGCACGATTTACACTTTCGAAATCCGAATAGAAGTTTACACAAGGTTGTGGAGATCTAAAGATGTAGCGACGTAATTTAGCTACTTTGTCAACAGTAGATTCTTTTACTGATTTTTCTTCAGTTTCTTTTTTTGTAACCGCAGATGGAGTTCTTACTTCCACAGGGACAATTGGTTCCAGATTATTAAAGTTTTCACTGTTAATAGTACCAATTGGGTTACCTGGTTTACGAATTGAATCTAAAGTTTTCTCTGCAGATTTAATGAAAGATGGTTGATCTTCAGCACTATTAGCAAGAATAGTACCAATTTCTGGAGCTTTTTCTGTTCCAGTACCATTTGCTAACCATTCTGAGAAATCAGCAACTGGGAAAGCTTCTTGACGCAGAACATAACGTTCAGTAATGTCAGCATTACGTTTACGTTTTTCTTTCTTACTTTCTTCAGCTTTTGCTGCTTTAGCTTCAACAGCTTCAGTTGCTTTAGCTTTTTCACCTTTAGCTGGTTTAGCAACTTCTTCATTAGCTTTAGTTGCTTTAACTTCAGCTTTAGTTGCTTTTGGAGCTTTAGCTTCAGCTTCTTCTTTAGCTTTCTCTTCAGTTTTAACTACTTTTGCATTTTTCGTAGCATCTACTTTGACTTCGGCTTTAAAATCAGCTTTAGCTTCAGTTTTAGCATTTTCAGTTTCAAGTTTAGCGGTCGCTCTTTCTTGCGCTTCAACTTGAGCTTTTACTGCTGCCGGATCAATATCAGCTAACGCTTTATCAGCTTGTTTCTTAGCTTTACGTTTACGCTCTTTCGTGGTAGTAAACACTTCTTCGGTTACATGACCGTCATTTACTACTTTGCTCTTTGGTACATCAACTGTTTCTTCAAGACTTGCAGCTAATGCATTTGCTTCTTCAGCAGCTTTACGAGCATCACGTTGTTGTTTGCGTAGAGCACGTTTTGATAATGGTTTTTCAACTTTATCATTATCTTCTACGTTCTCATCAACGTTTAAAGCTAGATCAGTTAAGTTAGCTTTATTATCTGAAGCAATTGTTGGCGCTGGAGCAGATTTCTTTCTACTACGCTTTCTTTTACGTGAAGCTTGTAAAGCACGTAAAGCTTCAGCATCTTTATCGTCTTTATCTTTGTTGCTACGTTTAAATAGACCAACAAACCAGTTTTTAATACGATAAAGTAAAGTTTTCTCTTTTTCTTCGCGCTCTAAAGCTTCTTGAATGAACTCAGCTTTTTCTAAGCGTGCTTCAAAAGTTTTCTCCATGTAAGCATCTGGCACAGATGATAAATTGTGCGGCAGATTTTGTTCTTCGTGTTTTTCACGATTTTGTTGCTTACGTTGGTTAATACGATTTACTTCTTGATAGTACTCAGCAATATCGTAAGAGAATTTATCTTTAACTAAATCACCACGACGTACACGGTGAATTTCAAAGTGTGGAGTTTGTAATAAAGCATCTGGTACTACTACAATCTCTACGCCATTACTACTTTCAACGCGGTTAATTTCTTCACGTTTTTCGTTTAGTAAGTATGCAGCAATTTCATTAGGTACAACTACATGCAGTTTAGCTAAACGACCTGTACGTTTATTTACCTCTTCGGTAATTTGACGCAGGATATGTAATGCTAGAGATTCGTTATCACGAATAAAGCCCGTCCCACTACATCTTGGACATACGTGGTTATTAGATTCTGCAATTGAACCACGAATACGTTGACGTGATACTTCCATTAAGCCGAATTTTGAAATACGTGACGTTTGAATACGTGCACGGTCATCGGCTGTGGCTAAACGCATTTTCTCCTCAACTTTCTTCTGATTTGCCGATTGCGACATATCAATAAAGTCGATTACGATTAGACCACCTAAGTCACGGATTTTTAATTGGCGCGCAATTTCTTCAGCGGCTTCTAAGTTGGTTAAAAGAGCTGTAGATTCAATATCACCACCTTGGGTAAAGCGTGAAGAGTTAACGTCAATTGCAGTTAAGGCTTCAGTTGTATCAATTACAATCGCCCCACCGCTTTTTAGTTTAACAGTACGCTCAAATGCGGTATCGATTTGACGTTCGATATCATAGTGCGCAAATAAACCTTGTTGCTTGTGTTTTTCTGGATTATATAACTCTAAGTGAGGTTTAGATTGTGGACGCACTAAACGTAAATAGTGGTTAGCTTTGTCGTAAGCTTCTTGGCTATCAACAATAATCTCAACTACATCTTTAGTTAAATAATCGCGAATTACACGAATAATGGTTTCTGATTCGTGGTGTAAGATCCCCACATCATCATGCTCTTCAGCATATTCTTGAATTTTATCCCAAATAAAATGCAAGATTTTTAAATCATATCTTAACTCTTCGGTCGAACAACCAACACCAGCCGTACGTACAATTAAACCTTGACCTTCAGGTACATTTAGTTCTGAAAGTTTAGATCTTAATGAATCACGATCTCCAGAACTTAGACGACGTGAAATTCCGTCTACTTCAGGGCTGTTTGGCATTAAAACTAAAAACGTAGAAGCAATAGCAATATAAGTAGTTAAGGCAGCACCTTTATTTCCACGTTCTTCTCTTGCTACTTGAACAATTAGTTTTTGTCCAACTTCTAAACGATCTTTAATATCGTTGCTCTTACGATTATTAAAATAAGATTCGTGAATGTCTTTAAAAGGTAAGAAACCATCACGACCTTCACCGTAATCCACAAAGCACGCTTCTAATGAAGATTCAATGCGTGAAATACGACCAATATAAATATTGGATTTTTTATTATCATTTCTTCTCTGTTCGATATCAAGGTCTAATAATTCTCGTTCCTCGACCAGAGCAATACGCACCTCTTCTTCCTGAGTTGCGTTAATTAACATTTTTCTCATCGCTAGTCTTTACCAAAAAATAAGCGCATAAGAAATAAACCTAATACTTAAATAAATGATTGAACAAATGAGTTCAATCTATTGACGCTAGTCAATCATGTAGACAAAACTAAGCACCGTAATACCTATCTTATTCGGACAAGATCTGTATTTAAGTAATCTGTAAAAACAAAATTTATACATAAGTGATCCACCACTCAATTCTTAGAATTAAGCGCAAATCAGCTATTGCAATTAAGTTTTTAAAAAGATATAAGCTCTAGTTTCTTTTACATGTATCTTTATTGTCTAGAGCAGTTAATCATCTAACTTAACTCTATAGTTATTAATTTTATACATGTGCTACAAGTCAACTTCCTAAGCGAGCTCCTTTTATATATCGGTTATTACTCCAAGATATACTACGAATCTAATCGTTAAGGATACTTGGGCTTAGTTAGTAAGACTACATAAAATTAAGGTTGATTAAAACCCACTAGATAGTTAATGTATGGTCAATCTTACAATCAACAATTGTTTACTTATGTAATATAACATTGCCTTTACATCTTGCTCAGCTCTTACCTAAAACAAACAATTGAAGTGACAAACCTAAATTCTTTCTTTGTTAACTCTAAAACAACATGAAGTTCTAAGGCATTGCAATTTATTATTACTAATTGCAAACTATAAATTGCCATAAAAACTTCAAGAACCTAAGTTTTACAGATTGTGTTAACTTGTCTAGACTATTACCCTTACTCTTTATTTTATTTTTACTCTAAAACTTTAAAATAAATAAAGTTTATCTTCGAATAAACGGCTCTACTGAATAAAAACCAAATAAATTTCTAGTAATGTTCATAAAGAGGTTGAGTATTTCTCTAATGCTAAAACAAAAGATTCTTTTCTTTTGCATGCCGAATTAAGACTAGAGAATTGGATTTATAAAGCTACTCTTTATAAATCAAAGTGGCTAACCACGTATACTACAGAGGAATAGACTCCCTATTCATGTAATTCCAAATACAGGTCTTCTTATATCGCTGGGATAATCATAACCTAGTACAAATCTCTTTGTACTATTACTAATTTATTTTTCTAAAGAAATTATCTGGCTAAAGATAAATAACCAACTCTCTATGTAAAACTGCTAGGGTTTTTAATCTCTAAATCTGATTAACCTCTAGCAAAATCATTAACCATTAATAGCAGAAGTAATGTTAATCGCACTTTTTTAACTTGACATTTAACTATCAAGTATGAGCTATTTAATATTCGCTATTACGATTGGCTATTTTTCTTAGTTAGATACCAGCTCTTAAAGGTTAACTAAGAGAATTGTTATGTGGTTTTCTTTAGAAAGGAAATATTCTTTAAAGGATAAATTCTTACGCTAAATAAGCATTACCTACGCAAATTTCACTTAGCCTAGCTAAAGCTTAAATTTAAAACCGGTGTTTTCTTCAAG
>NZ_NRJG01000103.1 GCF_003585935.1 Psittacicella hinzii
CTTATAAATTAGCTCTACAAATATCGTATTGACTAACTAATGCATATCATAAACATATTTTTAATTTTGTCTATAACAATCTTGCGGATTTGCCAACTTCGTCACACTTTTTATACAAAATAAGCAACTAATCCATCTCTAAACTAAATTTTTAAGTGAAAAAATACTAAAGCAAGGTAAGAGTTTGAAAAAGAAAAATTTTCGATCTCAACAAAAAAGGATATAAATCTATACAACTTTTTAGGTAATACTTATACCTAAAATTAAAACTTGAACCTATATCCCAATGCTAAGTTGGAAATTCTTTCTTTAACTCCAGCTACTGTAAATTTCTGACTCTATTAGCACGTCTCCTTGCTTTAGTATCCAAGCTGTTCAAGTAAAACTAACCAACTTTGTTGTTGCGGTAGGATTACTTGTTTACCTACTAATACTGCAGCCATTACATTCGGTTGAGTGCAGTTATTAGCTAAAAACTCAATAGCTAGATCGCTTGTATTGTGCAGTAGAATAGCTTTGACTTTTATACCAGAGTAGTACATATTACGAGGTTGAAACTCTCGGATTTGACTACGCTCTAACGAGTAAAGTGCACAAGTTAACGGATCATAATAAGCAGGCTTTTTAGGATTAGAAATCTCTACTAATTCAGTATTTTTAGGATTAAGACTATTAGTTGCAGGAAGCACAAAATTACTTACATGATAGTTAAGCACTTTAGCCTGACTTAGAGGTTTATGCTGTTGTAGCACTTCGACTGCTGAACGTAATAATCTACTTAAAGATCCCATATAGTCATCACTAGTTAGATCTGCTTGATTTAGTAAAAACTGTGGGGTTAAGAGTTGAGCTATTACTATTTGGTAATTCGTAGCAGGGATCTTTTGTGGACGTAAGGTTAAAGTTAGAGAATGTTGTGGTTGATTTTTATCACGTACCACTAAAGTGATATCAGCCGTAGTGTTAGTCGCAACTAATAAATCATTCCCTCTTGCTAGTAACTGCACTTGTGGATCAACTGTATCTGCTACTAAATCTGTAAATGGTAAACTAATGCTATTTAACTTGCCGATGGCTATTTTCAAAGGATAGTTCTGTTTAAAATCAGCAAGGATTATAGTTGCTGGAGTTTGTTCTTTATTAGCAGAACTCGACGAAATAAACGACTGCGAACTCTTATTGGTTGCAGCATGAGCAATACCTATACCTAAACTACTACTAAACCAAGGAGCAACATTTGCACCTCCAAGAAAAGCACATAGCAATAAGCCTTTACCTAATTTGATTCTAAATTTACCTGCAAACTTACTAGTCAATAGACTTCCTACCTTACCAAACGTATTAAACTTACTTCTTGCTGATATTCCATCTAACTTATGATCGATACCTCGAGAATCTCGAGTAAAATCATTACCTAAATCTCTACTTTGTACTTTTTCAAAATCATTATTTTGGCTGTCTAGCATATCCAGTTCTAACGTCTGCTTAACTTTCCTTAATTTCATAAAGCTCACCTTTAAATCTAAATCTTAATCTTTATCTTAATCTTTTGTTTTTCTCTAATTTTCTTAACATTAATAGTTTTGTCTTATATGGCTAATAAATTATTCTTTAATTAGCTAAAGCAAGGCTTTGGATTGCTCTAATTCTTGGTACATAGTCACGCATATCCAATAAGAATCTAAACTGATGTCCGTTGTTTAAACGATTACCAGCTGCGTCAATAATTGAAGCAATCCCCTCAACTACAACTTCTCCAGTTTGTAAATCAACATAGGCTTTAGTGGAAACGAATGTCATGTCCATACGTTTTTCTTTAAGTTTTGCCATATCTGATACTAGTTGCTTACGAAACTGTGCATAGTAATCAGGGGCAACATATTGACTGATACTTTCTAAAGCAAACATCATGCTGTCACTCGTGATATTACCTAAGAGTAATGCCATGGAAGTAGCAAACGAAATCGCATAGGAACGACTTAAAGTACTGGCACGAATCTCTACAGCTTTATCTGTAATCATAGGTTGCACAATGATAATAGGCTTAGTATTAAGCTGACTATATACACTAAAAACTAACCCTAAAGCCAAAATAACATTCGAACCTAAGAGTAAAAAGGTATTACTTTTTAAGCGTTTGACTTTTTCGTTCCAAGTAGCAAATTTCATAGACTATCACCTAAGTAGTAAGTAGTTATAAAGGGATTAGGTACACTAGGTGCTCTTACAGGGATAAAGCCATAAAAGTACAGAAAGTGTCCCAAGTAGTTTGCTTTAAGATGAGCATTATATTTACGTAGTAGATAAGAAATCACAAACCCAGCAATTGCCCATAAGAAGAAATTACCAAAGTAAGCTCCTAAGGCAATACCACTAATAATAGGAATAGCTTCAGGCAAAGGCCAAAGGAGAAAATAAACCGGATCATCAACATAACGCGATAACTTACGTAGTGGCATCTATACCTCCGAGTTTAAAAAAGAGAGAAAATCTATTTTGATCCTCTCTCCACCTATGTCTTTTTACAAATTCACATTTATACATTATTAAGATGTAACAATAGTAATCGAATCTAAGTCTAGTCTAGAGCCTAGAGACTATAGCCTAGAGACTATAGCCTAGAGCCTAGTCTAATCTAGTCTAAGACTAAACTTAAGTCTAAGTCAAAAACCATGTCTAAGTTCAAACCTACATCTAAGTTAAATATAAATTAAATCTAAGTTTAGCGACTGTTGTTTACAGTTATGTCCTAATGTTAATCTACATTAATCATCATGGTTAAAGGTCGATTTGTAGCAAAGAGGTGAAGAAGAAAAAGTAACTAGGAAGAAGTAACTTCCACCTAGTTACTCACTAGTGCAAATAGTTAATAACTAGTCAACAATTAATAACTAAAAACAATAATTAAAAATTGTCCAGCTAGTTATTAACTTATCAAGCACTCTTTCTCATGTATATACACTAATAATCATCACTAATTATTGCTACTCATGGCTCTAGCTAATTCAGGCTAGTAGCTAGTATTGCTGTTAATTCATGATTGCTATTGCTTAATCATAGCCATTCTTAGTGATCATCCTCGTTGATATATAATTTATCTAGTCCCCTAGATAAATAGGCTTTGCTAACGCAAATCTGTAAAAGTTAAGACTAGAATGTGAGCCTCAAAAGAAGTACTCAAGAGAAACATTCAACAGAGATAAGCCTAGAAAATTATTTCCCTTTCTCTGATCTAGATAATTTGCTAGATTGCACTCTAGATTATTTTCTAGATAAGTCTATAAATGTTTCTCTACTCTAGATTTAGTCTTAACTACGGGTCTTGTGTAATTCTTGACGTAAGAGCAGTAAGATCTCAATTGCATTCCACAAATTACATTGATAAAGCTCTTGAATGCGGGTTAAAGCCGCGATGTCTACAGCATTAGTAGAGTACAAGAGTTGCATTTGTGGAGAAACAATAAGGCGTCCAACTCCCGAGCCATAATCGGTATGAAAGAATATTTCCGAGAAATGACCCTTACGTGTTTTTAAAGAAGTAATCTGACGGATCGAACCAGCATCAAGTACAAGCTTGTATTGACTAAGTAGTTGTTTTACCGTTTCAGTTTTTTGTGCCAGTAAGAAATAATTAGCAGAGTTAGCTGCGATTGCTCTCCCTGAAGCCGTATTGTACAGATCCTCTAACGATTGAGTGATCGTTACTACAGCCCCGTTATATTTCCGAAAGCGACGATAACCGGTTTCAATGAAGTAACTAATGGTTTTCGAGGCTAAGAGATCCCATGCTTCGTCAATAAAGAGAACTTTTTGTCGTTGCTTTTGTCCTGAAATCATCTGTTGGTTTACCGCAAAGATTAATTGCAGTAATACTAACTGTTGTAAATCCTTACGTCCAGATAGCTCTTCGAGTTCAAGGACTACTAAGCGTGATTTATTGGCTGTGCTTTGCTGTTGTTTTTCTAAGTCTTGGAGTAAGTTAATCATATTCCGCCCACTTGGACGAAAATATACTCCATAAGCTCCGCGACTAGTAAAAGGAAAGAGCTGTACTGCTAAATCTTGTAACCTTGTATCTTCATGAGCTTCTAAAGCTTGAGCTAGAAGATCAATATGCATTTGCGTACCATGCTCGTCCCATAAATCTTTAATCATTTGTTTTACGGCATTGGCTTGATACTCAGAAAGCATATCTTTAGGAGAGATCATAGTTTGAATTAGGGTAAAGAGCATATCCGCATCTTGCGAGTAGTTTTGTACTAAGGCAAACGGATTAATATTTATGTCAGCATCTACACTAAATTCAACAAATTCTCCTTGATAAACTTGCGCGAGCTTTTTATAAGAACGTCCAATATCGATAATCCAACATTGAGCTCCGGTGGCTAAGAGATTAGCTACCATTTCATTAACCAGAAAGGACTTTCCTGAACCTGATTGCGCTGCAATACAACAGTTAAAGTTGGTTTGCGAAGCAAATAGATCCACGTTCATGATTTGTCCGGTGCGACTAATTAGGGGTACAACCGGACTTCCAGAAGCCTTCCACTCGGCAAACAAAGGTAAACAAACCGTTGCTTGTGTAGTACTCATAGTACGTTCACGTTGTAAAAAAGTACGGGCTTTTTTATCTTGGTTTAGAGGTAGTGCATTTAAAAATACTGGTACTTGTACCTGATTTTCAAAATCAACTAACCAACCTATGGTTTGAAAATAAGACTTTACTTTAACTGCAAAGGCTTGCGCTTGAGGTAATTTAGTACCAGCACGATAACGGGGACGACTATATTCACCACCTCCTTTATAGGTCGCCGGACTAGTTTTTACTTGGTAAAGTAATTGCTGATCGGCTGGTGGAATTTGTCCTAAGTTTACAGCTGGTATTGACTTATCATTTCTCGCTGTACTTACAGAACTAGCTTGTTTTTGTGCTAAACTAGCTTGCTCTTGATCAGAAGAAGTTTGCTCTTGAGTTAAAGTACCTTGATCTTGCGATAAAGCACCTTGCTCTTGAGTTGAACTAGCTGCAGTATTTTCTTGCTGTTCTAACCAAGAACGCGTAGCTGCTAAAGCTTGAGCTAATACTTGTTCTTGCATAAAGCTAGAATCTACCTCTTCATCAGCTGTCTTGCTATGCCCAACTACTAGATCCTCTACATCATCGTTAGTTGTTTCTGTTTGAGAAGTAACTTTAGATTCATATTCTGATTTATCTACAGATTTAGCTTCTGACTTAGCTTCAGCTAAAGTAGTCATTTGTTTAGCATCAAGAGTAGTATTTTCCGCTAAAGATTGTTGCCAACTTTTAGCATATCTCTTACCTTTCTCTTGCTCATGGCTGTCAGCTTTATTTTGTGCTAAGTAACTTAAGTAACTACTTAGTTCTTGTTTTTGTTGCAGGCTGGTTGCTTGGTAATCCTGATATGTTGCTTCAGGAGGTAACCATGCTACTAAAGTCCAACTAAACTTAACTAACTTGTCGCCAGCATTAAGGTCACTAATCAGCACTTCAAAAGCTTCAGCTGTTTGTTTTAAGCGAGGCACAAAGCGAGCTAGTGGTCCTGTCATTTGCCGTATCGTGTAGTTCTTTTTTGTTTCCACTACCGATTTAGCGGCTAACTGGTTCACAAAGAACAAACTACAAGTGAGAAAGAACTTTTGTGTTAAAGGCGTAATGCCAGTAAACATATCTCCTAAGTAACTAATAGCCTGTCCACAAGCAAACTCGGCTGGGATTTCAATGGGAGTAAATACTTGCAGTAATTGTCCATCAATTTCCAAACAGTTCTTATGTACAATAATCTCGCTACTCGGACTTAGTAATTGTTGAGCTAAGGTTTTATACGGATCATAGTAATGAAACTTAGCATCTAGCTGCGCACTTTCTTGGTAAGTTTTACCAAGGAGTAAGTTGCGCATAAAGAATAGATACTCACGATCATTTAACTTATGCACTTGCCCAAAAATACTATGCAGAGCTGAAGTTGTTTGCGCCGCATATTGCATGTAATCTTCGAGTACTTCAGGAGTTAAACTTCCTTTGTAATGTAACTTTAAGCCTACGATGAGAATATAGTTACGGAGATTACATGGTGCTTGAGCGTCGTAACTAAGTTCTTGCAGATTCTGAAAGAACTCAAGACGCGCTTGGGTGCTTGCTGCGAGATCTACAACCTGTTGTTGCTGAGCTCTAATCCGACTATATTCTTCGTAATAAGGTAAAAGATTATCGTCAGCAACTAAAGTAAAGGTCAGATAACTTTGATCAGGAAGATCAAGTTGTAACATTCCTTTAATTTGGCTTTCGAGATCAGCATTGACTCCTGCTAGAGGTTCTGTTTGCCAGAGATGTCCGATATAACCGGAAGCACAGATAAATGAACCTGTAGCGGCGTCATAAGCTTGTACGTCCATTAGATCGGCAAAATTACTCATGATGAACCTCATTAAGAGTAGGAGAAAAAGGACTAGGGTAAAGGGGAAATTAGTCCAGCAAAAACTTCACTTGTACTTAGAGCTAGCTTAAGGTTTTCTATCTTGTCATCTAGGCTAAACTAAAGTTAAGGCTTGCTTATTTTCTTACCATTCCTACGTAAAAATGTTGAGGTAAATCTGCCTTAAATTTAGCTTTGCGCTTAAGGTAGCTAGTAAAAGATCTTAAATTTTTAAAGTTTTAAAATCTTTAAAAGTAAAGTTTGGTGAAAAGTGCTTTGGTGTACCTTTACTTCATCGTTATTTATGCTAAAAAACTAAAGATTACTAGTAAAAAAGCACTTAATTAGTATCATGACACTAATCTCAACCCGAACCCCAGTAAACTGTGATCTTGAGTAGAAGTAAAACTTGGTATATCTTCTCAAGCTAAAAACAGAGCTGTCTAGATTAAGACTTAAACTTAAAAATAGAGATTAACCTTTACGGTGTAAGTAGATAGGTAGGTAAAAAGCTAATTAGCTAAATGAACTGTCGTGCTTTTTACCTTTACGACATGAGCTAACAGAGCATTTGTTCTAACTTTTAGACTACACCTTACCTTGTGAGTAAATGGTATAAATCTGTATTTTTAAGGTTAATTTACACTTAGTGGTGTATCTCTTTATTCAGACAATTCAGACTATCTAGACAACCTAGACAATTTCAGCAACTTCGATTACTTTTTTAGGCGCTCTTTTCGATTATAGATGCTTTTTATACTATGGATAACTTTTTAGACTACTAGTGGTTCCTAGTTTTTATGGTTATTTCTTTAGACTAGTAATCGCAAAGTAAAAACCTATAACTAAGACTTAAACAAGTTAGGTGTTATATCTAAGAAGCTTAGTTATAAATTACTTATTTACTTCTTAGTTATATGTCAATGAACATATAAATTCCTTATGCATCATTCCAGAAGTTATACTCTGCTAGTTTCATAGGAGCAGAGCTAACTCCCATAATTGCGTCGATGATCGTTGGCGCATTTGCGAAAATAATCGCAGCCCCTAGACCGATAACCACAGCCACTAAACTCTGGCGCAGAATCCCCGCAGCAATCCCGATTAGAATTGCAAGTAAGGCAATAAATTTACCTAACGGACCATCTGTCCAAGCTACAAGTGTGGTATAAAGCGGACTAAAAACATCTTTAGTACCACTAGTGCCACCACCTCCCGAGCCTGTGCCAGAAGAAGCAGATACAGCCATTGCGGTTTCAGTTGTAAGCGCAAACAATAACGACGCAGCCATTACTGGAGCAAAAAGTGATTTTAATTTCATAAAGCTTCCTTAAGATAGAATCTATTAAATTGAAGAAATGAATTAAAAATACACATATGCTACACAGAAACTTTTAACATCAAGCGAGCAATGATCCAGTCAATGCTCTAATAAGTAAAAGATTAAGTCCTAAGGAAGTGCCTAAACAACAGCTTCATTTAATAGCAGGGGTCTACATTAAGCTTAGTTCTTAATTCCTCAAGTTAAAGAGCTAGAGGAAGGAAAGAAAGTTGTTTGCCCAACTTGCTTTACACTTTTACTCATGCTTGGTTAACGAATATAAGGGATAAGTAAGTACCTACTCGGATACACCTTATTGCCGATCATATTCGGTGCAAACCAAATTTTTAAATAAGCATCATCATTCGATGACATATTTAATAACATTTGTGGCGGGGCAATTACTTGCTTTAAAGTAATGTCCGCATAATTAGCAATAGGAGTTACTTGAGGATTTTTAGGATTGTTGCTTAAGTAAGTTGAGGCATTAACACATTTACTCCCAGCTTCTTGACAGTAAAACTTATTATGTCCGATGTCTAAACTACTACAAGCAGTTAAACTAAGAGCCAATAAGCCAATGCTTACTCGTTTGCAATTACTACTAATTACTTGATTAATACATTTATGATTAAGCAATTGCTTATTCGTAGTTTGTTGCTTACTTAAAGCTTGATTATTTACTAGTTGCTGAGCTTGTTGTCGACGACAACTACTAAGTAATCTCAATCCTAAGCTAAATCTCCATCTAACCCTTGCTAAGAATTTTTTACCCATAGCGCACATAAATCTTGGATTAGCTGTAGCCAAACTTTTTTGTAAATTGTTAAAGATCGTTACCTAAAAGTAAATTAGCTTTACTCAGGCATTTCCGTAGTCGGATAACTTGTGCCTCCGGCACTAAATGAACGTATTTGTGAACCTGGTAAACTACTGTTACCAGCAGATACGGTAGTTAAAGGTTGAGCATGAACTTTACGATCAGATACTTGTAAAGAGATCGGAGCAGTAACTACGAGATCTACTTTTACTCCTGCTTGGACTTCCACCATAGGAAACATTTTATTGGCTAGATTTAAGTAGAAATTAGCTACTCGATCGACCGCTTTACTTGCTCCCCCAAAAGCCGCATCAGTTACGATATCTGAAGCACTTGGACTATTGGAGTAAGTACCGATCCCAGGTAAGAGTAAGTTCGGTCTAGTAAAAGCTTCACTTATCCCTTGTAAAAAACCAATGGTTAAAGTTTTAGCGATTAAAGAACCTTGTTTACTTACGAGCCTACCAGCAACTCCTATTTTCCCGTCTTCACCAACAGCATAGCCTTTAACTTCTCCCTCCACGATATAGCCTTGAGCATTAATACATGAAAGAGTTTGCATGCGCATTAAAGCTCGATGTGAACTTATATCGCCATGCGAACTTAAGAGCATAAAACATGCGTCTAAATTCGAGCGATAACTATTAGGCAAAAAGTCTAAGTTATCGAGGCGTACAAGTACGGGGTAAGGATCAGCTTTTGCGCCATCAGTTGTTGGAGCATCAACTCCTGTTACTATAGTGCCAGTAAATACAGAACCAGCCGGTAAATTAAGTACTGGGGTACTTGCGGTTTCCGTGCCTAAGCTGCGGATGGTTAAAGGTTCAACCGGAGGCTCTGCTTGCGCAGGTGAACTATAGGTTGTTGGAGGCGGATTATACAGATACATGCCTTGGTTAGTGTCATATTGGTTAGCAGGGGACTGATTACCATATGACTGATTAGCATATAAGTCATTGGCATTTGCATTACCTTGACCCGTAGTAACCGGATCTTGCGCAAAAACATCAGCGCTATTGACTTGGCTATTAACTAGGTTATCTGTATCAGGGACTGTATAGTCTTTTAAAGGATCTGTAGTTTCGGTAAAGATCGTACCTTGTTTGCCGCCGTTTTCCCATTCGGCAAGATTAAAGTTAATTAACTTCTCAAAAGCCGGTAAACGTAAGTGCGGATAACGTTGAATAAATTCGTAGTAGTGAGCACATTGTTCTAAAGGCTCTAAACCTACCATGCTTTCCCAGAGTTCAGAGATAGCTTGATAATCTTCAGCACTAAGACCTTGAGTGTCAAGCGTAGCAAGAGATGGTAAATTATCTTGCTTAGTTTGTCCTAACTGCTGGGTAAGAGTTTCTAACTGTTTACTTAGTTGCTCTAAGCGTTGTTGCTGTTGATTAATTAAGTTTTGTTGAGCTTCTAAGCTATTACTTAAGGAAGCAATAGTAAAATCATCTAACCGTTCGGTATTGAGGATTTTAATTTGCTCATCAGTATTAGGTGCTTGATATAAAGGTTCACGAGGAGGTGTCCTTACCATCAAGTAAATACACATACTTAAAGCTGTTAAACTTAACCCCACTACCATAATGCTCTTAGCTTTGGGGCTAGTCTTTAGCCATAAACGTTTAAGCATATATGGAGCTCCTAAGTAAGAAAGTAAAAGAATGAAAAACTTGCCACCATCTACAACTACAACAAAGATAAGAATTTGTTGAGAGAGCAGATTTGTGCTAAAGTAGCAAGGGCAATTTTTTTCAAGTTGTAAAAAAAAGCTGGCAAAACTTTAAAAATTTAAAGCTTGCTTGTTTTAAAAAACTTGTTATCAAGCTAAGATTGATTACCAAGCTAAGCTTGCTTAGCAAATAAAACTTGCATAGCAAGAAAAACATGATTATCATGTATTGCTTAGTTCGCTAAGTTTTACTTGCTTGTTCCTTGGTACGTCTTTATCTTACCTCACCTATAACGTAAAAATCACGAAACACAAGAGCGAAAATTTACCAGAATAGCGAGATTACTTTTTCCTCAAAACAAAGACAAGCGAAAATTTATACTTGTCATTTTTAAGCATAAATTTCGTAACCTACGCAATCATCATTTCTTCTTAGCCGCAAAATCTTGCTAAATAAAAGGTAAATTTAGTTACTACTCTTTGTAAGCTTTAGTACCGGCTGTAAAAAAATTAATTTTTTAATTTTTCATTCCTCTTAATCTTCAAATTTATTCGGCATAGGTCATATAAAAATTACCTTCTTTTCCTTCCTTTTTAAGTTAATCTTTTTTACCTCTCTGATACAACAGTAAAACTGCAAATTTTTATGCAAATCTTTACTACCGCTAATGTCAAAATCCCTGCTAGGCTCTCTTCTTTGCACAGCACCTGTTAATTTGCGGCAAAAGAACTACAGAAGTAATTAATGCTCAAAACTGGTTAGAAAACCGGTGGTTTTAGAAGGGCTAAATTAGGGAAATCTTAAAGTTTAAGATCTGGTTTTTAGGTGAGAAAAATTGAGTTTTTATTGCATTAAATTTAGGTATTTTTAGCGCAAAATTTTGGTAATTTATGGTGCGATTTAAAAATTTTGTCTTAAGCACTTTGGGCTTCTTTTTGTAAGTAGATTGGCTCATTAATACTTACAGCAAACCAGCACAACCCTTTGATTTTCAAAGCAATAATTAGCCAAATCTAACTGCTCGTACTGCTAAAAAGCTAGCTCTTGTAGCAAGATAATCCTCAACAAAAACAAAATTGTAAAAAAGTGCGGGGAAATTGAGCAAAATTATCTGACTTAAAATAGTCACTTACGTTTGCCGCAATTGCTGCAAATTTTGGACTTTTAGCATTAGAAATCAATAGGTAATAATTACAAGAAGTAAATCCAAAAAAGAAATTCTTGAGTAAAAAGAAAGTGCTGTTCAACTTCATAAAATTTACAGATTTGCTTTACAAAAGAGCTAATTTGGCTAAATTTTAGTAATAATCCAAGAAAATTTTAGGCTACAGAAAAGTTCATTTTGAGCGAGAAAATAAAAATTTGGAGAGATACTAAGGTAAGTGAGTATGTAAAAGTACAGATGTATTAAGAAGTAGAAAAAGTCGAAGAACGCAGCAAGAGCAATAAACAGTATCTACAATTTAACCCTGCAATCATTTGATGACAGCGGTATTGATAGATTTGATTACAGAGGTATTGATAGATTTGATGACAGCGGTATTGATAAATTAGTTATAGATCTATACATAAATTGTTATTTTTAGTTATCAGCTACCTAGGTTTTTATCAATTGGCACTTTTTTTAGTAACTTTAAATATAAATACCTATTTTGTGATATAAAACCTATCGCTTTGAACAATAAAACACTTTTAGCTTCCCCGAAATGATATATTTACTTTGTCTAAAAGATATCTCAATTCTTGATTTTTCCTAGGGCTTTAACCAAGTAACACTTGGTTTTAGCTATTTCGTACTTTCTTTACTTTTATCATTTTCTGGGACTATCATTCAATTCATATCTTTAATCATTAGTAATTCTCTAAGCTATTTTAACGCCTCTTTAAAGCTTACTTGTATTTGGAAACGACGTTTTTCTAGATACCTATTAGTAGACTGTGTATCAATGATGATACCTTTCGCTATATAAGACTCATGTCTATACCTTTTAGATCTATCTTCGAGATCTATACTCGAGATATAAGATCTATGTTTGATATATTTTCGATTAGCTTTCAATACATTTAGCTAAGTTGTCTTAGTTTAGAGATCATTTATACTTCGTTCTATAGCAAACTACTTCCTTAAGCATAGCTAATGGCATTAAGCCTCAAGTGTTTTTAGTACTCTGTTGTAATGCGTCGTATTTTTACTGATATAGCACAGTACTTCCACTTTGCTTTAGATTATCTATTGTATGCTTCCCGCCCTTAACTTATGCCCAAAAAATTATTAGCCCGCTTTGAACCGCTCCGCCGCTTTAAAGGTTTTAATGTTCCTTGGACAGAAGATAAACTATTTAATCTTGTAAAACCCTATCATCCCACCAATCCTCATCCTAGTGATCTACTTACTCATGAACAAGGCTATCCAGTATTTGGAGCTAATGGCTATATTGGATATGCCCAAACTTATAATCATGATTTACCTCAAGTAGTAGTCTGCGCTCGAGGAAACAATGCCGGCAAAATTAACTTAGTCAATGCTCCTGTTTGGATTACTGCTAATGCTTTAGTTTTACAAACAGAAACGCAGCAACAACTCGATAAACTCTTTTTGTACTATCACTTACATAATAATCCGCTTGAAAGTTATGTAACAGGTGGAGCGCAGCCTCAACTTACTAAAGGTAGTTTAAATAACTTTAAACTAGTTTATCCAGAACTAGCGGAACAAGAACGCATCGGTAAGTTTTTACATTTACTGCTTGAGCATATAGAACTTACGCAAAGTAAAATTCAGGTATGGCAAGAGTTTACACAAAAACTACGCCAACTGATTTTCCCACAAGGAAAGCAAGAACTACCTAGTTTACGCTTTAAAGAGTTTACGCAGCCTTGGCAAAACACCACCGTTAAACAAATCGGACAAAGATTTAATAATCTGCGCAAACCAGTAACCTCGCATAAACGAGTACCAGGTACAACTCCTTATTATGGTTCGACAGGTATTAGTAGTTATATTGATGGTTATACTCATGATGGGGAATATATTCTAATTGCAGAAGATGGAGCAAGTGATTTAAATAATTATCCTGTAATGCAAACCTCTGGCAAGATTTGGGTAAATAATCATGCGCATGTCTTGCAAGCAATACCAGAACAAGCTGACAATGACTTCTTAGCCCAAGCACTAAAAAACGTAAACTATAAAGTCTTAGTAAATGGTTCAAGTCGTTTTAAATTAACGACGGTAGTTTTAGATAATATCCCGTTAAAAGTACCGCATCTTGATGAACAACGTAAGATAGGTAAACTCCTGTCTAATCTTGAACAACATATCAAAGGTTTAGAAGAATTTCTTGCTCACTTACATAAACAACGTAAGGCTTTAATTAATGAACTTCTAACAGTAAATCCAATTGAAGATTAAAAACAACAAATACTGGAATTAGTTATTATGAGTTCGTTATTAATTAGCTGCGGTGTGTTGCATTAAGCTGCGACAAAAAAATTAGCTATTTAATCTATACAGAGTAAATAAGCTAACTAAGAAAAGTTAATAAAACAAGCTACGCAAGCAAAGTTAACTAAGTTAGCCAAACCAGCCACACTAAATAAATTAACTATACCGTTTGTATACTGCACAGTTAAACAAGATACATAAGAGTTAAAATTAATAACAGAAGAGGCGTTAAGTAAGATTATTACTTAACGCCTCTTCTGT
>NZ_NRJG01000104.1 GCF_003585935.1 Psittacicella hinzii
GTTTAGACGTCTATACACAAAAATACTTCAAGAATCGTCTTTAATTATGTAAATTCTTAATTTTTTTTATAAAAAGGTATTTACTTATTATTTTTTTATGTTAATCTAAATAAAACAAAATAAAAGATTAAAAAATAATTTTATTTTTTGGTTAGAACAAATTTCGGAGATTAGTATATGAAAAACGTAAAATTATTAAGTAAAGCTTTAGCTCTAGCTGGTTTATTTTCAGTAGCATCTACAGCCTTTGCTAATCAAACTTTATCAGTAGCCGCTTCTGTTACTCCACACGCAGAAGTAATTAAATTAGTTAAAGATGATCTTAAAAAATTAGGTGTTGAATTAAAAGTAGTAGAATTTTCAGATTATGTACAACCGAATGTTGTTGTAGCTGAAAAGTATGTAGACATAAACTTCTACCAGCACTTGCCATATCTTTACAATTTTAATCGTGAAAGAGGTTATGATTTAGTTCCAGCTTTCCCAATTTTCATTACGCCAATTGGAGTATACTCGAAAAAATATAAGAGTTTATCTGAAGTAAAAAATGGTGACGTTGTAGCTATCCCGAACGATCCAACAAATGGCGCTCGTGCATTATTAATTTTACAAAGCGCTGGATTAATTAAATTAAAAGATCCAAATAACATTAATGCTACACCACGCGATATTGCTGAAAACCCGAAAAAACTAAAATTTAAAGAAATCGAAGCTCCAAATCTTCCACGTGTTTTAAACTCGGTTGATTTAGACGTAATCAATACGAACTACGCTTTACCTGCAGGTTTATCACCACAAAAAGATGCCATTGCAATCGAACCAGCAGATTCACCATATGCTAACTGGGTTGTAACTCGTCCAGATAATGCAAATGCTGAAACCGTAGCTAAATTAAAACAAGTTTTATATACCAAAAAAGTTTACGACTGGATTTTAACTAAGTACAATGGTGCTGTAGTGCCTGCTTTCTGTCCTTTAGATGTAAAAGTACCAGACTGTAAACAAGCTAAATTATTACCTCCACCAGCAGCTAAAAAATAGTTTTTAGTTTACTGATAACTTATAATAGAACAACATCTCTTTCACCTAAAATTGTAGGAAACTGATTATGAAATTCAATAAAGCTCTTTTTGCAACAGCTACTTTAGCTTTCGGTACTTTAACTTCTGCTTTTGCTAATCAAACTTTAGTTGTAGCAGCTTCTCCAGTACCACATGCTGAAATTTTACGTTTTGTACAACCTTACCTTAAAGAACAAGGTATTGATTTAAAAATTAAAGAATTTACGGATTACGTATTACCAAATAAAGTAGTATCAAGCGGTGAAGCTGACGCTAACTTCTTCCAACACCAGCCATATTTAGATGTATATAATGCGCAATATAAAACAGATATTATTGGTGGTTTTGGTGTGCATATTGAACCTTTTGGTATCTACTCAACTAAGTTAAAAGCAATTACAGATGTTAAAAAAGGTGCGTCAGTAATTGTACCTAACGATCCATCAAATGAAGGTCGTGCTCTATTACTTCTACAAACTGCAGGTTTAATTGAGCTAAAAGATCCAACAAATATTTTAGCAACTGAACGTGATATTGCTAAAAACCCATACAAACTAAAAATTACTCCAGTTGAAGCAGCAAATATCCCACGTGTATATAAATCAGCTGATATTGGTTTAATTAATGCTAACTATGCTTTACAAGCAGGTTTAAATCCAAGCAAAGATGCTTTAGTAGTAGAACAAACTGGTCCTTATGTAAACTTTATCGCTTACCGTAAAGTAAATGCTAATGATCCACGTATTAAAGCATTAGAAGCAGCTTTAAATCGTAAAGAAGTTTATGACTTCATTGTACAAAAATACAAAGGTGCAGTAGTTCCATCTTTCAATCCTACTAAAAAATAATTAATGCAAGAACAAAAAAGTAGCATCCAAGAGATGCTACTTTTTTGTGTATATTTAAAATCAATTTTGTGCTGTACCTGTACCGCTTATACTTTGCCTCTTATCTTTAATAATCCTAATTATTGTGCTCATTTAATAATAGAGATAGATCTTGGGCAGTGTATTTTGTTTAAAATCTTCTCTTAAGAGAAAAAATTTGCTTAACTCTTTGATTTATATATCTAATTTTATAGCAAAAACTTGTAAGATTTTGCTTTTTTCCGTTGTATAATAATATTTTTCTTTAATTATTAATCATTTATATCGCAACTTTAAACATCAAGGCGATATAAAATTGTATAAAATTATCAGCAAACTGATAATAATTCCAACACTATGTATTTAGAGGTTTTAAGTGCTAAACACGGAAATTTATATTGCGTTTAGCCTGTACTTGTTAATTATCTTGGGAATTGGAGTGTTTGCGTATTTTACAACCAAAAACTTTGATGATTACATCTTAGGTGGTCGTAAAATGGGAGGATTCGTAACCGCTATGTCAGCAGGTGCTTCTGACATGTCTGGATGGTTACTTTTAGGTCTTCCTGGTGCAATCTATCTCACAGGTTTATCTCAAGCTTGGATTGCAGTAGGCTTAACCATTGGAGCGTATTTTAACTATCGAATTGTGGCAGGACGTCTGAGAGTATTTACAGAACATTACAATAATGCTCTTACATTACCCGAATTTTTTGCCGCACGCTTCCCCAAACAGCGTAAAGCCTTAAAAATCTTTAGTTCTGTGGTAATACTCTTTTTCTTTACTATTTACTGTGCTTCAGGAGTTGTTGGTGGAGCAAAATTATTCCAAAGTCTATTAGGATTAGACTACACCACTGCTTTATGGTTAGGAGCTCTTTCTACAATCCTTTATACCTTTATCGGTGGTTACTTAGCAGTTTCTTGGTCTGATACGATCCAAGCAAGTCTTATGATTTTTGCTTTAGTATTAGCGCCTGTAACGATTTTAGTGCATTTTTCTTGGAGTGAAATAGTTGTAGCTCTAGAAAACAAAACCAACGTTACCAATATTCCTTACTCAAATTTACTCTTTAATGTATCGGGTATTGGGGTGATCTCATCTTTAGCATGGGGATTAGGATATTTCGGACAACCTCATATTCTTGCTCGCTTTATGGCTGCAAGTTCTGTACAAGCAATTAACAAAGCTCGTACTATTGGGATTATCTGGATGATCCTTTGCTTAGGTGGGGCATGTGCAGTAGGCTATTTTGGTTTAGCGTACTTCACTTTACAAGGTACCGAAATTCAACCAGAAACTGTATTTATTGAAGTTTCGAAAGCCATTTTTAATCCTTGGATCGTAGGAATCGTATTATCAGCAATTCTTGCCGCAATTATGAGTACTTTATCTGCGCAATTCTTAATGTGCTCTGCGGTATTAACTGAAGATTTTTATCATGGTTTTATTCGTAAAAATGCTTCAGATAAAGAACTAGTAATTTTTGGTCGTCTAATGATCTTAGTAATTGCTGCTGTTGCCTTTGTTATTGCTTTAGATCCAAACTCTTCAGTAATGGATCTAGTGAAATATTCATGGTCTGGTTTTGGCGCTGCTTTTGGACCATTAGTAATTCTTTCTTTATTTAGTAGAACAATAAGTTCAAACGGTGCTTTAGCAGGAATGCTTACTGGAGCGATTATGGTGATTATTTGGTCACCATTAACTAGTTGGTTAGGTTGGCATGATCTAGCTAATTTAGATGTAATCGTACCAGCATTCATTCTTTCAATGTTTGTAACTTTCTTCTCTTCACTGTTCTTCCCTGTTAATGATGAAGTAGCTACTAAATTTGATGAAGCTGCCGCACACTTTAATCAGTTAAAAGATAAATAAAATAAATGCCTCTAAACAATTAAGTTTAGAGGCATTTATTTTA
>NZ_NRJG01000105.1 GCF_003585935.1 Psittacicella hinzii
ATACTAGTTTTGTGGCTAAAAAGGGTAAAAACTTAAAAAGTTATTTAGGGATTTAACCTTGTTTAAGTTTTAATTTTATTTATCAGATTTATCAATGTTTAGTAGATGTAATAAATTCTGGTAACGAAAATCAGCTATCTTATTTTCGGCATGAATTCTTTGGATTCCACAACCTAAATTATTGTGGTGGTTACAATCTGAAAAGCGACAGGCATAATTAGGATCGCGAAGTTCTTTATAACCATAAATAACTTCTTGCTCGGTATAGTTATCAACACTAAATTCTCGTATACCAGGGCTATCTATTAAAGCGCTATGATCGTTAATTTTAAATAAGCGAGAAGTAGTAGTTGTATGCTTACCTAATCTAGTGTCACTGTTGATTTCTCCGGTTAACATTAATTCTTTACCAAAAATAGCGTTAATTAGAGAAGATTTTCCAACACCTGTTTGTCCCACAAAAATATGAATACCTTGATCTAATTGGGAGATGATTTTATCTATATTTAAATGGGTTTTGGTTGAAGTTGCGAAAATGGTATAACCTAATTCGTGGTAATAGTTAATAATACGTTCAACTTCTAGTTGTTGTTCCGGATTATCAATTAAATCCACCTTATTAATAATGATTAGAGGTTTTACTTTACAATTTTCAGCGACAATTAAGTAACGATCGATAATTTCTGTATTTAATACAGGATTGATCGATGAAGTAATGATCATGGTGCTAACATTAGCTACTACATTACGTTCTTTATTAAAGTAATAACGACTAATCAAATTAAAGCGTTCTTCTTTCTCTACAATGAAGTATTGTTGCTCATTTATCTGATAATAGTAAACGATATCTCCAACAACTAAATCATCTAAAGAAGCTTTCATAAAACAGCGTACGTAACTATCGGTAAAACAGTCATCATTTAAAGGCATGACATCAGCTGATTTTCCATATCTACTAATAATAATGCCTTTGTGTATTTCTAAGGTTTGTTGGTTATCTGCAACAAAAGACTCTATATTAGATAGTTCTTTATTATGTTTTTCTTGTTTGCGCTGGATAATGCTTTGACGATTACGATGAATGTTTTCTTGTTGTTTTTTCGATAAGTGACGCTTTTTGTTGTGTGTCATAAAGCAAGAAAATGAGAGATATACTAAAAGCAGGCTATGCTAAGCCTGCTTTTAACAGTTATTGATTAATTAAGGCGGTAAGCTTTAAGGATAACTAGAGGAGATGTTGGAACATCTCTACGATCAGTTTGTGTATTATTTGAAGTTTCAAGTACTAAGTCATTACCTTCAAGTACTTCACCAAATACAGTGTAACCCCATTGTCCGCTACCTGCGCTTGCACCTTCTTTATAATCTAAGAAAGCGTTGTCTTTTAAATTAATGTAAAATTGACTTGTTGCTGAATGCGGAGCCATGGTTCTTGCATAAGCAACGGTAAATTTTGCATTTGATAAAAGGTTTTGTGATTCGTTTTTAACTGGAGCACGAGTAATTTTCTCTTCTCCATTAACATCATAACCACCACCTTGTAAAACAAAGTTTTTCACTAAACGGTGGAAAATTGTATTGTCGTAAAAACCTTCATCAACGTATTGTAAAAAGTTAGCTACTGATTCAGGAGCTTGGTCATCATATAAACCGATAGAGATGTTACCAAAACTTGTTTCTAACATCACACGTGTTTGAACTTTAGCAATTGTATTACTCATAAAATTCTCGGTAAGAGTTGATTGAATAAAATTTTTGCTCCCATTATAGCATAAGAGAAAGATCTTCCTAAATATGAGTGTCTGGCTCGGGAAGATATTTTCCTTTGATTTTAATTTTGTTAGAAAATTTTAGTATAATATGAGTTTAAAATGCATAAACAAGCCTTGAATAAAGCGAAATAAATTATTAATAATTTGTTCAAAGCAACTATCTCTAGATTAAGGAATTGTAAGTAATCTATGTCTGAGTTAAAACTATTTAATAGTTATAATAGAACCAAAGAAGTGTTTAAGCCGATTGTCCCAGGTAAAATCGGTATGTACGTATGTGGTCCAACTGTATATGATCTATGTCATGCTGGTAATGGTAGAACTTTTGTTGCTTTTGACACCATAGTTAGATTCTTACGTTTTAGAGGTTATGAAGTAAAATTTGTACGTAATATCACTGATATTGATGATAAGATTATCAACCGTGCAAACGAAAATAATGAAAGTTTTAGTGCTTTAGCTGAACGTATGGCAGCTGAAATGCACAAAGACCTCGAAAAATTAAATGTATTAGCTCCAGATGTAGAACCTAGAGCTAGTCAAGTAATTCCTGAAATCATTGCTATGTGTCAGGATTTACAAGATAAAGGTTTTGCTTATCAAAATTCAGATGGTGATTTACTCTTTAGAGTAACAGCATTTAAGGATTATGGTAAGTTATCTCATCAAGTATTAGATCAACTACAATTCGGTGTGCGAACCGAGATTTCACAAAATAAAGAATCAAATCTTGATTTTGTATTATGGAAATCGGCAAAACCAGGTGAACCTTTTTGGGAATCTCCATGGGGCAATGGACGTCCAGGTTGGCATATTGAATGTTCTGCAATGAACAACAAATTCTTAGGATCTAATTTTGATATTCATGGCGGTGGTAACGATTTACAATTCCCACACCATGAAAATGAAATTGCACAATCATGTTGTGCAACTGGCGACAAGTTTGCTAATTACTGGTTACATAGTGGTATGGTAATGGTAGATAAAGAAAAAATGTCAAAATCATTAAATAACTTCTTTACTATCAGAACACTTCTCGATAAATATGAATCTGAAGCTGTAAGATTTTTCTTAGCAGGTGCTCATTATCGTTCAGATTTAAACTATTCTACTGAAAACTTAGAAATAGCAACTCGTTCATTAGATCGCTTATATACAGCTTTAAAAGGCAATTGCGATCAAACTTTTGCAAAAGACTACACAGCCGCAGAATTAATTGCAGAATATGGTGAAAACCCATATGTTGAAAAATTCTTAGCTGCAATGAATGATGATTTTAATGCTCCTGAAGCTATTGCGGTTTTATTTGAACTAGTATCACTTATAAATACAACCGAGAATATTCAAGAAAAAACTCGCTTAGCTCATATTCTTCGCTCTTTAGGTAATGTTTTCGGTATTTTCTATAAAACAACAGATCAATATTTTAATAGTTTAGATAAATTAGATGTTGATCCTGCTTATATTGAAGAACTTATTGCAAAACGCGCTAAAGCTCGTGCTGAAAAAGACTGGGCTACTGCCGATCAAGTGCGTGATGAATTAAATCGTCTAAATATTATTTTAGAAGATGGAGCTAATGGCTGTACGTGGAAGGTAAAAAAATAAAATGAAAAAATTTAGATTAGCAACTATTGCAAGTCTGCTTACTTGTATTGCGGCAAGTAGCGCACAAGCAATTACATTAGAAGAAAGTTATCAACTAGCATTAAAAAACGATTTGACTTTTGCTAGTGCCGCTTCAACCCTACAAGGAACTATTGCACAAGCAAATACTAATTACGCTGGTGTTTTACCATCTGTAGGTTTTACCTATAGCTGGACTATGTCACGTAATTTAGAAGCTTCACGTGATTTACAAAGTTACTTATCAACAGTGCGTTTAGCTTTAAGCCAAAATATTTTTGACTGGGCTTCGTTCTTAAAATTAGACGTAGCTGCTAAAACGAAAAAACAAGCTGAAATTACTTATACAACAGCACAACAAGATCTTATCAACCGTGTTATTACTCGTTATTTAGCAGTTTTATCTGCAAATGCTAATGTGCAAATTGCAGAAAATCAAGTTAAATATAATACTCAAGTATATAACACTGCTAATGTGAGATATCAAGCAGGTGTAGTTTCTTCTGCTGACGTGGATACAGCAAGTGCAAATTTATCTAATGCTAATGCAACGTTATTAAGTGCACAAACAGCATTAAATACTGCAATTGCTAACTTAAAACTTGTAGTAGGTAAAGAAGCAGATCTTTCTACTTTATATGCTATTGATAATAAAGTTACACCTAAACTAACTTATCCTACAGACGTGAACAGTATTCAAAACAATTTAAGCTTAAAATCTTTAGCTATGACTAAAGAGTTAGCGCGCTTAAATCACAGTGTAGCAATTGCCGCGTATTTGCCAACTCTTTCTTTAACAGCAGCCTTAGCTAATAACTCAGCAAATAACGTTAATATTGCTGAGCATGGTTGGGGTGCGGCTCACCGTTTAGATCGTGTACAAGTTGGTATTACTTTAACAGTACCTATTTTTACTGGTGGTTCAACCTACAATAGCTCTAAATACTATAAATCACTATATGAAACTTCTTCATATAGTTATGATCAAACATTTATTTCTACAGAAAGTAACTTTACAAACAACTTACTTTCGATCAAAGCTGATGAAAAAATTATTAATAGCTATAGCAATAGTTACACTTCAGCTTTAAAAGCATATAATGCTAAAACTGCTGGCTATAAAGTAGGTACTTCTTCACTAACTGATCTAATTAGTGCTGTAAATACTTTATACCAAACAGAAAGTAATCTAACTAATGCAAAATACGATTACATTACTGCAGTTATTTCACAAAAAGTATTAGCTGGTAATCTAACCGAAGACGATATTAAAGAAGTTTCTAAACTTCTAACAGTAAGTCAAAAAATTTCATTACCAAGTAATGATTAAGAAAAATATACATTTTTAAAATGTATATGCTATAATAAGCAGGTTAAGTGGATTCATGATATCTCATGGATCCTCTTTTGTGTCTGATTGAGTACAAGGCTTCCCAGTTGATTGTCGTGAAGTGAGTAAACTCAAAATTTTAGACACTAGTACAGAAAATTTTGGTATAATTTCCTCAACCTTTTGCATCTGGTTTTCCCACCAATAAAGCGAGTTAGAATTTATTAAATTCTAATTAGGTTTTTTATTATTGCAATCAATACTTATTTGGTCGTAGTTGGTTGAATTGGTATGAGATTTTAATAAAAAACTAAGGTTAAATTTTACAATTTGGAATTACATTACATGAAAACTTTTGTTGCAAAGACTCATGAAGTTAAACGCGAATGGTTATTAGTTGACGCAAGTGGTAAAACACTTGGTCGTTTAGCTACTGAAATTGCATCTCGTTTACGTGGTAAACACAAACCTGAGTACACACCTCACGTTGATACAGGTGATTACGTAGTAGTTATCAATGCTTCTAAAATCAAAGTAACTGGTCAAAAAGCTTCTGATAAAATCTATTACCACCACTCTGGTTTCCCAGGTGGTATTAAACAAGCTACTTTTGAAGAATTACAACAACGTAACCCATTAGCAGCTATCGAAATCGCTGTTAAAGGTATGCTACCAAAAGGTCCACTAGGCCGTCAAATGTTCCGTAAACTAAAAGTTTACGCGGGCGCAGAACACGCACACGTTGCTCAAAATCCAAAAGCAGTTGAACTTTAATAGAGGAATAGATTAATGTCAGATAAACAATACTACGGTACAGGTCGTCGTAAAAGTTCTTCAGCTCGTGTGTTTTTAAGAGCTGGTTCTGGTAAAATTACTGTAAACGGTCGTGATGTTGACGCATATTTTGGTCGTGAAACATCAGTGATGGTAGTAAAACAACCTTTAGAACTTTTAAATCTTTCAGAAAAATTCGATTTATACGTAACAGTTAAAGGTGGCGGTATTTCAGGTCAAGCTGGTGCTGTTCGTTTAGGTTTAACTCGTGCTCTAATGGAGTATGATGCAGACTTCCGTAAAGATTTACGTGCTGCAGGCTTCGTTACTCGTGATGCTCGTAAAGTTGAACGTAAGAAAGTTGGTAAAACTAAAGCTCGTAAAAGCGTACAATACTCTAAACGTTAATTTAGTTTTATTATTTATTTTAAAGCTTGTAGCATGTGCTACAAGCTTTTAATTTTGTCTAAAAAATATCATTTGCTTTTGAGAATAGGTGTTTACAGACTGTACTCGTACGATTTTTTCCTAATCTAAAGTTGTGGTATAATTAAGTCGAGATTAATCTCCCAATTCTATTATAAATTTATAAGGGTTATCTATGACAAGCGTAACATTCCAAGGTACTCCAGTAAAATTATCTGGAGAGCGTTTAGTTAAAGTAGGCGATAATCTAGCTGATTTAACTGTAACGAAAGCTGATTTAACTGATACACAATTAGCTAGTTACAAAGGAAACGTAATTGTATTAAATATTTTCCCATCTATTGATACAGGTGTTTGTGCAATGTCTGTTCGCACATTTAACGCTGTTTTAGATAAATTAGAGAATACTAAAGTTCTTTGTGTTTCAGCAGATTTACCTTTTGCTCAAAGTCGTTTTTGTGGCGCTGAAAACTTACAGAACGTAGAAACAGTTTCATTATTCCGTCACCCTGAAACTGGAAGCTCATTAGGTTTTACTTTAGCTGAAGGTCCTTTAGCGGGATTAACAGCTCGTGGCGTTGTTGTTTTAGATAAAAATTTAACTGTACGTTACGTAGAATTATCTCCTGAAATCGCACAAGCGGTAGACTTTGATAAAGCAGTAGAAGTTGCTAAATCATTAGTTTAATTACATTTTATCTAAAACCATTAGGTATATTTTATACTTAATGGTTTTTTTATTAAGTGAAGACTATGCAAAACAGAGAATTTTGCTCAATTGTATTAGCAGCTGGTGCTGGTACTCGCATGAAAAGCGAAGTGCCGAAAATGATGCATAAGGTTGCACATAAATCAATGATTGAGCATGTATTAGATCAAATTGATCTTTTACAACCAATTAAAAATTATATTGTGTACGGTTATAAAGGTGAAATGTTACAGGATCACTTAAGTGCACGTACGAATTTAATTTGGGCTTACCAAGATAAACAATTAGGTACAGCACATGCTACTAAAGTAGCTGCTGATTTAATTGCAGAAAATGTGACTACTTTAGTATTATTTTCTGATAATCCTTTAATCAAGGCTAGCACTTTAGAAAAATTATTAGAGCAAGTTGAGCAAGGTGCAGATTTAGCTTTATTAACTACTTATTTAGATAATCCATATGGTTATGGACGTGTAGTTAAAGATGCTAATGGCAACATTTGTGCAATTGTTGAGCAAAAAGATTCTAATCCAGAGCAACAAGCAATTAAAGAAGTTTATACTGGGATTTTAGCAATTAATAGTAAAAACTTGCAAAACTTACTTGCACAAGTTGATAATAAAAATGCTAATAATGAATATTATTTAACCGATATTATCAAATTAGCTTCACAGGCTGGACAAAAAGTAACAAGCGTTGCAACTACTCCGTTAGAAGTATCTTCTGCTAATACTAAATTCCAATTAGCTCAATTAGAAGATTACTACCAACAAAGTAAAATGCAAGAGTTAGCCGAGCAAGGTTTAAGTTTACGCTCAACAATGCCAGGAACTTTTGCCCTAAGAGGTGAATTAACTTTTGATGAAGACTGTGAAGTTGATCTAAATTGCCAATTTAACGGGCAAGTGCAATTAGGTAAGAGAGTTAAAATTGGTCAAGGTTGTATTATTACTAATGCAACTATTGGTGATGATACAGTTATTGAGCCTTATACTATAATCGAAAACGCTTCTGTTGGTAATGGTTGTGCAATTGGACCATTTGCTCGTTTACGTCCGAATTCGCAAATTTTAGATAAAGCTAAAGTTGGTAATTTCGTAGAAACGAAAAATACCACATTAGGCGTAGGTTCTAAAGCTAATCATCTCGCATATCTTGGTGATACTACAGTAGGCTCTAAAGTAAATATTGGTGCTGGAGTAATTACTTGCAACTATGACGGAGCTAATAAATTCAAGACTATTATCGGTGATAACGTATTTGTAGGCTCTGATTGTCAGTTAGTAGCTCCAGTAACTATTGCTGATGGCGCAACTATTGCCGCTGGTACTACTGTATTAAAAAACGTTGAAGGAGCATACTTAGTTTTAAATCCAAAACAAACTAAGGTAAATCCAGATTGGCAACGTCCAGAAAAAATTAAAAAATAGTTAATCCTATTTAGGATTGTCTGTATTAAAAAATTTAATATAGCTTAAGTGAGCTATGATTTTTTATAAAAGTAAAGAGGAGATCATATGATCTCCTCTTATTTTAATATCTTCTATTCCATTCATTGTCATAAATGGTAACAGGTTGTTTAACTTTTTGAATAATTTGATTGTAGTAATCGTAAGTTAAAGTGTTCATTACGTAGTTTCGCGTTTCATTAAACGGAATTGAAGCTACGAATTCATCAAATGCTAATCTACCTGCTGAATAATTTAACCATTGGTTAATGCGTCCTGGACCAGCATTATAACCAATTGCAGCAAATGCACGGTTATTTTCATATTTATCTAGTAATTCTGATAAATGGAACGTACCTAAGGCAATTGCGGTTTGTGGATTCGTTAAATCACGAACTGAAGTATATGGAATACCTGCATTTTGTGCTGTACGTTTTGCTGTAGCACTAATAAACTGCATTAGCCCATATGCTTTAGCAGGAGATTGTGCGTTGTAGTTCCAAGCTGATTCTTGTCTAGCAATCGCCTGAGCAAATGTTTTAGTAACTGATACTTGTTGAGTGAAATCAGTAAACAAATTTGCATAAGCATCAGGGAAACGTGCTAAAAGATTGTCACGTAATTTTTGGCGAATTGAACTGTTTACACCTAAGTAATATAACCCACGCTCGTATGACCAATTAATTAAACCGGTATATTCATCATCCACATTTAGGTTATACCAAAGGGTGAAAGCTAAAGTAGTATCGTTATTTGCATCTGCTTCAGCAATAGCTGCACTATACCAAGGTAATTCAGATTCTAAGTTATATGGCGTATTTAAACGAACTACTAAATCACTAATTGCAGAATAAGGTTTATCTAACTTTTTGCTCGCAACTAAGCCATAAAAGCCTTGCGTAGTTGAAAGATTTTCATAAATGCGACGTGCTGTGCGTGGATCATCATTTTCAACTGAGCGAGCAATCCAGTATTGCCATTCTGAAGAGTTTTGTTTTTCAGGAGAAAGTAATTTTAAATAAGCACTGTAATTCTCTTTATTACGAAGTGCACTTCGAATTAAAATCTCTAAAACGCGATCAGATGGATAGCTGGTAATATATTGTTTTACCACTTCGATCGGAAGTTTGCTGTAATAAACATCAATATATCTGGCAATAGTTTCTTTCTTAAACTCGTTGCTCACGTTAAAGTTATTAACGTAGTTAATGAAATCAGTTAAGCTTGTTTGATCTACATAGCCAAACTTAACCACCATATTGCGAATAAAATTATTATTAATTTGATCGTAATATTGACCTGATCTATAGTTTGTGTAGATAAACTCTGGATTAGCTGCAGCTGTTTGTGCATAGCTTAATAAAGATGATGTATTTTGTGAAGCGCGACCTAAATAACTATAGCTATTTAGATTTTTACTTTTAGCAATAAACGTATTAATTGCTTGTTCATTGTCACTATTAACTAAACCAGCACTTACATATGCTCGGGTGTATTTATAACAAACGCTATTTAAACCACTAAATGCTTCATTAAAGTAATTACTAAGTTCTTGTTTATCTAAACTTAAATAATTGTTTAATGCAGATAGACCTATAGCACATTTAGCAGTTACATTGTATGGTAAATTACCAAATGCTTTGTATTGGTCAGCAACTTCACTATATGCTTCATCATTAATATACTTAGTCCAAGTGGTACTAATTAGGCGTAAAGTAAAATTAGCGGTTGGGAAATAGGTACGATAGTAATCAGCGTAATCTTTTAGATAGAATTGGTCTGGGTAGGCGTTTAAAACGTTGGTTAAGGCAATTGGGTAAAGAACGTATCCTTTTAAACCATTGAGACGAGATTGTAGATCAGTATAGGTTTCGCTAGTTAACGTTTTGTTGGCGTTAATGAACTCTTGTAGCGAATTGTAGGCAAATCGTTGATTTGTACTTGTAGGTAAATTGTTTGTTGCTTTTAAATCGCTGTAATTTAGGATCTGATTGGCTTGTGAAAGGTTAATGCCTGATAGGGCTAAAATACAGCCTAATATAATTAGTTTGTGCATTGGCTTAATGTTATTAAGTCTAGTTTATCGTGTGTCAAAAAATTATATCACTAAAATACATAAAATTAGGAGATAAATCTCCCTAAAAATTAAGACTATAGGTGGTTATCCTATAGTCTTAAATCCTTTTTTTCTTAAATTTAACTAGACCTATGCCTAAGTCTTCATTATATTCATCAGTAGCTTCGCTTTTTTGCTCAATGATTTGTACTAAATCATTTAATAGTTGATTCTCAAGCATTTGATAATCTAAAGGAATAAATACACCCTTAGTTTTATCAAAGTTTTGCGTTGCAAGATCCTTTTGTTGAGCATATGCTTGCTGATGGAAAGGGCATTTACTAGTGTCGCCTGTAGCTTTAATGCTGTTTACAGGAATTGTACTTTTAGCATTGTGATAAGTTAAAGGGGTACTTTGATTGCGAATTTTGCAATCACTAAATTGTACCGATTTATCTTTACAACACGTTTGTTTAAAAATATCTTTGTTTAGTGTGTCTGTAATAACTTCTTGAATCGTATCTTTATCACGACGATCGAGATAAGTAGACAGATCAGCAAGTTGACATGTTTGCCCATTTTTAATTAACGAAGAAAGCATTAAAGTCGGAGTATGTAAGATTTTATTAGTTAAAGAAATTGACAGATTTTCTAAAACTTGTTCGATATCTTCGCCTTTACCTAAAGCATGTTTTGCTTCTTCGACTAAGTTCTTACGATGTTGATTGATCGCATTGCGATATTCAACAATAATATCATTACCTTGTAATATGCGATTATGGGCACTATATCTTTCTAAATAACGATAGATAATAGGTAAAGAATCATCAATAGCTGAACTACGCTTTTGTTTATTTTCTTCTACCATGTGTTGTAAATTATCACGGTTAAATAATTTAACTCCTTGTATATTTACAACAGCAGGATCTATGTCATTTGGAATAGCTAAATCGAATAATAAACAGTCTTGGTAATTACGTTTAGCTTGTACTTCTTGCATTAACTTATTAGTAACAATAAAGTCTTGGGCACTTGTAGAACTAAATACAAGAGAACTTTGTTCTAATACTGCTGGTAATTGCTCTAAAGTATAAGCTTGACCTGTTCCTAACTCGTGCACAAAGTTTTGTGCATTAGCAAAAGAACGGTTTACGATAATTAAGTTATTTAGGTTATTACGTAAAAGATGACGTGCTAAAAGAAGATTTGTTTGTGAAGCACCAATTAATACTATTGGTTGTTTTGCTGCATTAACAGGTAAAACTGAACGTGCGATTTTACAAGCCATATAAGCAATTGAAACGGCATATTTACCAATAGCAGTGTGGGTTCTTACTTCTTTAGCACAAGCAAAAACTTCATCAATTAATTTATAGAACTCTGCTGGAATTTTTAAATTACCAGATGCATAGAATTGTTCCGTAAAATTCATGGCATCTTTAATTTGTCCAGTAATTTGCGGTTCGCCTAAAACTAAACTATCAAGACCGCAAGCAACTTTAAATAAGTGTAAACATGCTTCTTGATTAAGTTTTTGATAAAACTTAGCTAGGTCACTAGTTTCTAATTGATGAATGTTAATAATTGCTTGTTGGATTGAATTGATCCAATGTTCTAAATTATCAACTTTACGTTTATAAATAAATACTTCAGAACGATTACAAGTAGAAATAATTAAAGCGCAGTCGGCTAAATTATTTATAAGTAAATCATGATGAAGTTGCGTCATTTTATCAGCAGAAAAAGCTACCTTTGAACTAAAGCTAGTATCTGCAAGTTGATAATTTGACCCAATAATAAAATAAGACATAAGGGTTGTGATGTATAACCTAGCTATCTATACTCTAAGTTAGATAATTAAAAGCTAATGTCATTAACTTGGTTATCTTCGTCTACGTTTTTATTATTTGTAGCTAGAGAATTATTTTCGTTAGAATTGTACTTCTTATTGGTTGAATCTAGAATCGAGTGGACAAAAGTATGAATACCTTTACCTACCATCGCTTTAGTAACTTCTAAAGCTTCATCAATTACAACTGGAGCTGGAGTAGTCTTATCTAACAGTTCGAAAATAGAATAACGTAAAATAGCACGTACAATCGGGTCAATTAATTTGATATTGCGCGAAGATTGTTGCGCAATAATCTCATCTAGATAATTGATCTGTTGTACTGTACCGAAGAATAAATGACGGAAGTAGTCTTCATCAAAAATAAATGTCGCTTGTTCAGCAGCGTGGAACTCTAAAAATTGAGTGAAAATGTTTGTTGCACTATTTTTCGTTAAATCGTAAGAGTATAAGCACTGACAAGCAGCCAAGCGTGATACGCGGCGTCTTAAATTTGGAGTGTTATTAATCATAGGAATTATTTAGCTGCTTTTTTTAATGAATACATTTGTAATGCTACGTTAGCAGCGTCAATACCTTTATTACCAGCTTTAGTACCACAACGTTCAATAGCTTCTTCGATAGTATTAGTAGTTAATACTCCAAACGATACTGGAACACCAGTTTCTAATGAAATGTTCATAATATTTGAAGCCATTGGACCACATACGTAATCGAAATGAGGTGTTGCTCCACGAATTACTGCACCTAAAGTAATTACAGCGTCAAATTTACCTGATTTAATAACTTCTTTAGCCATAAATGGGATTTCGTAAGCACCAGGTACACGGAATACTGTAATGTTTTCTTCGCTAACGCCACCTGAGTATTTTAAAGTTTCTAAAGCACCAGATAATAAAGCATTAGTTACAAAATCATTAAATTCAGCCAGAATAATGGCACATCTTAATTCAGGATTGTGTAAATATCCTCTTAAAGTTTTAACTGTCATAATTTATAAAGTGTTTAAAACGGATGTTATATGGAAAAATATGATCAAGAATGATATATGTTTTTGAACAGTATTATAGCATAAATAGGTAGTTAAGCGCACTTAAAAGCACGGTTAAAAGCAACCTAATCCCTATAACTTGTAGGTGATTGTAAAAATAAATCAAGGAAGAGATAAAATTACATTTCTTTGAAAATCAATAAAGTCTAGATAAAGGTTTTATTTGTAACTTTATGGTTAAGAGATAAGCCTTATTAACTTGTTTAAGCACTTTTTTCAGAATAATAAACGAAATTATTATATAATAATCTCGAATGCTTTATAAAAAAGGTCAGAGAATGACCTCCTTGCTAGGACAAGGTTTGAATCTATTTTATAGATTATAGGTTAGTTGTTATTTGGGGTATAGCTTTGTGCTTATGAAGCATAAACTATATATACGTCTGAATAGTAATTAGATCCGGAAGTAATTTTTTGGATTGAATTGTTTACTAAAATAACAAGTATATGAAATTTAAAAATAAATTAACTTCAGCTTTATTAGCAGTTTCATTGTTAGGTTTAGGTACTGTTGCTCAACCAACATTTGCAGCAGAAAAATCTAGCTCAACTTCAGAAGCGCAATTTGCTGTTACTAGATACAATTTAACAGGTTATACAGATTCTTCATATATTAAACCTGAAGTTAGAGCTAAGCTCGTTTCTTTATTACAAGAATATACAGGTAATAATGTTACTGTTAGCAAATTAAACGAATTAAGAGCTAAATTACAAGACGTTCTTAATGCAGATGCTAAAGGTGTATTCACTGTAACTTTACCAAATCAAAGAATTACTGAAGGTACTGTAGTTTTCAACATCAACTTCGTTGCTGGTCAAGTAAACTACGGTTCTGCTCCTGGATTTAACCAAGAGAATGTTCGCCGTTCAATTCCTTCTTTACGTGAAGGTGTTCAATTCGTTGCTGGTCGCCCATGGGTTGATGAGCGTGAATTAACAATGGCTGTAGAAAATCCTCTAAAACTAACTCAAGTAGAATATGAGTTACAACCAGGTAAACCAATTACAGCTAACGTAAACGTTGTAGCTCCACGTGGTAAAACATTACGTTATGTTTCTTTAGATAACAGCTCTTCAGATAAAGGTGTTGATTATCTACGTTTTATGTTTGGTTACTTAAATGCTAACTTAACAAATCGTGATGACGTGTTAAACTTAGTATTATTAACTAACCTTAAGAGCTTCGACCGTTACTTCGCTTTCGGTGGTAGTTACTCATTACCATTCTACGATGCACACCAACGTTTAGATGTTTCATTATTCAACTCATCAACTAACCAAGAAGATGTTAGTTATGATAATGAATCTAACTTATTCTATGACGTAAACGGTATCGGTGACGTTGCATTAGTTAACTGGTCATACTACTTACCTCACTTTGATTGGTCTTACTCTAATCAAATTAAATTCCAAACAGGTTTCACATTCAAACGTCTAAAAACTTCTGCTAACTACCGTTTAGGTGATGAAGCATTAGACGAATTAGCAACGAAAAACGTTTACTACATCACTCCATTTAACATTGGTTTTGTAGGTAAAATCGTTCCTGTTCGTGGCATGGAAATCGAGTTCTCTGCTAAATATAACTTCTTCTATGCAGGTTTCTTAGGTACTGACAACATTAATAAATTACGTGTTGCTGGTAACCGTTTAGTAACAGCTGAAAAATACTCAGATTGGTGGACTGCATGGGTTAACTTCAAAGCTGGTTTACCGAAAAACTGGACTTGGGTAACTCAATTAAAAGGTCAATACTCAAAAAAACACTTAGTGTCATCTGAAGTATTTAGTAATGATATTCGTGGCTTCCGTTCTGACTATGGTTCAGGTGATATGGGGGCTTACATCAAAAACGAATTAATTACACCAAGCTTCACAAAAGTTCCTAACTTAGATGTTAAAGCTTATGCATTCTTAGATGCTGGCTGGGTTAAATGGAACAGTGATGAATATGACTACACGTACAACCAAACTAAACGTTATGGTGAAAACAACTCACGTAAAGATAACGTAGTTGCTTCAACTGGTTTAGGTTTACGTACATCTTACAAAGATTGGTCAGCAGACATCTATGGTGCTTACCGTCTTAAAGGTGAAGATGCTAACCGTGGTAAATATTCATTCTGGTTCACAACATCTTACCGTTGGTAATCAAACCACAAAAAAAGAGCGCTTTATGCGCTCTTTTTTTGGTTTTATTACCATTGTAAATTTTTTACAATAATTACGAGTACTGATAAAGTAGAAGTAATTAATGATGATACAGGTTAATGTAAATTTTTAAGATATTTTTTAAATACATCTAAATTAAACAGCTCAGCAACTGCGATCTGAATATATAAATCTTTATAATCTTCACAACCTTGCTTTAGTATTGAATTTCCTTGGGTATTGTCTCGTAATCCTTGTACAGGAATGCGATACATTTTTATACGTAAAAATTCTTGATTATGCACTTGGTCATAAAGATCGTCAACTAATTGCAAATCTTGCTGAAACAGCCAATATCCTATAGGTAAGCTTTGTTGCTTTACCAGAAGATTAATAATGTAATCTTGTATTTGCTGATTATCCGGTAAAGAAATAACAGTAAAACCGCGTAGTACCTTTTCACCATGAGGATTTAATAAATCTATATCACGGATAATATAGTTAGCTAAATCTTGATGGAAGTGTACATTAACTTGTGCTTTACCTTGATCGTAGTCTTCAATTAGTTTAGTTATACTCTTATCATAAGCTAAATTTAATTTAGTAGCAGTATTAGCATTAGCTAAGAGTATCAGTTTATCTTGTTTACTTAAAGTAATAACACGGGTAATAAAATTTTGTAAAGTAATACTGTAAGGAAAATTTTCAACTTGCTCTATAACTTGAGAAGCTTGTTGAAATAAATTGTAAATGGCTTGCATGTTAAGCTAGTAAATACTGTTGTTTGTTTGCATCCCAACGGTTTATTAATTTTGCAGCTAATTCAGGTTCATTGTAGTAGAGATTTTCTGCAAATGCGCTTATTGTTTGGGCAATAAGATGATCTTTAGCTAGATCGGATAACATAAATTGCACTTCTCCAGATTGTGCCGTACCAACAATGTCACCGGATCCTCGTAATTTCATATCTTCTTCGGCAATGACAAAACCATCATTAGTTTGCTTAAATATTTGTAGTCTATTTTTTGTACTTTGCGAAATGCTTTCATCGTAAAGTAAACCGCATGACGAATCAATAGAACCACGTCCTACCCGTCCTCTTAATTGGTGAATTTGTGATAAACCTAAGCGTTCAGGATTTTCAATAATCATAATTGAAGCATTAGGCACATTCACTCCTACCTCAATTACGGTAGTGGCAATTAGCATATCTAATTCGTGATTTTTGAATGCTAACATTACCTCTTCTTTTTCTTGATCTTTCATGCGACCATGAATTAAACCAATACGTACTTCTGGCATTTGCGTGCGCATTAATTCTAAAGCTTGAATAGCACTATGTGCATTATAGTTTTCATTTTCTTCAATTAACACACAAACCCAATATACTTGACGATTTTCATAGTTAATAACATAACGAATACGATTGATTAATTCATGGCGTCGTTTATTACTTAACATGAAAGTTTCGACTGGCATACGACCAGGAGGTAATTCATCAATTATCGATAAATCCAGATCGGCATATAAGGTCATAGCAATGCTACGTGGAGCTGGAGTAGCACTCATCATTAGAGTATGGATTTTAAACTCTTTTTGTTTAGCATTAATTTCTAGACGTTGTTGTACGCCAAAACGATGCTGCTCATCAATTACAGCTAAAGCAAGGTTTTTAAATTCTACCCATTCGGAAAATACCGCATGTGTCCCAACTACTACTTGAACATTACCTGCTTTAATATCTTCATTAACTAAACGTTTAGCTTTAACTCCTAAACGTCCACTAACAAATCCTACTTTAATCCCATAAGGTACTAAAGCATTTTTAATATTATCGTACAATTGTAATGCTAAGATTTCCGTAGGAGCAATGCATGCTGCTTGATAGCCAGCTTCAACAACATGAGCTAAGGATAATAAAGCTACCATGGTTTTACCACAGCCTACATCCCCTTGGATAAGGCGTAACATGGCATTACCACTTGCTAAATCTTTTTCGACGTCTCTATAAGCTCTTAATTGAGCGTCTGTTAACTTGTACGGTAAATCTGCAATAATCTTTTGTACTAATGAAGAGTTTGCAGCAATTTTGGCACAAGGCAGTTTGCGTAAAATATTTTTAGCTTCGATTAAAGATAATTGACGAGCTAAAATTTCTTCGGATATTAAGCGAACAATCCAAGGATTTGAACGATTAATAATATCTTGAGAGCTCGTGCCCACAGGTGGATGATGAATTTTTAATAAGCTTTCTTTAAATGAAAGTTTATTAATATCAAGATAATCAAGAGGAGCTCCTGGGCTCGAGCAATATGGAATTGGAGGATAACCATTAGCCGGTAATAATTCTGGGATTTCAAGTTGCTCAAGCATACTTAACCCATTATTAATTACTTTACGAATAGTATCTTGTTTTAATCCTGAAGTGCTAGGATAAATGGGAGTTAAACTTTTACCTTTACTATCAAGATCTTGTTCTAAAATTTCTGGATGATTAATTTTAAAACCAGTTTGACCGTAAAGATTATTTTCCACTATGCCAAATAAGCTATAAACTTGATTAACTTCGAGTTTTTGATCATACCAATTAGCGCTTGAGAAATAGGTAATTAAAACCGTATCTCCATTAATATCTACGCCATTAACAATTAAACGCACATTATTACGACTAATCTCTTTTTTGTATTTTCCTATAACTAGAATTTTTACGCATACTTTGTTACCCGGAGTCACTTCTGCTAGGGTAAACTCTTGGGTACGATCTTCATAGTTTCTTGGTAAATACATAACTAGTTCTCCTAAATTATGGATACCAAGATTTTCTTTAAACTTAGGTAAATTAGTTTTAGTAATACCTTTTATTTTTTCGATGGGAATGCTGTAAAGAGACGTAGTCATAGGATTAATTTGTGACAGTGTAATAATGCACATATGAAAAAGTGACAAGTGTAGAAACACTTGTCACTTTAAGGGATTATTTAATCGTCTTCAGCTTCTTCAGCTTCAGGAGGAACGATAGTGAAGAAGTCACTAGCATCAAAATCGTCTTCTTCAGAAGCATGCTCATTAGCGAATGCTTTGAAGTCTAATTTTTGATTGTTGAATTCTTCAAGATCAAAATCATTACTTACAGAATTAATTAAACGATCAACTTCATTGTAAGATTCTTTGTTCTCTTGTAATTGATCTAATAATTCTTGACGTTCAAGTGATTCTCTGTTTACGTAACCTTCTTGGATCTCTCTTAGAGCTACTACTGTTGGTTTATCTTTAGTGATAGTATTGTCAACAAATAGTTGGATAGGATTACGTTGTAAAAATCTTAATTGTGCTTCAACTTTACTTTCTTTGCTACCAGTTTTAGCATTTTTAACACGTGCTTGTGCTAGTACTAAAGTTGAAGTATTACGATAGTTGCTTTCTGCTTTAGCAACTGCCGCTTCATAATTCTGAATTTGTCTTGCACGACGAGCTGCTACTGCAATAAGCTCGAAACGGCTATTAATTTTTTTTAAAGCTTGAGTAATATTCGCTGTATTTTTATCTTGCATTTGGCTTACTCTTACGTGAAAACTGCGTAGATGCGGTAAGTTCTTAAAATAGAACTCTCTAAACTTCTCAGTTTAGAACGTGTGTATTCAATAGTCTTGTATTATACCACGATTTATAAACCGTGATTAAGTTTATTTGCAATAACTAATTATGTTTTTCTAATAAAGCTACAAATTCATCGAATGCACGTTCTAGGTTATCATTGAGAATTTGATAGTTATATTCGTCTCTATGGCTCATTTCACTTTCAGCTTTAGCCATTCTCCGTTCAATAACATCCAAAGAATCTGTTTGACGGTTTAATAAACGTTGTTTAAGTTCTTCAATGCTTGGTGGGAGGATAAAAATAGAAATAGCTTCAGGGAATTCTTTACGGACATTTCTAGCTCCTTGCCAGTCAATGTCAAGAATAATATTTATTCCTTGCTCAAGCTTTTCTTTAATAATGCGTTTAGAAGTACCATAATAATTACCAAATACTTCCGCATATTCTAAAAACTCATTGCTCTCAATGAGACGTAAAAAATTATCAACGTCAGTAAAAAAGTAATGTACACCATCAACTTCACCTGGTCTTACTGGACGGGTAGTATGTGATACTGATAAATAGTACTTACCACTTTTATCTGAACTTAATAATTTTTGTATAAGAGTACTTTTCCCAGTTCCAGATGGTGCTGAGATGATAAAAAGATGACCTTTTTTACTAGGTTTTGGCATAACAAATTGCGAAAAACGGCTCGTAAATTATCTTTAATATATTTGTAGATAAAGCCTTAATTTACAAGTAAGACGTTTGTAATTTAAAACTAAATTAGATTGCGTTATATTATATAATAGACTGTTATATTTT
>NZ_NRJG01000106.1 GCF_003585935.1 Psittacicella hinzii
AAGAATATTCATTTAATAAAGTTATTTAATTTTTGGGTAGTAGATTTTCAACTACGATTTAACCCGCATTTAGGAAATTTGAAAAATGGCTAAAAAAGTTCAAGCATACGTGAAATTACACGTTGCAGCTGGTATGGCTAACCCAGCTCCACCAGTTGGTCCAGCTCTTGGTCAACAAGGTGTTTCAATTATGGAATTCTGTAAAGCATTCAACGCTCGTACAGAAAACGTAGAAAAAGGTTTACCAGTTCCTGTTGTAATCACAGTATACTCTGACAGATCTTTTACTTTCGAAACTAAAACTCCACCAGCATCAGTATTACTGAAAAAAGCTGCTGGTATTAAATCAGGTTCAGGCCGTCCAAATACGCAAAAAGTTGGTAAAATTTCTAAAGCAAAATTACAAGAAATTGCTGAAATGAAAAACCCTGATTTAACAGGTGCTGACTTAGAAGCGAAAATGCGTATTATCGCTGGTACAGCTCGTTCAATGGGTTTAGAGGTTGAGGAGTAATTGATAATGGCTAAATTAACTAAACGTCAAAAACTAATCAACTCTAAAGTTGATAAAGCTAAAGTATATAGCGTTGATGAAGCTGTTGCTTTATTAAAAGAGATCGCTTCTCCAAAATTCGTTGAATCAGTAGATGTTGCTGTAAACTTAGGTATTGATGCTCGTAAAACTGATCAAACAGTTCGTGGTGCAACAGTTTTACCACACGGTACAGGTAAAACTGTACGTGTAGCAGTTTTCACAACTAACACACAAGCTGCACTAGACGCTGGTGCTGATGTGGTTGGTATGGAAGACTTAGCAGATTCAGTACGTAAAGGTAACTTAGACTTCGACGTAGTGATCGCTTCTCCAGAAGCTATGCGTGTAGTTGGTGCTTTAGGTACTGTTTTAGGTCCAAAAGGTTTAATGCCAAACCCTAAAGTTGGTACAGTAACAGCTGACGTTGCTACAGCAGTTAAAAATGCTAAATCAGGTCAAGTACGTTTCCGTAACGATAAAGCAGGTATTATCCACGCTTCAATAGGTAAATTAAGCTTTGACGCTGAAGCAATCAAAGGTAACTTAACTGCATTATTAAACGCATTACGTCGTGCTAAACCAGCAAATGCTAAAGGTATCTACATTCAAAAAGTAAGCTTAAGTACTACACAAGGTGCTGGTTTACTAGTTGATGTTTCTGGCTTAGAATAGTAGAATATCGAATTAAAAACTTGGAGTAATTGCTAGACAATATTCCAAGTTCTGACCTCCACAATCGTGAGATTGTGGTAAGTCGAAGACCGTAGGTGACGCAAGTCTTAATTTCCTACGTAGATGGGGCAGATAATTAATATACAACTTTATTTTTTACTGCTTCCTGTTATGGTAATAAGGTAATAACCTTATTTATTTAAACTCTCAATAGAGAAACATGGAGCTTAAAATGGCGTTAAAATTAGAAGGCAAACAAGTAATTGTTGCTGAAGTGAACGAAGCTGCCAAAAGTGCTCTATCTGCAGTAGTTGCTAATGCACGTGGTGTAGAAGTAACTAAAATGACCGAGCTACGTAAAAAAGCTCGTGAAGCAGGTGTTACTGTTCGTACAGTTCGTAACACTCTATTACGTCGTGCAGTTAAAGACACAGACTTTGAAGTATTAACTGATACTTTCACAGGTCCAACAATTGTAGCTTTCTCTAACGAACATCCAGGTGCTGCAGCTCGTATCTTCCGTGATTTCGCTAAAGACAACAAACTTTTCGAAATCAAAGGTGCGGCATTCAACAAAGAGTTTATCTCTGCTGCTAACATCGATGTTCTAGCTTCATTACCAACATTAGAAGAAGCTTTAGCTCGTCTTGCTGGTACTATGAAAGAAGCTGCGGCTGGTAAACTTGCTCGTACACTTAAAGCAGTTGCTGATAAAAAAGAAGCAGAAGCTGCTTAATGCAATAACTTAAATTAATTTAATTTTTTAATAATTACTTATTTGGAATAATAACTATGTCATTAACTAAAGATCAAATTTTAGATGCAATTGCTGCGATGTCAGTAATGGAAGTTGTAGAATTAGTATCTGCAATGGAAGAAAAATTCGGTGTTTCTGCTGCTGTAGCTGCAGTAGCTGTAGCTGCTGGTGGTGAAGGTGCTGCTGCTGAAGAGAAAACTGAGTTCGACGTTGAATTAAAAGCATTCGGTGCGAACAAAGTAGCTGTAATTAAAGCAGTACGTGGTGCAACTGGTTTAGGCTTAAAAGAAGCTAAAGATTTAGTAGAATCTGCTCCAGTTAAAGTTAAAGAAGGCATCTCTAAAGCAGAAGCTGAAGAACTGAAAAAAGCATTAGAAGAAGCTGGTGCTGAAGCTGAAGTTAAATAATATATCAGTTAGAACTAGATATTTTATCTAACTACATCAATTAAAAAAGAGCTGAGGGCTAAAAATTAGTCTTCAGCTTTTTGTGCTTTAATAAAAATTACTTAAATGAGGCGAATGTATGTCGTTGACTCCCAGCGAAAAGAAACGAATTCGTAAAAATTTCGGTAAAAAGGAAGAAATTCTAAATGTACCTTATTTATTATCGATTCAAATTGAGTCGTTTAATAAATTTATTACTAAAGATCCAGATGGTAAACAAGGATTAGAATCCGTTTTCCGTTCAATTTTTCCTATTCAAAGTAATAATGGTTTAGCTGAACTTCAATACGTTGATTATGAATTAGGTGAATCATTATATAATCCACAAGAATGTCAAGTTCGTGGTCAAACTTACGCAGTTCCATTATACGTAAACTTACGTCTCGTTACATTCGATAACAAAACAAGCCGCCAAGTTCGTAACGCTAAAGAAAGCAGAGTATTCTTTGGTGAAATTCCTATCATGACTGAACACGGTTCTTTCGTGATCAATGGTACTGAATGCGTGGCTGTTAGCCAATTACACCGTTCACCAGGTGTTATTTTTGAATCAGATAAAGGTAAAACTCACTCATCAGGTAAAACACTATATAGTGCGCGTATTATCCCTTACCGTGGTTCTTGGTTAGATTTCGAGTTCGATACCAAAGATATTATCAATATGCGTATCGACAAGCGTAAAAAATTACCAGCAACTGTAATTCTTCACGCTTTAGGTTACACTACTGAAGAAATCTTAGCTCAATTCTTCTCAGAAGTTGCATATCGCATTAAAGGTGATAAATTATTTATCCGTACAGATATCTTCCCTAAAATTAAGGGTGAAAACTTACCTTGGCCTATTTTCACAGCTGAAAAAGAGTATTTAGAAGCTGGTCGTAAAGTTACTGAACGTGTTGTACGTCAGTTAAAAACTGATGGTGTTGAATGGGTAGAAGTTCCTCATGATATCTTAGCCGATCGTGTTGTACGTAATGATATTAAATCACGTGTAACAGGTGATGTGATTTTTGCGGCAAATAATATCCTACCTCCAGATGCTTTTGTTGCTTTACAAGAGCACAAAGTAGATGCTTTCTCTACTATTTATACTAACGAAGTAGAAGAAGGTGCATATATTTCAGAAACATTACGTCGTGATTCTACAAATGATGTAGCTTCTGCGTGTTTCGAAATTTATAAAGTACTTAATGATGAGCAATCAGATGCTGATGCAGAAGTAAGTCATCGCGATTCTGATGTGTCAATCAAATACTTTAACAACTTATTATTCAACAAAGATCGTTACGACTTATCAGTTGTAGGTCGTATGAAATTTAATCTATCTTTAGGTATTAGTAAAGATGAAGTTTCAGAAGAAGAATCTACATTACGTCCTAAAGATATCGTTAAGGTTTTACAAAAATTAGTTGCTGTGCGTAACGGTACAGCTTCTGTAGATGACGTTGACCACTTAGGTTTCCGTCGTATCCGTGCTGTAGGTGAGATGATTGAAAACCAATTCAGAGTTGGTTTAGTGCGTGTTGACCGTGCTGTACGTGAAAGATTAACACACGGTGACTTAGAAAACTTAACACCACAAGCATTAATCAATCACAAACCTGTATCATCAGCTGTACGTGAATTCTTTACTGGTTCTAAATTATCGCAATTCATGGATCAAAACAATGCCCTAGCTGAAGTTACACATAAACGTCGTATTTCTGCATTAGGTGCTGGTGGTGTTACACGTGAACGTGCTGATTTCGAAATCCGTGACGTACACGTAACTCACTATGGTCGTATTTGTCCGATTGAAACACCAGAAGGTCAAAACATCGGTCTAATTAACTCTTTAGCTACGTTCGCTAGACCGAATAAATATGGTTTCTTAGAAACTCCTTACCGTAAAGTAGTAAATGGTATTGTAACTGACGAATTTGAGTACTTATCACCATTAGAAGAAAATGAAAACGTGGTAATCGCTCAAGGTAACGCTAAGTTAAATCCAGATAACTCTTTTGCAACAGAATTAGTACCTGCACGTTGTGGTGGTGAGACTGGTATGTTCCCACCTGAAAGAATTTCTTACATGGACGTGTCAGCTCAACAAATCGTATCTGTTGCTGCGGCATTAATTCCATTCCTTGAGCACGATGACGCTAAACGTGTTCTAATGGGATCAAACATGCAAAAACAAGCCGTGCCAACTATCCGTGCGCAAAAACCTTTAGTAGGTACTGGTATGGAGAAAGTAGTTGCACTTGACTCAGGTGTATCTATTGTTGCTAAACGTGGTGGTGTTGTTCAGTATGTTGATGGTGCGCGTATTGTCGTTAAAGTAAACGAAGAAGAGTGCTTACCAGGTGATGCTGGCGTTGATATTTATAAAGTTACTAAATACCAACGTTCTAACCAAAACACTATGATTAACCAAACTCCATGTGTAAACATTGGTGATCAAATTAGTCGTGGTGAAGTGTTAGCTGATGGTGCTGCTACTGACATGGGTGAATTAGCGCTTGGTCAAAACATGCGTGTAGCTTTCATTCCATGGAACGGTTATAACTACGAAGACTCAATTTTAGTATCTGAGCGCGTAGTTCAAGATGATAGATTTACTTCTATTCACATTCAAGAGTTAGTGTGTTCAGCTCGTGAAACTAAACAGGGTAATGAAGAAATTACTGCTGATATTCCAAACGTGAATAAAGATTTACTAGCTAAACTAGATGAATCTGGAATTATTCATATTGGTGCGGAAGTTAAAGGTGGTGATATCCTTGTTGGTCGTGTAACTCCTAAGACTGAACAAAACACTACTAACTATGCTGAAATGAAACTGTTAAATCAAATTTTTAACATTAAAGCAGCAGAAGTTAAAGATAACTCTTTACGTGTACCTAACTCTGTTTCTGGTACAGTTATTGACGTACAAGTATTTACACGTGATGACGTGGAAAAAGATGCTCGTACAAAACAAATTGAAGCAGAAATTTTAGCTAAAGCAGAAAGAGAAATCGTTTCTGAAGTTGATATTATTGTTGGTTCTATTATGTCTCGTATGCGTTCTTTATTAATTAAAGAAGGTGTATCTGAAGCTGATGTAATGGAAGCTGACATTAATGAATTATCAACAATTCACGTGAAAAACGCTGAAGTTGCTGAAGAATTAAAAGATTTAGCAAAATTAGCTAAACAACAACGTGCAAGTATTAAAGAGCGTTTAGAAAAAGAACGTGAAAAATTAGCTAAAACTGATAATTTACAACCTACAGTTCTTAAAACAGTTAAAGTTTATCTTGCGGTTAAACGTCAAATTCAACCAGCGGATAAAATGGCTGGTCGTCACGGTAACAAAGGGGTTATCTCAAAAATTAATGCTGTGGAAGACATGCCATACGATGAACATGGTTACCCAATCGATTTAGCGTTAAACCCAATCGGGGTACCTTCTCGTATGAACGTAGGACAAATTCTAGAAACTCACCTTGGTTTAGCTGCTAAAGGTATTGGTGACCAAATCAATAAGATGATCGAAGCTAAAGCTTCAGTTGAAAAACTAAGAGGCTATATCCAAAAAGCTTACGATGTTGGTCAAAATAATCGTCAAAAAGTTGATTTAAGTCAATTTACTGATGAAGAAATCATTACTTTAGCAAATAACTTACGTGACGGTTTACCGGTAGCAACACCAGTATTTGATGGTGCGACCGAAGAAGAAATTAAAGAATTATTAGCATTAGCAGAATTACCAACAAGTGGTCAAATTACACTTTATGATGGTAGAACTGGTGAGAAATTCGATCGTCCGGTAACAGTTGGTTACATGTACATGTTAAAACTGAACCACTTAGTAGATGATAAAATGCACGCTCGTTCGATCGGTTCATATAGTTTAGTTACACAACAACCTCTAGGTGGTAAGGCGCAATTTGGTGGTCAACGTTTCGGTGAGATGGAGGTATGGGCATTACAAGCATATGGTGCTGCTTATACTCTACAAGAAATGTTAACTGTTAAATCAGATGATATCGAAGGACGTCGTCAGATTTTCCAAAATATTCTAGAAGGTAAACAAGAAATGAAAGCAAACCTTCCTGAACTATTTAACGTGTTAATTAAAGAGATTCGTTCACTCGGTCTAAATATGGACTTTGATAAATAACCAAGGCGGCTAAAACATGACAATTGCTAAATCTGTAGTAGATCAAATCATCCCTGTAGATGATTCAGATTTCAACTCAATTACTATTAGCTTGGCTAGCCCGGAAACGATTCGTGGATGGTCTCACGGTGAAGTTAAAAAACCAGAGACAATCAACTATCGTACTTCTAAACCTGAAACAGATGGTCTATTTTGTGCCAAAATCTTTGGTCCAGTAAATGACTATGAATGTTTATGTGGTAAGTACAAGCGTTTAAAACAGCACCGCGGTGTTATTTGTAGTAAATGTGGAGTTGAAGTTACTAAGTCTTCAGTACGTCGTGAACGTATGGGACACATTGAGTTAGCAGCTCCAGTAGTACACATCTGGTTCTTAAAATCGTTACCAAGTCGTATTGGTACGATTTTAGATATGACTTTAAACGATTTAGATCGTATTATCCGTTTTGATAGCTATGTTGTTACTGATCCAGGTATTCAAGCTGACTTAGAAAAAGGTCAACTTTTAACTCCTGAAGAATATGAACAATACGCTGAAATTAACGGTACTTCTGGTTGGACAGCACTTATGGGTGCTGAAGCGATTCTTGAATTAATTCGTTCAATTGATGTTAAATCAGAAATCGAATTCTTAAAAGAAGAGCTAGAAAATACTAATTCAGAAACTAAACGTAAAAAATATTCTAAACGTTTAAAATTATTAGATTTATTTGATAAATCTGGTAACAAACCTGAATGGATGGTATTAACTGTACTACCTGTATTACCGCCTGCTTTACGTCCATTAGTTCCGTTAGATGGTGGTCGTTTTGCTACAGCTGATTTAAATGAACTTTACCGTTCAGTAATTAACCGTAACAACCGTTTAAAACGTTTAACAGATCCATCAAATCCAACTCCGGAAATGATTATCCGTAACGAAAAACGTATGTTACAAGAGTCAGTTGATGCTCTTTTAGACAACGGTCGTCGTTCACGTCCAGTTACAGGTTCAAACAAACGTCCATTAAAATCTTTAGCAGATATTATTAAAGGTAAAAAAGGTCGTTTCCGTCAAAACCTATTAGGTAAACGTGTTGACTATTCAGGTCGTTCGGTTATTTCTGTAGGTCCATATCTACAATTACACCAATGTGGTTTACCAAAACTAATGGCTAAAGAATTATTCCGTCCGTTCGTTTATGGTCGCTTAATTGCCACTGGTGCAGCTGATAGCATTAAATCAGCTCGTCGTATTGTAGAACGTGAAGAACCAGCATTATGGGATGCTTTAGATTGTGTAATTAAAGAGCACCCAGTTCTGTTAAATCGTGCGCCTACACTTCACCGTTTAGGTATCCAAGCGTTCGAGCCAATTCTAATTGAAGGTAAAGTTATTCAACTTCACCCATTAGTGTGTGCGGCATTCAACGCTGACTTCGACGGTGACCAAATGGCGGTTCACGTACCATTAACACTTGAAGCTCAATTAGAAGCTCGTGTGTTAATGATGTCGAACAACAACATTCTATCTCCAGCGAATGGTGATCCAATCATTCTTCCATCACAAGATATCGTTCTTGGTCTTTACTACATGACACGTGACAATATCAACGTGAAAGGTGAAGGCATGATGTTTGCATCTCCAAAACATGCTGAGATTGCGTATCAAACTGGTGTAGCTGATCTACACGCTAAAGTAAAAGTACGTATTACAGAATGGTTAAGCATTTCAGATATTCCTGAAGGTAAATTAGATCTAAACATTCAAGAAAGCAGTGCTGATGATTTAATTCCTTTAACTACAGTTTACGATACAACTGTAGGACGTGCGATTTTATGGCAAATTGCGCCTAAGAAAATGCGCTTTGAGCTATTCAACCGTGCACTAGGTAAAAAACAAGTAGCACAAGTTCTTAATGCTTGTTATCGTGATCTTGGTAACGATGCTTCTGTAGCATTAGCTGACCAGATTATGTACACCGGTTTCAAATATGCGGCATTATCAGGTGCTTCGATCGGTATTGAAGATATGAAGATCCCTGACGCTAAATACGAAATCGTAGCTAAAGCTTACGAAGAAGTAGCTGAAGTTAAAGCACAAGAAAACGACGGTCTAGTTACTGCTGGTGAACGTTACAACAAAACAATCGATATCTGGGCTCGTGCTTCAGAAGAAATTACTAAAGCAATGATGAAAAACATCGAAACTGATGATGTTATCGATGCTGAAGGTAATTTAGTGAAACAAGAGTCAATGAACTCTTTATACATGATGTCTACATCAGGTGCCCGTGGTTCGATTGCTAACGTACGTCAACTTTCTGGTATGCGTGGTCTAATGGCTCGTCCAGATGGTTCGATTATTGATACACCGATTACGTCAAACTTCCGTGAAGGTCTAAACGTGCAAGAGTACTTTATTTCTACCCACGGTGCTCGTAAAGGTCTAGCAGATACAGCGTTAAAAACTGCGAACTCTGGTTACTTAACTCGTCGTCTAGTAGACGTGGCGCAAGATGTAGTAATTACTCGTGATGACTGTGAAACAAAAGAATCTATTCTTATGACTGCGGTTATCGAGGGTGGTGACATTAAAGAACGTCTAAGAGACCGTGTATTAGGACGTGTAGTTGCTAAAGACGTAACTGCTCCAGATTCAGAACGCGTTTTAATTCGTCGTGGTGAACTATTAACTGAAGAGCTTTGTGATGTGTTAGATAACAATCACGTGGATTCAGTGTATGTTCGTTCTCCTGTTCTATGTGAAAATGAACACGGCGTGTGTGCTAAATGTTATGGTCGTGATTTAGCACGTGGTACAATGATTAACGAAGGTGAAGCTGTAGGTATTATTGCTGCTCAATCGATTGGTGAGCCTGGTACACAGTTAACCATGCGTACGATCCACTTAGGTGGTGTTGCGACACGTGGTGCTTCTGAAAACTCAATTAAAGTTAAAACTGATGGTATCGTACGTTTAGAAGAATCTAAACTAATTGATACTCCAGAAGGTAACTTCGTAATTGTATCTCGTAAAGCACAAATCATTATTTTCGATCGTAATGGTACTAAACGCGAAGTGCATAAAGTTCCATACGGGGCAACAATCAAAGTTAAAGATGGTGACCCTGTAACAGTTGGTGATGAAATCGCTACTTGGGATTCGCACAATACTCCTGTAATTTCTGAAGTTACTGGTTACGCGAAATTCGTAGATATCATTCCTGGTCAATCTGTTAAAGAACAATCTGATTTAAATACTGGTATTTCTTCAATTACAGTTCTTGATGTGGGTCAACGTCCACAATCAGGTAGAGATTTACGTCCATTAATTAAATTAGTTGATGCTGAAGGCAATGACATTCTTTTAGATGAAGGTCGTGTACCAGCACAAGTAATTCTTCAACCAAAAACAATCGTGACTATTCGCGATGGTGAGCTAGTAGAACGTGGTCGCCCAATTGCGCGTATGCCAATCGAAGGATCTGGTAACCGTGATATTACAGGGGGTCTTCCTCGAGTTGCTGACTTATTCGAAGCTCGTCGTCCAAAAGAACCAGCAATCCTTGCTGAAATCGATGGTCGCGTTACATTCTGTAAAGATACCAAAGATAAGAAACGTATTCGTATCGTACCATTTGGTACTGACGGAGAGGTTGATGGTGAAGCTTGGGAAGTATTAGTTCCTAAATGGCGTGCTCTAAACGTATTTGACGGTGAAGAAGTTAAGAAAGGTGATGTGATCTCAGATGGTCCAGAAGCTTCTCAAGATATTCTTCGCTTACGTGGTGTAGTTGCTTTAACTGAATTTATCGTTGATGAAGTACAACAAGTTTACCGCTTACAAGGGGTAAAAATTAACGATAAACACATTGAAGTGATTATTCGTCAAATGTTACGTAAAGTAATTGTAACTGATTCAGTAGATTCAGAATTTATCCTTGGTGAGCAAGTAGATTTAGCGAAAATCAAAGTTGAAAATACAGCTCGTCAGAAATTAGGATATCCATTAATCGGTTACAGACGTGAGCTTTTAGGTATTACTAAAGCTTCGTTAGCTACTGAATCGTTTATCTCTGCTGCTTCATTCCAAGAAACAGCTCGAGTGTTAGTAGAAGCTGCTATTGCAGGTAAGAAAGACGAATTACGTGGTCTGAAAGAAAACGTAGTTGTTGGTCGTTTAATTCCATCTGGTACAGGTTATGCCGAAGCTAAGAAAAAGGATATTGAACGTCTAAGACAAGCAATTGCAGACGAACTAAAATAATTCTTTATACCGAAAAATTTAACTCATTTAAGTATTTTAACCTCTCACTTTGTGAGAGGTTTTTTCGTGTCTCTACAGGGTTAAATTCATCAATTTATGGTATAATTATGCTAAAAATATGGTTAGAAATCACAAACCAGGGACATACTTTGGAACTTAAAAACGATTTATATTTACGCGCTCTATTAAGAGAACCCACAGAACGCACTCCAGCATGGATGATGAGACAGGCAGGACGTTATTTACCAGAATACCGCGAGATTCGTGCGCAAGCTGGTGATTTTATGTCTTTATGCAAAAATCCAGAGTTAGCTTGTGAAGTTACATTACAACCTCTAAGAAGATATAACTTAGATGCAGCCATTCTCTTTTCTGACATTTTGACTATTCCAGACGCTTTAGGTCTTGGTTTATATTTTAGTCAAGGGGAAGGTCCGCATTTTGAAAGACCTATTACTAGTCTTGCTGATATTGAACGTTTAGGTATTATTGACCCTAATACCGATTTACAATATGTAATTAAAGCTGTAGAAACAATTAAAACTAATTTACAAGGCAGCGTGCCATTAATTGGTTTTAGTGGTAGTCCTTGGACTTTAGCAACTTATATGGTTGAGGGTAAATCTTCAAAACAATTTACCAAAATTAAATCTTTAATGTATAGTCAACCATCTGTTTTACACAAATTACTTAATAAACTAGCTGATAATGTTGCTGTGTATTTAAACGCGCAAATAGCAGCTGGAGCTCAAGCTGTAATGATTTTTGATACTTGGGGTGGGGTATTAGCTCATCGTGAGTATTTAGCTTTCAGTCTAAGCTACATGGAAAAAGTAATTAGTAAATTAACACGTCAGGCAAATGGTCGTAGAGTGCCGGTTACTGTCTTTACTAAAGGCGGTGGCTTATGGCTTGAACATATTGCTGGTTCAGGTGCTGATGCTGTAGGTGTAGATTGGACAGTTAATTTAGGTGAGGCTCGTTCTTTAGTTGGTGATAAAGTTGCAATTCAAGGAAACGTAGATCCATCTATTCTTTATGGTGATCGTGAAACTATTCGTAATAATGTACGATTAGCCGTATCTGATTATGCTCTAGATTACAGTCAAAATGAACCTGCATATAATTTAGGACATGTATTTAATCTTGGACATGGTATACATCAAGATATACCAGTAGAAGCTCCGGCAATTATGCTTGAAGCTTTAGCAGAATTTACAGCAAAGAAATAAGGTTTTAAGCCCATATGTATAATGCCCATCTTTTGGATCATAAAATCCTTTTAAATTCTTTACGCCCAGAAAATATTTACTCGAATGCAATTCATAGTCGAGTAAATAAATTAAGCATTAAAGATTTACAAGTTTTTATTGCCGCAAATTTAGAACAGCAAATTAGCTATTTATATGAGTTAGTAAGAAGTTTAGATATTGAACAAATGTATCAATTTGCTAATCAAGAACAAATTGTAGAAACTGACTTAATAGCTCCATTTAATATCAATAGCAAACATTTAGATGCTTGTGTATTTCTACTTGGTTCACTAACTCAAATTCAAGATGTTCTTTATTTACTGAAAAAACCAGTAAATTTATATACCGAAATTCAAATTGAAAGTCTTGATTCATTTGTTGATCAAGCTCTAGATGTAATTGATTTTTGTAATACAGGTTTTGATTTCTACGCGGCTGAAAATGAAAGCAATGATAATCTCGTATTTTTAATTATCAAAAGCGTAGTAGATTATTTATACCAATTAATTGCTGCTATTGAAGCTGTACTTAATAATGAAGAAGCTGGTCTAATTTTAATGGCACAAGAAACAAGTCTGTTTAATCTCTATTACCAGCGTAATTTCTACGAAGTAAGTTTAAACCAACATTTAACTAACGAAAGTTTAAGTGAATATGCGCTTTTTGAAACTGAGCTTACTCGTCAGTGGGAAGTTTATCGTTTGCTAACTACTAAAGTAGAAAATAATAAAACTCCTACTCTTAAACAGTTTGAAGCTCAATTAGCTAAAATTCAAAAATCAGCGTTAAAACAATACATTAGAGAGTACAACAAATTTATTGGTACAGTTTATGAAAATTAAGCACATTATTTGGTTGGTATTACTTGCGGTAGTAGTATTTCTAGGTTTTCGTAGTGTTAGCACTTACAATAAACTAAGTGCTTATGAACAAGATGTTCAACTATCATGGGCACAAGTAGAAACGCAATTTCAACGTCGTTATGATTTAATTCCTAACTTAGTTAATACAATTAAAGGACAAGCTAATTTTGAAAGTAAAACCTTAGAAGATATTGTAAAAGCACGTGCAAGTGCTTCTTCGATTAAAGTATCGGCTGATGATTTAACTCCTGAAAAATTAGCTCAACTGCAAAGCGAACAAAATAACTTAAGTACAGCTTTAGGTCGTTTATTAATGGTAACTGAAAACTACCCGACCCTGAAAGCAAATGAAGGCTTTTTAAATCTGCAAAATCAATTAGAAGGTATTGAAAACCGTATTGCTTTTGCTCGCGATGATTTTAATGCTAAAGTTAGACTATACAACGCGCAGTTAGTAACCTTCCCAAATAATCTGTATGCCAAAATTCTAGGTTTTAAAGTTAAACCTTATTTTACCGCGACAGCTGGAGCTGAGAATGCACCAACTGTAGATTTTGGTAACTAATGGTCGTGAAAATTGAGGTACTTAATGCTAAGTAATTATAGAAGTTTAAACGTTTGTAAATTTATCTTACTTTGTTTATTTAGCTTGGTATTTAGTATTAACAATGCTTTTAGTTTAAATTTACCAAAAGTTCCTCAAAATTTACAACCTGCAAATGATTATACAAATACATTAACAGCCCAACAGTTAGCTACATTAAACCAAAAATTAGATGCTTTCAATCAAAAAGGGCAAGCAATTATAGTTCTAGTACTTGTTCCTACAACCGAAGGATTAAAAGTTTCTGACTATGCTTTTAAACTCATGAATAGTTGGAAAATAGGTGACAAAGAAAAGCAAAATGGTCTACTCTTGCTAGTAGCAATGGAAGATCGTAAATATTTCTTTGCACCTGGTCCTGGTATTGAGGGAGTATTAACAGACGCTTTATTGGGCTCTATACAACGACACTATCTAAAACCAGCATTTCAAGAAGGTAACTATTATGCAGGTTTAAATCAGTCAATAGATGTTATTATGCAAACTATTGCTGGAGAAATCCCTGAAAGTGTACAAAAGGTATTAGCTCAAGAAAGCGATGAGAGTATACTCGATTACGTAGTTCCAGCTTTTATTTTTCTCATGATAGGTGTAATCTTGTTCTATGTATTTATTGCAGATTATGCTTACAGATTTACAAAAAATAAATCTCGACCAACGACAAATAATCGTATGGCAAATATGTTTTTAAATGTTCTTTGGTTAATTGGTTCGATCGAACAAAGCAACCGAGCTAAAAGAAGAGAACATCAAAGAAATAATCGAGATAATGATCGTAATGATGGTTTTAAAGGCTTTACTAATTTTGGCGGGGGCGGCTTCGGTGGAGGTGGCTCACGTGGTGGTGGCGCTGGTGGTAGCTGGTAACACAATTTAATATTCAAAATAATAGACCCCTCATTGATGTGAGGGGATTTTTTGAAAGAATTTTTTATATTTGCTTTTTAGAATATGGTAATTAACTTCAAAATGCATAGAGACTAAGAGTAGTTAGCATATTAAACTGTTAAGCTTTGGTATTT
>NZ_NRJG01000107.1 GCF_003585935.1 Psittacicella hinzii
GTTTACACGATTAGCAGCTTTGAGTGATTTACAGAAGATCATTACATCGTCTGCGTAGCGAACAAAGTTAAGACCTCGGCTATCCAGTTCTTTGTCCAATCTATTTAATAGGATATTAGATAGGATAGGACTAATAGGTCCACCTTGTGGCATACCCATTTGCGGAACTGTTTTCTTACCATTATCCAGAATACCCGCGATAAGGAAGCGATGAACTAATTTCACTACCTCCATGTCACCAGTAAGTTCATGTAGGGTCTGTTTTATTATTCTATGGTTTACCGTGTCGAAGAATTTCGCTAGGTCCATATCGATTACATAGACGTATCCTTGATTAAGGAACTTCCATGCACGTCTCAGTGCATCATGACAACCTCTGTTTGGTCGATATCCGCAACTACCATCTGAGAACGTTTTATCGTAATGGGCAGATAATACTCTTGCAACAGCTTGTTGCATCACTCGATCCTTAACTGTCGGAATACCTAAAGGACGTTTGTCTCCGTTATCTTTGGGGATATATACTCTCCTGATAGCACTATGTTTGTAGTTACTAGAGAATAGATAATCCCGAAGTAATTTACAGTTACTGTAGTTCTTGTGAAATATCTGTTTAAAGTCTTTACACGTAATACCATCAACTCCAGGTTTACCGTTATTTGCACATACCTCTTCTACTGCTCCCATAATATTATGTACGGTAGCTATAGAAGCAAGTAGTGACTTTTTAGGTATATGAGGTTTATGACCTTTATGGAGTTTGACGTAGAAGTTTCTTAGCTCGACGTTACTATCCTGTTTCATTGGGGTTCTTCCTTACGATATGATTAACTTGTCGGAACTTGGTATCTCTCTGTAGCTAGGGAAGAACTCTTATGAAATTTCTGTGCCATCATTGGTTCGACCTTACTACATGGCAGGAACCTCAAGTGTTTCCCACTTGTATTAAGTTATTTCGCGTCGTGACGTTTCGGTCCTTTGAACTAAGGTGCTACTCTTAGCCTACTATGACCTCTGCTGACTGCTATCTTAACGTCATAGATAGCCCTCTCCAGGTAAGCACTTCAATCAACTTAAGTTAAGTGTTGATCTTGGGGTTAGCAGCCCCACTCCTCCAATTGAAACCTAACCTTTTACCAACAGTCCTTTAACATAAAATGTAGGCACTGGATCACTACTCGTCTTATCTCGCAGACTTGTAGAGGATACTGCCAGCCTCGTAAGGTTTTCTTGTTCATAAGCTCCAATCTTTTGCCGCCGGCTTTCTTCACA
>NZ_NRJG01000108.1 GCF_003585935.1 Psittacicella hinzii
TTACGTTTTGCTATCCGTGAGGGTGGTAGAACAGTAGGTGCTGGTGTTGTTTCTAAAATTGAAAAATAATTCAGTTATCTAAACAAAGTAAGAGAGGATGCTTAGGCATCCTCTTTTGCATATGAAAAAAAATTTACAATATATTGCTTTTGTGATAAAATTAAACAGTCGATATTTTGTATTAGAAGTTAGTTTTAGCGGATAAATACCTCTGCTCACAACTTTATTTTGTAAATGGTTTTTGCGTTGTTAAATGAATAACAATAATATGAATAATAAAACACCAACAAAACCGAAAAAAGCTAGTGCAACTAATGTACAAGTTGCAACCAAAACCGTAGATAAAACTATTGGTACTGCGTTTAATAGCATTTTATGGTTATTAACTTTAGCTTTAGTAGTAGGTGTATCAGTTTTTAATCAGGTTTACGGAAACCATAATCCAGTTATTCGTTTAGTGGTTGTAATTGTTGCTATTGTTTTAGCAATTTTAACTTTCCTCTTAACGAATCAGGGTAGAAAATTCCTTAAGTTTTCAATGGAAGCAATGCTTGAATTACGTAAAATTTATTATCCTACACGTAAAGAAGCACTGCAAACCTCAATTATCGTGGTATTAATCTCTGTATTAGTATCATTTATGTTCTGGTTCTTTGACTTTGTTATTCAGTACTTTGTAACCTTAGTTACTAATTGGAGTATCTAACAAATGAGTGATACGAATTTAACAGAGACTTTAGATTTAGATGATTCTGTTTTTGATGCTTTTGAGTCTCCAGAAGTAGAAGAAGCTACACAAGAGGAAAATCCTCATCTAGCTAACATGAAATGGTACATCGTACAAACAGTTTCTGGTTATGAACAAAAAGCCTCAACTTTGTTAGAAGCTGCTATTAAAGATAGTGATTATGCTGATTACTTTGGTGATATTATTATCCCAATTGAAAAAGTAATTACCAGATCTGGTACTAAAGTTAAAAAATCAGATAAAAAGATTTTCCCGAACTACATCTTCTTACGTATGGAGATGAACTTCACAACTTTAAACCTAGTGCGTAATGTTACTCACATTTTAGGTTTCTTAGGTCACCAAAAAGGTAAACAACCTGAACCAGTACCTAATTCGGAAATTGAACGTATCTTAAAATTAATGAAAGATTCAGAGATTTCACCAAAAGAAACCTTAAAATTAAAAACAGGTGATAAAGTTATTATTAACGATAGTTCATTTGCTAATATTGAAGGTGAGGTATCAACAGTTAACGAAGAGTTAGGTAAAGTTACCGTAACTATTCTCTTTATGAACGCTAAACGTAACGTGGAATTAAATATTTCAGACGTTTCGTTAGCATAATAAATGAAGTCGGACTAAGTGTTCGACTTTTTTT
>NZ_NRJG01000109.1 GCF_003585935.1 Psittacicella hinzii
TGTGAATATTGCCTGCTTTGGATAAGAGGAATATTTGTGTGTATAAACGTACATGTTAAGTGTTAGTACTTAAAAATGCAGAGCATAAGATAAACTCTTGTTTATAAGATACAAACTAATTACCATACAGTAATAGGAAAATCCCATGTGGAGAAAATCTCTCGAAGACTGGTTAAGTAGCTCCTCATTATCAGGTTTTAACCAATTATATATTGAACAGCTATATGAACAATATGCTGTAGATCCAAGTAGCATTGACCCAAATTGGGCACAATTATTTAATGATTTAGAAGAAGGCGCTCTAATTAAAAAGAGTCGTTATTATGATGTCTTAAATCGTGATGAAAATGTTGCTTGCGCCAACTTAATCGAGACCTATCGTAATTACGGACATTTAATCGCAAATATCGACCCTTTACACCTTTGGCGTCGCAATCAAAGCGTACCATTCAATTTAATAGACTTTAATTTACATCCTGATAATGAAATCAGTTTATCTACCGCTTTTGCTGGTAATAAAAAGTACGTTATCGCTGATCTTTACCAGAAGTTAAGAGAGATTTACGCTGGTAATATTGGTTATGAGTTTAGCCATATTAGTAATTTAGCAGTTAAAGAATGGTTAACTAAAGCTATTGAAAATAATAATCTAGAACTTACTTATGTTGAAAAAGTAAGAATGCTAAACCGTTTAGTACGTGCTGAGACCTTAGAAGCTGTATTAAACAATAAATTCCCTGGAGCTAAACGTTTTAGTTTAGAGGGACTAGAATCATTTATTGTTCTTTTAGATACCTTATACCAATTAGCTGCTGATAATAATTATCGCGATATTTATCTTGGTATGGCACATCGTGGTCGTTTAAACGCTTTAGTTAATAACTTTGGCATGCCGATAAACGAACTTTTTGATCTTTTTAATGGTAAAGCTTCTTTAGACGGTAAACTGTATGCCGGAGATGTTAAATATCATTTAGGTCGAGACGTAGAGTTTATTAAAACCTCAGTAGTAAATAACGCTAAAAATAAGATTGTTGATAATGCTCCACAAGATACATTAAATGCTCATTTACTATTTAATCCATCTCATTTAGAGTTTGTGAATGCTGTAGTAATGGGTGCTGTGCGTGCCAAAGAATCTTACTATAACCAGGTTGAAAATAATGACGAATACACTAATCGAGGTGACTTTGGAGTTTCTAAAGCAACGGATTATGTATTACCAGTTTATACACATGGAGATTCAGCTGTATCTGGACAAGGTTTAATCCAAGAAATGTTAAACATGTCTAATACTCGCGCTTACTCTGTAGGTGGGGGTATTCACCTTGTTTTAAATAACCAAATTGGTTTTACAACGTCAAATACTAAGGATACACGTTCATCAATTTATGCTACAGATATAGCTAAAATGATTGACGCGCCAATCTTCCACGTAAATGCTGAAGATCTTGATGCTGTCGTACGCGTAGCTACTTTAGCCTTTAATTATCGTCAAAGATACAAAAAAGATGTATTCATTGATTTAGTCGGTTATCGTCGTCAAGGACATAACGAAGCTGATGATCCAAAAGTAACTCAGCCACAAATGTATGCTCTAATTGGTAACAAAGAGCTTTTATCAACTGAGTACGCTAATAAATTACATAAATTAGGTATTCTTGAACGTGATTATTTAGAGCAAATTCGTAAAAGCATTTACAATGAATTAGCTTTAGGTAAAGATAGTTTAGTTATTGGTAATTTACAAGTTAATAAATCTTTAGTACCACAAGAAGGTTTTACTAAAGCTCCAATGACACAAGAAGGTCGTCAATATAGTTGTGAGCCTTATGCACGTTTATCTGAACGTGAATTAACAGACCTAGCATATGCAGTAAACGAATATCCTGATAGCTATGTATTGCCTAATACATTAGATCGCATGTATAAACAACGCGATAAAAGTTTAAAACAACAAAAACCTCTCCTATGGGGGCAAGTTGAACTTTTAGCTTATGCTAGTCTATTAAGTTTAGGCAAAAATATTCGCTTAAGTGGTGAAGACGCAGGTCGTGGAACATTTTTCCACCGTGGTGCAGTTATTAACGATGTTAATAATGAACGTGATTATATCCCTCTCTTAAATATTGCTAAACAATATAACGCTAAGTTTGAGGTCTGGGACTCTACACTTTCAGAAACAGGTGTTTTAGCATTTGAGTATGGATATAGTATTAATGATCCTCAAACTCTAGTTTTATGGGAAGCGCAATTTGGTGATTTTGCTAATGTGGCTCAACCTATCATCGATCAATTTATCGTCAGTGGAGAAACCAAGTGGGATCAAGTATCAGGTCTAACTTTACTTTTACCACATGGCTTTGAAGGTCAAGGGTCTGAACACTCGAGCGCACGTATAGAGCGTTTCTTACAACTTTGTGCTAACAATAATATGCAAGTGGTTGTGCCTACTACTGCTGCTAATATGTACCACTTATTAATGCAGCAAGGGATGAGACAAAACAAAAAACCACTCTTAATCTTTACTCCAAAATCATTACTCCGTAATGAAGCTGCTGGTGTAACTATTAAAGATTTAGCACATAGTGACTTTACTCCGCTTTATAGTAATCTACAAAAAGAACAATTAGCTAAAACAGAAAAACTAGTAATTACGGTTGGTAAAATCCGCTATGCTGTAGAGCAAAAATTACAAGATTTAGCTAATGACACTATTCAACAAGTGCACATTGAACAGCTATATCCATTCCCGCAAGCACAATTAGAGAAGATTATTAAGAAAATGCCTAATCTTAAACTTGTAGAATGGGTACAAGATGAGCCACAAAACCAAGGTGCATGGAATTTTGTTTTACCTTACCTCTTACAAAGCTTAATAGATAAAGGACAACAAATTCGTATAAATTACAATGGTCGCGCTGCAAGTGCTGCACCTGCTACGGCTTATGCTCAAGTGCATAAAGAGCAAGAAGCTGAAATTTTAAATAATCTTGAGAATGTAAATAATTTTATCTTTTAAAGATACGTAATTTAGAGACACAAGAACATGTCAACAATTGAAATTAAAGGTCCAATTCTACCTGAATCAGTAGCCAATGCTGAATTTCATCAATGGTTAGTAACTGTAAACGAAGAAGTATTAGCAAATACTAAAATTGCCATTGTAGAAAGTGACAAGGTATCTTTTGAGATTACTGCTCCTACCGATGGTTTTATTACTGAGTTTGTAGTAAAACCGGGTCAAACTATTAAATCAGGTGAACTTCTAGCTTATTTCACAGCCAAAGCAGTGACTAAAGCAAGTGCTAAACAAGAAACTCCTGAACCTGTAAGTGCAAAAGTAGAACCTGCATCTACAAGTGCTAAAGTAGAAGAAGTTGCAGCTAAAGTAGAAAATACTGAAAATAAAGCACAAGCAGAGTTCACCAAAGCAAAAGCTGCACCTAGTTATTCAGAACAACCAATGCAAAAAGAAAATGATTTTTCTTTAGCAGCGGAAAAAACTAACTTAGGTCCTAAAGCTCGTCGATTAATTCATGAACATGGCGTTAGTTCAACCGAAGTTGAAAGTTATTTACGTCAAAAATTACCGCCACGTGTAATTGCTAACCAAATTAAATTACGTCAGTTAAATGAAGCTGTAGAGCCATTAAAAACGCGCGTGCCAATGACTTCAATTCGTAAGCATATTGCTAAACGTATGCTAGAGTCAAAAAACAGCACGGCTATGTTAACGACTTTTAATGAAGTTGATTTACAAAATATCATTAATATTCGTAAACAATATGGTGAAGCTTTCCAGAAAAAACACAATATCCGTTTAGGATTTATGAGTTTTTTCGTAAAAGCGGTAACTGTAGCAATGAGAGAATATCCAATTATCAGCGCATGCATTGAAGGTGATGATATTGTTTATTCAAATACTACTGATATTTCGATTGCCGTATCAACCGAACGTGGTCTGGTAACTCCAGTTTTACGTAATACAGAAAATAAATCTCTAGCACGAATCGAAAAAGAAATTGCTGAATTGGCAGCTAAAGGTAATAATAATCGCTTAACCATTGAAGATATGACCGGTGGAAACTTTACTATTACTAATGGTGGGGTTTTCGGTTCATTATTCTCAACGCCTATTATTAATCCACCACAATCAGCGATTTTAGGGATGCATGGAATTAAAAAACGTCCAGTTGTAGTAGATGAGCAAATTGTTATTCGTCCAATGATGTATATTGCTTTATCGTACGACCACCGTTTAATCGATGGTAAAGACTCTGTACGTTTCTTAGTACGTGTGAAAGAGTTATTAGAAGATCCAACACAAATTATTCTGGATTTATAATTTTGCGAATATTTTAGGCTAATCTCGTGTTAGCCTAAAATATTGATCTTAAAACAGTAATAATTTGCGTAAACTTTACGAATAGTTGTTATATGAACATCTTTGATCTTATAGTAAAAATTCATAATTCAGGTTTAAAAACACCAGCTGAAAAGTTACTTAATCAAGTAGCTAATTTAGTGGTACCTGATTATGTAAAACAAACTGATGATTATCTTGCATTAAAAGGCAAAAATATTTTGTGCAAAGTAAGTGATACAGATTTATGTTTAAACTTATCTTTTGCCGAGCAAGTGGAAATTTACTCTGTAGAGACAAGTACACAAGCTGATCTGTGTTTAATGGTTACAAGTGAAGTAGCTCGTAGCCTGGCGCAAGAAAAGAATCCAGATTTAGAAACTTTACTGAAAGAAGAAAAAATTAGCATTCAAGGTGATAAACAATTACTTATTAATGCCATAAACCTAACTAACCGCTTAGATTTAAGTCTAGAAAATATTTTATGTAAAACCTTAGGTGATGTACCTGGATATTTTTTATCGCAAGGTATTAAACAAGGTGCTAAATTGGGAAATCATTTACAAAATTTTGTAACTGATTTATCTGATAACTTAATGCATAAAAATCAACAAAGTGATGATCCGTTTATCGATCATTCACAAAGTCAAAATACAAGCACTTCACCATTAAGCGATTTAAAGAATTTTGTTGAACAAAATGATTTAGTAAATAAAGCTCGTGCCTTATTTAATGAAAATCTTTTCAATCAAGTAGCTAAATCTATTTTCCCTGACCAGACTAAAGATAAAAGAGGATCTAGTGGTGAGTAGTTTATGGCGTTTAATATATATAACTTATATCTTACGCAGATTTAGATTAGATACTTATTTTGCTAAAAAATATAATTTAGTTGTTTTTAAATTAATAGCTCTTTTCTTCTTTTGGGTGCCTAATAAGTATCCTCAATACTCTATTGGTCTAAGATTAAGATTAGCTTTAGAGCACTTAGGACCATTGTGGGTAAAACTAGGACAGTTATTATCTATCCAAGATGATTTCTTTAACAGTGAAATTACTCAAGAGTTAAAACAGTTACAAGAGAGAGTTCAACCTTTTGCTAGTAAGCAAGCGCAGGCGATAATCAACCGTGATTTAAATGGTAAAGTAGAGAAATTATTACCATTTATTGCTGAACAACCTTTAGCTAGTGCTTCAATTGCTCAAGTTTATGCCGCACAATTAAATTATCAAGCTTTAGTTAATTTAAAAGAACAGCTAGGTGAGCATGACAATTTAGTTATAAATGATCTAGATGATTTTAGCGCGAGTACTAATGTTGAGGTAGTAGTAAAAGTTATTCGTCCATTTGTACGCCAGCAAATTCAAAAAGATTTACGTCTTTTACGCTTTCTTACTTCCATAATTAATGAACATCTTGATTCGGCTAATCGTATTCGTAGTGCTGAAATCGTAGATGAACTAGAAAATAGTTGCAGAGTTGAATTAGATTTAACTCTTGAAGCTGGTAATGGACAAACGTTACGTAATGACTGGCTAAACTCGCATATTCTTTACGTGCCTAAAGTTTTTTTCGCAAGTAAGGATATTGCTGTTGTTGAACGTATTCATGGTACTTCGATCAATAACTATCAAGAATTAATTTCCAAACAGGTTAACACCGAACTCTTAGCAAAACGCGGAGTTGAGATCTTTTTTCGTCAGTTACTAGAATATAACTTTTTCCATGCAGACATGCATCCTGGGAATATTTTTGCTGACATCACAGATCCACAAGATCCAACTTATATCGCAATCGATTTCGGTATTGTTGGTAGTTTAACTGCTATTGATAAGAAGTATTTAGTAGAAAACCTTATTGCGTTTTTCCGCCGTGATTATAAGAAGATCGCTGAGTTGCATATTAATTCTGGTTGGATTAGAGGCAAAGTTGAAATTAACGAATTAGAGCGGCAAATTAGTCGTGCTTTAGATCCTCTCTTTAATAAGTCTTTAAATGACATTCGTTTAAGTTTAGTTTTAAAGAATTTATTTAAGGTTGGACGCGACTATAATATGGTGGTACAACCACAATTAATTTTGCTACAAAAGACTCTAGTCTATGTTGAAGCCATGGGACGCAATGTTTACCCTGAATTAAATTTATGGGAAACTGCTAAACCGATTTTAGAACAGTGGTTTGAAAAGGAATATGGTTTAAAAGCACAAAGTATTAAAGTTGCTAAAACTTTACCCCATATTTTTGATTTTATGGGACATGTTCCTGACGATGTTTATCGTCTATTTGATAACCAACAGCAACTATTACAAAAGCTTGAACAAATGACAACTAAGTTTGAACGACAACAAGCTAAAATTATAAATTTTATGCTTTTTGGCTTCGGGATGTTGTTTATAGTTTTAAGCTCGCTTCTCTATAGTTTAAACTTAGTGTTTCTGTCTGTTGTAGCTACTGTTTTAAGTGTAATATTACTCGTTAGTCTTATTATCAAAATTTTTATAGGTGCATTTAAATGACCCTTAATATTGTAGAACGTCAATACCCTACTACAAGGTTACGTCGTAATCGTAAAAGTGAATTTACTCGTAATTTAGTACGTGAAAACACTTTAACAGTCGATGATTTAATCTATCCAGTTTTTATCCTTGAAGGTGAAAACCGTCAAGAAGAAATACCTTCAATGCCAGGTCAATATCGCTATTCTATTGATTTATTAGTTGAAAAAGCTAAACAGTGGCATGAATTAGGTATTAATCTTATTGTCTTATTCCCTGTAGTTGAGAGTAATAAAACTATATTAGCCGAAGAAGCTTATAACGAAAACGGTCTAGTACAAAAAGCTATTCGCGCTTTAAAAGCTAATATTCCTAGTTTAGGGGTAATGACAGATGTAGCTTTAGATCCGTATACGACTCACGGGCAAGACGGTATTATTGATGACAATGGTTATGTACTTAATGACATAACTGTGCAAGTTCTAACTAAGCAAGCTTTAAGTCACGCTAAAGCTGGGGCTGATATTATTTCTCCATCGGACATGATGGACGGACGTATTAAAGCTATTCGTGATATTTTGGAAGCTAATAATTTTGTAAATGTTCAAATTATAGCTTACTCTGCTAAATATGCTTCGGCATTCTATGGTCCATTTAGAGACGCAGTTGGTTCAACAGGCAATCTAAAAGGAGGTAATAAATTCTCTTACCAAATGGATCCAGCAAATTTAAATGAAGCTTTACATGAAGTGGCAATGGATATTAGTGAGGGAGCTGATATGGTGATGATAAAACCAGGTCTACCTTATTTAGACGTATGCCGTAAAGTTAAAGATACTTTTGCAGTTCCTACTTTTGCATATCATGTATCAGGTGAGTATGCAATGTTAAAAGCAGCTGGTTTACAAGGTTGGATTGATTATAAAAAATGCGTACTTGAAGCAATGATGTGTTTTAAGCGCGCTGGTTGTGATGGAATTCTTACTTATTGTGCACCAGAAGTAGCTCAATGGCTCAAAAACAAATAATAAAAATGGCAAG
>NZ_NRJG01000011.1 GCF_003585935.1 Psittacicella hinzii
TAAGTGCAAAAGAAAACGTAAGCTTAACGAACTCGAATATTAGTGCAAATACAGCAGCAAATATTCAAGCGAACAATACTGTTTCTTTAAATGCAACTAAAGTAAATGTAACTAATGGTGCAGTGAATATCGCAGGGGATAAAGGTGTTGTATTATCTAACGGTACCAATATTACTGCGAATACAGCGAATCTTTACTCAGCAAATGGTTCAGTAGTTGCAACAGGTTCAAATGTTACAGCTGATGTAGTAAACGTAACTGCAAAAGAGAATATTTCTTTAACGAATAGTAATATTTCTGGTAGTAAAGAAGTAGTTATTAATGCAACAAATGGTACGGTAAATGCTAACGCAACAACTATCGACTCTGCTAATGGTTCTGTTAATATTACAGGTAACCAAGGTGTTAACTTAAATAACGGTACGAACATTGTTGCTGATAAAGATGTTAATGTTGATAGTCCAAATGGTTCAGTAAACGTAACCGGTACGAATATCTCAGCAAACGGTACAGTTAACTTAACCGCTAAAGAAAAGGTTACTGTTGATAATTCAAACATCTCTGGTAACCAAGGCATTAATATTAATGCTACGAATGGAACCGTAAATGTAAATGTTTCGAATATGAATTCAAGCAATGGTTCTATTAATATTACCGGTAACCAAGGTGTTAACTTAAATAACGGTACGAACATTGTTGCTGATAAAGATGTTAATGTTGATAGTCCAAATGGTTCAGTAAACGTAACCGGTACGAATATCTCAGCAAACGGTACAGTTAACTTAACCGCTAAAGAAAACGTTACTGTTGATAATTCAAACATCTCTGGTAACCAAGGCATTAATATTAATGCTACGAATGGAACCGTAAATGTAAATGCTTCGAATATGAATTCAAGCAATGGTTCTATTAATATTACCGGTAACCAAGGTGTTAACCTAAACAACGGTACGAATATCACAGCTGAAAAAGATGTAAATGTTGATAGTCTAAATGGTTCTGTAAACGTTACTGGTACGAATATTTCGGCAAATGGTACAATTAACTTAACTGCTAAAGAGAACTTAACTGTAGTGAATTCAAATATCTCTGGCAATCAAGGTGTAAACATGTATAGCAACAACACCAGAGTTGAGAATTCAACAGTAATTTCATTAACTGGTACAGTTAATATTAGCGGTAACTCGTCAGTATCTATAGTAAATTCAACTACTGATGCTGGTGACAGATCATATATAGTTTCGCCAAATGGTACTGTAGATGTACATAATTCAAACGTAACGGCAAAAGATGGTAACTATATCTCTGGTAAAGTAGATGTAAATTTAACCGATAGTATTTTCAAAGATGATCGTATTATCCGTATTGATACAGGTGATACTTTTGAAGACTACAATAATATTTATATCGCACCACATGTTATCAAGCCAGGCGATCTAGATAATGTAAGACTAGATATGGATTACAGTGATTGGTTGGAAGATGAAGGACAGTTATATCTGGATGTTGCTACAGATAAAGGTCGTACTTACGATTCAACTATCGTAGCAAGCTCAGATATAAAATACATGGAACAACTAGGTATTTATGTAGCATCAAATAATGATCACATGAACCGTTACTTAGCAGTACGTGGTTTATCACTTCAAACTTGTGCAATTATTGATCCAAATTCGATAAATGATCGTCGTGATATCACTCCAGAAGATAAAGAGAATTTACAAAAGCTTTGTGCGTTTTTAAATAATCATTTACGTAAAAAGGGTAAATTACCTCAAGTTCTACCACGTGAAGTAGTACCGCAAAGTGTATTAGTCGCTGTAGACAAATCTTATGGAGTACAAAATACAGTTAGTGCTCATGTACATAATGAAAAAAAACGTTAAATAATCGTTTTTACTAAGCATTCTAAACAACTAACCATTATTAAAGATCCCTACGTGTGAGCGTGGGGATCTTTTTATGCGTCTAGTATGCACTTACTCCGAAGGTACGGGCAAGGCTAACGCCTTGCCGTCAGTCCTTCCTTGGTTATGG
>NZ_NRJG01000110.1 GCF_003585935.1 Psittacicella hinzii
AGTTAATACCAAGTAAAATTATTAACACTATTAATAAGATAGAAATTTTCTTACTTTGATTAGTTTCCTCCAATTTGTTGTTGATAAAAAATTAAAAATAACTATTTATTAATAGTATTTTAATTTCACCACCTACCAATATTATAATATACAACACTATCAATTTGAGATTAAATTGACGTAAGTTCAATATTTTAAGATCAGAAAATTGCCTTTTGTATAAGTAATCCACACTCCCCACCGAAAACCACCCAAACCTCCATAAATCATAAAATTAAATATATCTCATCACAAAAACACAATCATTACAACAAATCTATGCTTTAATATAGTAATCGATAATTTTAGAAGGATTGAGAGCTATGTCTAAAGACTATTTTTTCTCTAATGTAGAAGAACTTATCGCTTATCTCTATACCAAAAAAGAAACTATATCTCCTCTAAAACTACAGAAAGGTCTATATTTTTTATACGCCTATTACACTGCTATGTTTGGATTTAAAGATAATGACATCCAAGAGATGATAGAACAGACTTACGATGACTTACCAGCTGAATTATTTCCAGCTGCATTTGAGGCATGGTATTACGGTCCGGTAATCAGCCAAGTGCATACTAAATATCGTCAAGGAGAAGACTATTACCGTAATTTAGCTCAAAACTTTAAAAAGGGTAGCTACTTTAAGAGCGAAAGCGAAAAGCAAGTACAAGCATTTATCGATAAATTATTTAATACGGTGTTAAAAAGTTCAGATTTTGGTTTAGTAGATCGATCTCATGAAGATCAAGCATGGAAAAAAACTTTTGCCAAAGGTAAAGCTAGTCTGATTGATACCCAAAGCATTATCGAGGAGTACGAAACTAAATTTACTCGCTGATTTTTAGACTATTTTCTTCAGACACTTCCACATTAGTTGGAGCTGTACATCAAAATTACAACCTTCGGGTTCCCTTCATCAGCTAATTTGTATATACTTCAACAAATAATTACACCATTACTAATACTTACTTAAATAATTTATGACCCCACAAATAATTTATGATTAACCATACACCAACTTACATCTCTTTATTTTCTTCGGCTGGTGTCGGTTGCTTTGGTTTTAAGCAAGAAGGTTTTCTTTGCATAGTAACCAATGAGATCTTGAATCGGCGCTTGGCTATTCAACAACTCAACCAAAAATGTCAATTTGCTAGTGGCTATATCGCTGGAGATATCAAACTACAACAGACTAAAGATCTAATTCACCAAGAAATTCAACATTGGCAAAAATTAGGTAATTATCGCGTTGATGTAGTTATTGCTACTCCTCCTTGCCAAGGCATGAGCATTGCTAACCACAAGAAAAATGAACAAGATCTTGATCGCAATAGCCTCGTAACAGAAAGTGTTGAAATGATTAAGCAAATTAATCCTCGCTTTTTCATTTTAGAAAATGTATCTGCATTCTGGAAAACCGGTTGTTTAAATAAACAAGGACAAATAGTTACTATTGGGCAGATGATTCAGCATGAGCTTGGTAAATAATACTTAATCTATAAAGATGTGATTAATTTTAAAAACTATGGCTAGAACTCTTCACGTACTCGTACCTTAGTAATAGGTGTAGAACGTAAATTAGCTGATCATATTAGTCCTTTGGAGCTAATGCCGGATTACTGTAAAGAAAAAACTCTATTCGAAGTTATAGGTCACTTGCCTAGTTTAAATTGGGGTGAGTACGATGCCCAAGATTTCTATCACAGCTTTAGAACCTATCCAGAGCATATGCTTCCTTGGATCGAGAATTTAGCTCAAGGACAAAGTGCTTTTGATAATGAATCAGATCTGCTAAAACCGCATAAAGTCATTGACGGTAAAATTGTTGTTAATCAAGCAAAAAATGGCGATAAATATATGCGCTAAGTTTACAACAAAGTAGCTCCGTGTATTCATACACGTAATGATCAAATGGCTAGTCAAAATACCTTACATCCAATTGATAATCGTGTATTCTCAATTATAGAACTCATGCGGATGATGACGATTCCTGAATCATTTAAGTGGTTAGAATATGATTTAGCTACACTCAATAGTTTATCTCTCACGGATAAACGAAAGCTTTCGAAAAAGGAAGAATTAACAATTCGCCAAAGCATTGGCGAGGGGGCCTACAGCTATTTTCCAACAAATTGCACATAAAATTAAAACAGCTTTAACTTTAGAGCAATTAACACATAAACAAATTATTGAGCTAATCGAGAAGAATAATTTAGCAGATTTTGCTACTTTAAAAACCTTTATCTAGCAAAACAAAACACAATACAGTTTATCTACTCTTGCTTCTATTATTGAATTAGCTAACGCCCAACGCGAGAAACATTCAGCTTTTTACACTAATAAGTTTATTGTGCAAGAAATTTTTACTCAGCTGCCTGATCTAAAAGGTGATACGATTAGTATCATTGAACCATCGGTAGGTGCTGGTAATTTCTTACCATTTATTTTTAAAAAGTATGCTCATAAACAACAAATTAATCTTACAGTTATCGATATAGATCCTAAGACTATAGAATTGTTACAAATACTCTATAGTAATGATAAGATACCTGCTAATTGTAAAATTTATTTTGTTTTTGCTGACTTTATGGAGTATAACTACTCTAAAGTAGATCTGATTATTGGTAATCCACCATTTTCTAAAATCAATGGAGCATATCGCACTAAACTTTTAACCCAAAACTATAATCAAGAATCTACGAACTTAGCAGAATTCTTTCTAAACAAAGCCTTAAAAACTGCTAATTACGTTAGTTTAGTTTTACCAAAAAACATTCTCAATACTCCAGAGTTTTACGCTACGCGTCAGTTACTAGCTACTTATAGTGTTGATTGCATTCTCGATTTTGGTGAACAAGGATTTAAAAATGTCTTAGTCGAAACGATTAATCTCATGATTAATCCTAAGAAAAAGTCTACGCAAACTAAAGTCATTTCTCTTACGCATAATAGAGAAATACTCCAACAAAGTTCATACATCTTTGCAGATTATCTCCCTTATTGGATAATCTATCGTAATGAATTTTTTGATCAAGTATTTAACAAAATGCAGTTTGGAGTTTTTGATGTATTTCGTGATAGACAAATTACCAATAGTAATACATCTATAAATAAATCCGCTAAATACCAAATCCGAGTTTTAAAATCACGCAATATCCTTGATACAAGTGATATTACTAATATAGACGGTTATGATGCTTACATCGATGCTCAAACTTTAAGTACTTTGGCGATTAATAAATATTTGGCAGATACTAATGTTTATTTAACTCCTAATATGACTTATAAACCACGTTTAATTAAGAAAAACGGTCACTATGTAGTTAATGGTTCAATTGCCATCCTTATCCCTAAAGTACAGGATCTTAATTTTAGCCAAGTCCAACTAGACTACATTGCGAGTGAAGAATTTAGAGAGTTCTATAAAATAGCTCGTAATTATCAAACTCGCTCACTAAATGTAGATAAAACCAGTTGTTATTGGTTTGGTAAAAATCTAGCTCTTGCATGATTAACTTGTTTCTAAGTCTTAACGTATATTCTTAAACATACATCCTTAAGCATATGGTCTTAAACACATACTCCTAAACATATATACTTAAAAGGATGAATTAGACTACTAATCAACAACTAATTAACAAAAGTACTACGGTCAGAATTTAGAAAGTTACAATCTAAATAGATAGTATTATCAATCTTCAAACTCTCTCCCCAAACACTCTTTCTCTAATTTTCTCTATTCTTTGTTAAGAATTATTAGATTGGGATCTAATCTGATAGTTGTTCATCTCTTCTCGTCACTTCTCCAACTCAGAGAAATCTCTTTCTCATTAATCATTACCAACCTTAAGCCCCTTTTCTTTTTCTTCAACTCATAAACTGCGCATATCTGCAACTGAGCTGTACCCAAAAAAGAGTTCAATCTAACAATACACGACTTAAGCCGACCCCTAAAAATTGCCACACACCTATATCAAATTCATAAAACAAAATAAAGCCTTACAAGCAATAGGTATTTAACTGTAATTTAGGTACTATTGTACTTTAGCTACAAACACCTTTAACTAAAGGCATACGGGGAATACAAGGCTTTCTTTTGGACAAAACAACACTATCAAAACAATACCTACAATTAGGTACTAGTGTCTCCTTTATGGTAAACTAAAGCCTCTATACCAAAATAATGACGTTAGATCATATAGTTACAACAAACTTATCTATAAACTTGTTTAATTTTTTACATATCTTGTGATGTAGAAGTATGTAAAGCTAAATGATTAGACTTAAAAAAATTAAACCTACAAATTACAATTTGTAAGATTTACTTAGCTAAAGTAACTTTATGCAACGTTATTTTTTAGATACATTATCTCAATGTGGTGTATCACTTTTTTTGTAGTATCTTTCAAAATCTGTGATGTATCACTTTGTTTTTCCTCTCTATTAACCTCTGCATTCTGTTTAATAATCTTGAGAACATGATATGTCATAACAAACTTATTCTCTAAGCCTCTATTCAAACATGTCTTTTTTCTCATGCTACTAATACCAATACTTACAATAATAGGTATAAGCTGAGTTTCAACTATAGACAATCTAGGCATGTTCACCATCTATTCAAAGTAACCTTGTGTAACTTTATACTTTATACTACTGCATTTATAAACTTATACAAGATTGACTATGAATTGGTTGATGATTAATTCTTTGTTTAGTGTTCTAATTAATCCTTTGTTTAGTATTCAGATTAACCATTTGATAAAGGTTGTCTGAAACAATAATAATGATTAATCTTTGCATGATTAATCTTTGCATTATTAATTTCTGTACTATTAATCTCATCATGATTAATCTCTGCACTATAGGCTATATCATTAACCTCTTAAAAAAGATTATTAATTTAGTTCTCTTTATTATCTGTAGACAAATCACCGTTTAAAGTCCTCGTTAGACTTTATCTCTTGCTTATTTAAACTAGAGTGCATACCCGTTTAAGGAGTACGTTTTGTCTTTGGGTAATTTTATTAAACGTGTATCAACTTTTAATCCCTTAGTCATTTCGATTACTTTATTGTTAGTAATCACTTTAGTGCTCTCAACTATCTTCTTACCTACGCAAGTAAGTAATTTGTTGAATATGGCACAACAAGGGATCTTTACCAACTTTAGTTGGTTCTATGTTTTAGCTTTCTCACTCTTTGTAGGGTTTTTACTGGTTCTCTGTTTTAGTAGTGTAGGTAATATTAAACTCGGAGCCGAAGGTGAAGAACCGGAATTTAGTTTTCACTCTTGGATGGCGATGCTCTTTGCTGCCGGTATGGGGGTGGGGATTATGTTCTTCGGGGTAGCCGAACCACTAACCCACTTTAACTCGTCAATTGCAATTGGCTCTCCTGAACAAAAAGCTCAAGAAGCTATGCTCCAAACCTTTTTCCACTGGGGTATTCATGCATGGGCGGTATATGCAGTTATCGCTTTAGCCTTAGCTTACTTTGGTTTTAGATATAAGCTACCATTATCTCTACGTTCATGCTTCTATCCTCTACTTAAAGATCGTATTAACGGTAAAATCGGTGATATTATCGACGTTTTTGCCTTAATTTCGACTATGTTCGGGATTATTACCACTTTAGGTTTTGGAGCAATGCAACTTGGTGCTGGTTTAAAACAAATCGGCGTTATCAGTGATAATAGTTACATTGCTCAAGTAATTATTATTGTGGTGGTAATGAGTATTGCGATTATTTCTGCCATTTCAGGAGTAGGTAAAGGAGTTAAAATTCTTTCAGAAATTAACTTAGTTTTAGCTCTCTTACTCTTAGTATTTATTCTTTGTGCAGGTCCAACGCTCTATATCCTTTATACCTTTAGTGATAACCTTGGTACTTACTTAAGTAACATTGTAGATCTAAGTTTTAAAGCCTTTGCTTATGAACAAGAACATAGTAGTTGGTTTACTGGTTGGACAGTATTCTACTGGTCTTGGTGGGCAGCATGGTCTCCATTTGTCGGACTATTTATTGCACGTATTTCACGTGGTCGTACTATTCGTGAATTCGTGTTTGGCGTATTAGCAGTACCAAGTTTATTCTGTGTCTTATGGTTTACGGTATTTGGGGATAGTGCTCTCTGGTTAGATAGTCATCAAGCACAAGGTGCTCTTAGTGAGTTAACTGGTAGCCCTGAAGTGCTTCTATTTAAGTTCTTAGACTACTTACCATTACCAACGCTAATTAGTGTTTTATCGTTAGTAATAATTTCTCTATTCTTTATTACTTCAGCCGATTCTGGAATCTACGTGTTAAATAACTTCGCTTCACGTGATAAATCACTTGCCGCGCCAAAATGGCAAGCTGCTATGTTTGGGATTATCGTTATTCTGATTGCCGTACTTTTACTTCGTACAGGTGGTCTAGGTGCTTTACAATCAATGACGCTAATCGTAGCTCTCCCATTTACAGCATTACTAATTCTTATGTGCTTTAGTTTATGGCGTGGTTTAGCAACCGATCAGAAGTACTTTGCAGCTCCAGTAGAACCTGCAGCATCTTCAATGTGGGACGTTACTAAATGGCGTGACCGTTTAGGACAGATCCTAACTCAAACCCAAGAAAAGGATACTATCGGTTTCTTAAAGCAAACAGCTTTACCAGCTATGCGTGAACTGAAACAAGAACTCGTTAGCGTGCATAATCTTTCAGTGGAAATTAATCAAGCCCTCGAATATGAACAACCTGCGGTTGAGTTAATCATCCACAAAGAAAACTTCCGTGACTTTAAATACGGTATTAAAGCCGTAGCTCATGACGTAGCACCACAAGTTCTTGAAGATGGTTCATTAAACTTCGTTCAGCACGAACAAACTTGGCATCCTGAAACTTACTTCTTCGATGGACGTCAAGGTTATGACGTACAATACATGAGCCGTAATGAACTTATTGCAGATATGCTACAACAGTACGAACGTTATCTAAGTACTATGTCTTCAGTAGGTAAAGACTTCATGGCACATGAAGAGCATGAATTAGCTGAATAATTAACTAGATAGTTTTTTAGCACAACTATTTTTAGAACAACTATTTTCAGAAAACTTTCATGTGCTTGTTTAGATAGGTAAGGCAAGAGAATGAATAGATTTTTAAACTTTATTCTTGAGCCAAAACTTCCATCTAAATATATGAATCTTTATTAATGTGCTATAATTTAGTCAAAAAGGGAAACTTATATAAGTTTCCCTTTTTTGCATTCTTGAATTTTTTGCACATCTAAAATTAAGATGTTTAGCTGTTGAGCTGTTCACTACACTACAAATGCAGTTCACTACAAATTGTACAAATTAGCTATACACCATAAATTGTACAAATTAGCTATACACCACCAATTATCCAAATAACTATATCTCCTCTTACTATATCTATTCTCTTACTACTACCTTAATCTATGAGCAAAGAAATAACGCTATCGCAAATGCAAAATGCCATTTTTGAAGGAGACTGCTTAGCAATAATGCGTCAATTTCTAGATAATTCAGTTGACATGGTCTTATGCGATTTACCTTATGGCACAACGCAAAATAAATGGGATTGTGCTATCGATCTGGAACAACTATGGCAAGAATATCACCGTATAGTAAATCCTAATGGAGCAGTAGTTCTTACTTCCCAAGGTCTATTTACCGCAAAACTGTTTTTCTCTAATGAAAAGTACTTTAAGTACAAACTCGTTTGGGAGAAGTCTAAACCTACCAATTTCTTAAACGCTAAAAAGCAACCTTTAAGAAAACACGAGGATGTTTGTGTGTTTTATCGTAAACAACCTACTTACAATCCCCAAATGTCCGCAGGTCAACCTTACAACAAAGGAGTAAGAAAAGATCAACTTACTGGTAGTTACGGAGATTTTAAACCTCATCTAGTTAAAAGCGATGGTGAAAGATATCCAACCGATATTATCTACTTTAAAACCGCCGAAAGCGAAGGTGAAGTATTCCACCCTACGCAAAAACCAGTAGAACTAGCGCGTTATCTAATTCTCACTTACTCAAATGAAGGTGATCTAATTCTTGATAATACTTTTGGTAGTGGTAGTTTTTTAGTGGCAGCAGCCCTAGAAAAACGTAAATTCTGTGGCATTGAGCGTAATCAAGATGTATCTCTGTTTAAAAAAGATGCTGTTGATTATCTTGCTCTATCTGCACAGCGTTTAGCTCCATTATCCGATGACTTACAGGTATATCGTGCAGAAGATCTACTTGTAGCAGAACAAACTGATTAGTAAGAATTTGTCCGCACAGATCAACCATCATCTTTACAAGATGATCTACCATACTCTTAAAAAGAAGATCTATCATTTTCTTAAAAAGAAGATCTACAACACTATTTAAAATAATCTACATTACTGTTAAAAAGATAGAGTACGTAAATTAACTACCCCCTGTTCAAAAGAGGGAGTATGTAAATTAACTACACCCTTGTTCAAAAGAGGGAGTATGTAAACCAACTACCTCCCTGTTCAAAAGTGAGAGTATGTAGACTAACTACCTACCTGTTCAAAGGTGGGAGTATATAAACTAACCACAACCCTGTTAAAAATAGGTAGTATGTAAACTAACTCTACCCAGCAAAGATTAACTAGAGTAAAGACTAACTATAGGAATGCTGAACAACAGTCTTTCCAACGATACACCACATAGATAGCATCTTCAGCTCCAGAAGCTTCTCCCCAGAGAAATGTTGAACGTCCTATTGGATGTTTTGAATCTTGAGGCATCGGATAAATCATTGAAAAGCGGTATTGTTGTGCCACAAACTTAAAGTTTGTATGCAATTTACAAAGTGCTTGTTTACCTACAGTTTGGTACTCAAAACCACGACGATGAGAAGCCGCTAAAGAACGGGTCGCTAGTAATGAAGTTATTTGCGCTCCAGAACCAACTCCAGGCGCAAAACCACTGATAGGATATAAAGTTCCCCAAGTACCAGCACACCAATATAAATTAGATCCGTTCTTACTCATTAGGGAAGCAATAGCATCAGCTCCACAAGCTAAGACTGCTGCTTCATTAGCGAAGAGTTTTGTCTCGGGGAACGTAAGTTGAGCAATTTCAGGATAGTTCCATGTAGGATCTATTTCTGAGATGTATAAAACATCAATACTCGTAAACTCATTACTCATACATATGTCACGATTAATAAGTCCTAAAATCTGCAGTAAAGGAAAAGCATAATAGTGATAGTGATAAAACGCTTGATTAGTTAAGTCTCGCTCACCAGTACCACGAGTACCTATTTGTGCTGGACGACCAATCGAAGTTTTTACTCCATTAAGAGCCATTAAACATCCAGGTGTACGTACTAGTTCGACCAAACGTACAGGTTTCCAAAAACCTAAAGTGTATCCTATTTGCGGTAATTGTGCTTTACGTTCACATTTACATGCTTGATCTTTTACAGCATCTTTAGGAATATCATCTTTATTACCAGTTACTGCTACTCCAGAGATTTGAATAGGAAGAATACAATCCCAACAGATATCAGTCATCAGTTTGGCTGAAAGAAGATTGGAGCTTACACATGAACCAGCGCTGGTATCAACGGAAGTTTTACCAATTTGTGACGTAACGTTACCATAAGCACCGCTAGAGCTAGCAATTAAGGAGGAATTACTGTAAGGAAGCGTAGAAATTCTAACTGTAGTTTCTGATTCAGGATCAAGCTTATCCATATTAACTATACCTGTACTAACCACAGCAGAAAGAGTATTACTATTCATGTTGGAAAGATAATTTCCACTCGTGTTAACAAGATCATTACTACTCATGTTAGCCAGATCACTACTATCTATATTAGCAAAATTTATTCCAACAACCCTACCGTTACGATCTATTACATTCAACCCTAGATATACCAACAACACACTTTCATCTCGTATGTCTACAGGACGAGTTAAATAAGCTAATTGAACTTCAGTTAGTACTCCCTGTGCATCTAGATTAGTAAAAATACTTAAACTTAAATAATCAAGTTCTCTAGCTTCTTGAACATTAACCTCAGAACTGATACCTATAGCATTTTCTGCACTGACATCAGATACATTTGCCTCACTGATCATAGCAAGACTCTCTCCTACTAGGTAATTTGTATTTACTAAGCTTTCATTTACTACAAGTTCATCATTAGCATCAAGAAGCAGTAACTCTTGGGCTTCTTGATCTACTTGCCCTACTTGCCCTAATGAATTTGACATTACTTGCGGAGAGGATTGTTGTGAAGACAAAGTTACCCCTAAAGGTTCTTCTGGTTCTTGTTTTCTCTCTTCTGTTAGTAATCTATGAGCAATTGTACTAGCTAAAATACTTGTACTCGTAGATTTGCTAACAAAACCCACTACTTGTGTTGTATTACCTATCTGTATATCAAGCCTATCTTTCCCAACATTTACCCCGTCACCAAGTAACGCATAGTCACGCAAAGTTAAAAACTTTCCTACACTACTTAGGTATCCTTTACTGGTTATAACCAAGCCATCTTGTAACCAAGAAGCGTTTACGCTGTGGTTATAGATTTGAGAAGGAACTCTACTATATGCACTTTCATTACTAGTATCTAAAGTTAAAGATCGCTCTACCTCATAGCTATATCCATTACCATAAACAGCATAAACATTTACTTTATCTACAGGTAACACTAAACCTAACACTAGTACCCACTTAAGGAATAAAAATATAAACCTTTGTAATAACTTAAACAAGTGACAAAAGGTTACACCAAACCAATTAACCAACAAGGCAAGAGAAGTTTGTAACCACTTAAACAAGCAATAGATAACTACACTTACACTCTTAACCTCCAAAACTATAAATCTTTGTAATAGCTTAAATAAGTGACAAAAAGTTACTTTTACCATATTAAAACATAACAAACCCAAACACCCCACAACTAAAATTCTTACTACTCCTTTCCTTACAATCCCTTTTAGGTACTTAGAACTACAGTCAAATTCTTTTTGCATAACTCACTCCTCCTTATTGCTGAAAAATATATGGCAATAATCCTAAAGGCACATCTTCTACGATTAGACGATCCCTATACTCTTGTGGAGGTACTTGTGCTGCAGCATTCTGCAGTGCTTGCGCACTAAGTAAAGGACGTAAGGTAGGACGTTTAAAAATCTTAATAGTATCTGTACGATAAGTACGTAAATAGTTATAACGTACTACATCTATATCATAAGCAGCTCTTACTTGTGTAATAGCTGTAGGTTGATATTGGCTTATTAGTTCAGCCGTTGCTACTTGTAAACTTGTACCTAAGTAATCACTCCATGCAACAAAGCATACTTCAGTAGTTAGAGTTTTGGATTCTGCTGTTAGAGTATTTGTTTGTGTAGTTGATGATTTTGTTTCTGTAGCACGGTTTGAGGTTGGGGTGTTTTGAGAAACACTAGTAGAAGTGGTGTAAGTAGAAGAAATACTAGAATTAATATAAGTGCTAGAAGTGCTCATACTAGCTTCATCACCTTGAGATTTTAAAACTACTTGGTTGATTTGTGACGAAGAGTTACTTAGACCACTATGATAACTCCCAACATACTTATCTCCTAAACGAGTGATAACTTTGTTATGAGGATAACAAGCTAAACCAGTAAGAATAACTACTCGTTGTCCAGCTGTAAAGTATTGTTGTATAACTTCAAGTTTTATTTGCTCTAGAGCTCTAACTACTTCTGCATTACTTAAATCTATAAACCATAAATCCAAGCGTAACATACTGTGTACAGCATCAAGATCAATCCCATTGCTCTTAGCAGTACCTAACAACTCTAATTCTTCCTCTCCAGCAAGACCTTGCTTGTTTTCTTTTTTAAGATAGTGGTTTTCTGAAATCCCAGTTTCCTTTAAAATTAAGCTTTGCAAACGTTGATTGTAGGTTAAAGCTCTAATCTCAGCTGGTACTTCTTCAGTACTTTCTTCCATACTGAGGTTATATCTTTTTAGGTCTATTCTTTGTTGAAAGCTATGAGGCAAGGTATTTTGTTGTAAAGCAGTATTTATGTAATCTCTAACTTTAGTGAGTTTGTTATTAGTAGTTTGATTATTGGTATTTACTTCTGCTTTTCCACTATTGCTTACTTTATTTTGGTTACTGTTACTCGTAGACGTTGAACCACTATTCATTGCCTCTCTTGAGGCATATCCATCTAGTAACTGTTTATTAGCTTGTGCATAGGTTGCATAGTATGAAGTAACTAACTTGGATTTAGCTGGCATGGATAGTTTAAAAGCTTTATCAACTCCACTACTAACTTCTAGAGTTGGATTCTTTTGTAAAAAGGACTGTACCTTACGTTTAGCTACTACAGCTATATCCTCTTCAGCAATAGTTTGCGTGGTAAAACCATTTACCATAACTATTTTAGCTTGAGGATTAGATACATAAGTAACTGGTACTTGTAAAGCTTCAGAATCATTTGTTGATTGTTGAGCATTTTGTGTATTTAGCTCACTTTGTAGTGATAGTTGGTTGCTTTGTTCTTCTTGAGATTTTTGTTTTCCTTGAGATTTTTGTCCTTGCTGTAGTTGTTGAGAGGGTAGAGAAGATAGAGAATTAGGTTTTTCTCCTTGCAGAGATGGTTGAGCTTGATGTTCTAGTCCATGTAGCTTTTGCTCAACAATCATCTGTAACTTTTGTTTTACCGCCGGATCTATGTCACTTTGTCTAACGGCATATTTTAGAGAAACATTGCCGTATTGTACATATGAGATCACATACTGACGTTTGGTAAGCAGATCTTTACCCACTGGCATTGCGTTACTAGATGTTACATGAGCACCTACATCTCTTACACTTCCTAACTTTCCTTCCATATTCATTACTTGAGCCATTGATGAAGACATTGCATAATCTTGAGCTCTAAATACAACTAGTGCTGGCACTTTAGCTTCAGGGATCGTTCTAAAGGGACGAGGATCAACACTAACTTCTGGTACTTTATTCAGTTTGTAAGTATCGACTAATTTTGCAATACGTTGCTGTATATCTTTAACTCCTACTCCCCAATCCTCTTGTATAAAGCCTTTAAATACTACAGGCAAGTTATAAACTACAGCTTCACGTAATACATTTGCAAGGTCTTGATCGCTCAGAGCTTGAGAGACTAACAGTTGAAGATGAATACTATTGCTAGCAATAGGCACTTCTCTTAGAGCTTGAGTGTAGTGTTGGGTTTGAGAAATTTTTATGTCCTTAAAACTTTGAGAGTTTTGTGTCTCTTGAGTCTGTGGTAAGATCAGTTGCTTTTGCGAAGCCAGTCCATTAGCTTGACAGTTCAACGCCAAACTACAGCTTAAAGCCAAAAGCGGCACAAGCTTGACTAACAGCGCAAGGTAATTACTTGTAGATCGATAATTCATAAACCACTCCAACGCAAAAAAAGGCAGATGACTTAATAGCCTCTGCCTTTAATAATGATCACTTTTATAATTACGCTCTATATGAGTTGTTAATTAACTAGCAACACTAAGTGTTACTGTTAATATGTACTACTGTTAATGCTAGAAATACTCTTCTTACAATTAAAAATAGTAAATAACTAGCTCTTAACAATGTTGTCCGGATAGTTGTTAACTATCATGTATAAAATTATTGAATAATTATTTGGTGGATCTGCAGGTTATTAGCATAATTGTCAGACAATTATCTAAATAACATGAAAAGGGGAAGTATGTAACTCAATGTAACTTAAAGTTACATTGAGCTACATAAACATCTCTTAATTGTTCAGTATCTTATATTATTCACTCTTATATTATTCAATCTCATCACGTCCAAGGATTACTTTTACAATTAGGGGTTGTTTGAGTAATACTTTTACAATTAGAGTTTGTTTTAGGATTTAAGTAATATATCAAGCAATCTCTATTACCTATTTTTAGAACATATCCTAATTTATATGGAAGGTTGTCTGAAACTATAAACA
>NZ_NRJG01000111.1 GCF_003585935.1 Psittacicella hinzii
TTATAATTTGTAACAATTGTTAACTTAGGCAAATAAGAATAGTTAAGTTGCATAACTTCTTATCTTTTTAGTAGTCAAAATATGGACAAGTTTTAATAAACAAGCTATAATATAGGTAAGTTAATTAGAAGTTGGTCCATAGGCAATACTACATGATATGAAACTCTGTAGTATTGTTTTTTCAACTTAATTATTATCTTATTGTTTTTATTTGAAATCTCAACGGTGAACTTTTTACAAGCTTCACCGTTTTTCTTTGCGCAAAAAAGGGGTCACTAACTTAATAAGTTAGTGACCCTTTTTCTTTGGAATACAATTCTAAATTTTTAATATAAACTTTTAACTATAAAAGATTATACGTTTAGAGATTTTTCTACAACACGTACTAAAGCGAAAGCTTTAGTTTTTGATAATGGACGTGATTGTTTGATCTCTACCATATCACCTTGTTTAGCTACATTAGCTTCATCGTGAACGTGAAGTTTAGTTGTTTTACGAACATATTTACCGTAGATTGGGTGTTTAACACGACGTTCAATAGCAACCACGATAGTTTTGTCCATTTTATCACTCAGAACACGACCTTGTAGTGTACGTACTTGTTTAGCAGTCATTATTTACCAGCCTTGTTTACTTGAGTTAATAAACGTGCAACTTCACGGCGAGCGCTTTTAACTAGATGAGTTTGGTTTAATTGTCTAGTTTTAACTTGTTGACGTAGTGCGAATAATTTGTGTCTTGCGTCTACAAGTTCTTGTTGTAAATCTTTTTCACTCATTTGATTACATTACCGTTTTAGTTACAAAAGTAGTTTTGAATGGAAGTTTCGCTTGAGCTTTACCAAAAGCTTCACGTGCTAATTCTTCAGGTACACCACCGATTTCGTATAGTACTTTACCTGGTTGAATTAGAGCTACCCAGTATTCAACGTTACCTTTACCTTTACCCATACGAACAGATAATGGTTTTTCAGTAATTGGTTTGTCTGGGAATACACGAATCCAAATTTGACCTTGACGTTTTACAGCACGTGTCATAGCACGACGTGCAGCTTCGATTTGACGAGCAGTTAGACGACCACGACCAACAGCTTTAAGACCGAATTCACCGAAACTAACGCTTGTACCTTGAGCTAGACCACGGTTACGGCCTTTATGCATTTTACGGAATTTTGTACGTTTAGGTTGTAACATAATTCAATTTTCTCCTTATTTACGACCTTTACGTGGTGCACGTCTATTGTTGTTATTGTTATTTCTAGGTGCTCTACGTTCTGGTTTAGAAGTTTCTTTAGCTAGTACTTCTTCAAAACCACCTAAGATTTCACCTTTGAAAATCCAAACTTTAACACCAATTACACCGTAAGTTGTGTTAGCTCTAGCTGTAGCGTAGTCGATATCAGCACGTAGAGTTTGTAAAGGCACGCGACCTTCACGGAACCATTCTGCACGAGCGATTTCAGCACCACCTAAACGACCTGATACTTGAACTTTGATACCGATAGCACCTTGGTTCATAGCAGTTTGGATAGCACGTTTAGCCGCACGACGGAACATCACACGACGTTCTAGTTGTTGTGCAATTGATTCAGCTACTAATTTTGCATCTAAATCAGCTTGTTTAACTTCAACGATATTGATTTGGCAGTTTTCACAACCAGATAACGCAAGAACTTGTTTGCGTAATTTTTCAATATCCTCACCACCTTTACCAATAATGATACCAGGGCGAGCTGAGTGAATGTTTAATTTGATTGCTTTAGCAGGACGCTCGATAACAATACGTGATACCGCAGCATTTGCTAATTCTTTGTTTAAGAACTCACGAATACGGAAATCGTTTTCTAGAGTTTTTGAGAAATCTTTTGTATTCGCATACCAGGTTGAACTCCATGGTTTAACAATACCTAGGCGAATACCATGAGGACTTACTTTTTGACCCATTTCGTTACCTTATTTTGCGATTACTAAAGTGATGTGAGCTGTACGCTTACGAATATGATCCGCACGACCTTTAGCGCGTGGCATAATACGTTTCATTGTTGGACCTTCATCAGCAAAGATAGTTGCAATTCTGAATGAACCAACATCTGATAAACTTTGGTTGTTCTCAGCATTAGCAACAGCAGAAGCTAATAGCTTGCCCACCATTTTAGCAGCTTTACGTGGAGTGTGACGTAAAATGTAAGTCGCTTCTTCCACAGTTTTGCCGCGAACTAAATCACATACTAAACGTGCTTTTTGCGCTGATGTACGAGCATTGCGTAAGATAGCACGTGATTCTAATCTATTAGTCATGTCTATCTCCTATTATTTTTTCTTAGCTTTTTTATCAGCAGCGTGACCACGGTAAGTACGTGTAGGTGCGAATTCACCTAACTTGTGACCAACCATTTCGTCAGAAACTAGTACTGGAACGTGTTGACGTCCGTTGTGAACAGCAATGGTTAACCCAATCATATCTGGGAAGATAGTAGAACGACGTGACCAAGTTTTGATTGGTTTACGATCATTCGTTTCCACTGCTTTTTCTACCTTCTTCAGCAAGTGCAGGTCAATAAAAGGACCTTTCTTGAGAGAACGTGGCATAGGATTTACCTCTTTTAAGTGTTATTAATTATTTATCACGACGACGTACAATGAATTTATCAGTACGTTTGTTATGACGTGTTTTCTTACCTTTAGTTTGAACGCCCCAAGGTGTTACAGGGTGTTTACCGAAGTTTTTACCTTCACCACCACCATGCGGGTGATCTACTGGGTTCATTGCTGTACCACGAACTGTAGGACGGATACCTCTCCAACGAGAAGCACCAGCTTTACCTAATTCGCGTAACATATGTTCAGCGTTACCAACTTCACCGATTGTTGCACGGCACTCTGAAAGAACGCGACGCATTTCACCAGAACGAGTACGTAAAGTTACATATTTACCTTCACGAGCGATGATTTGAGCGTATGAACCTGCTGCACGAGCTAGTTGACCACCTTTACCTGGTTTTAACTCAACGTTGTGAACAGTTGTACCAACTGGGATAACACGCATTGGTAAGCTGTTACCTACGCGGATTTCTACATCAGTACCTGAAACAACTTTATCACCAACTTTTAAGTTTTTAGGAGCTAGAATATAACGACGTTCACCATCTGCGTATAATACTAACGCGATGTTTGCAGAACGGTTTGGATCATACTCTAAACGTTCAACTTTAGCTGAGATACCATCTTTTTGACGTTTGAAGTCGATTAAACGGTATGCTTTTTTGTGACCGCCACCGATGTGACGAGTTGTGATGCGACCAAAATTGTTACGACCGCCTGTACGTTTGATAGGCTCAACTAATGCTGCAAAAGGTTTACCTTTATGTAATTCAGGATTAACTACTTTTACAACGTGACGGCGACCTGGACTGGTCGGCTTACATTTAACAATAGCCATTTACTTAGTTCCTTTCCTTACTCAACAGCAGTTTCAATATCAGTTAAGCTTGTATTCGCTGGAAGAGTGATATAAGCTTTCTTAATATCGCTACGACGACCTTTACGGTTACCGCGGTTTTTAGTTTTACCTTTTACGTTAACGATGTTAACAGCTGTAACTTTAAGACCTAATACCGCTTCACAAGCTTGAGCGATCTCTACTTTATTTGTGCTTTTATCTACAATTAAAGTAAGAACTTGTTTCTCAGATTGTAATCTTACTGCTTTTTCAGAAATTAGTGAATACTTAATAACTGACTGTAAACGTGAATTGTTAGACATTATTTTAACATCTCCTCTAGTTCAGCTACAGCTTCTTTAGTTACTAACACTTTTTCAAAATTGATTAAAGATACCGGATCAACTTCATCAGTTAAAAGATACTCAACTTTGTGAAGGTTTTTTGAAGCTAGGAATACGTTGTACTGTAGTTCAGTATCAATAATTAAAACGTTAGAAACTTCTAACTCTTTTAATTTTGCTACTAAATCTTTAGTTTTGTGAGAGTCAAGAGTTAAATCGTTAACTACCACAAGGCGATTTTGACGAACTAACTCAGAGAAGATGCAACGTAATGCACCCCAATACATTTTTTTGTTAACTTTTTGGCTGTGATCTTGCGGACGAGCAGCAAATGTCACACCACCAGAACGCCATAATGGGCCTTTACGGTCACCGGCACGAGCGTTACCAGTTTTCTTTTGGTTCCAAGGTTTTTTATTTGAACCATGAACTTCACCACGAGTTTTTTGTTTACGTGTACCTTGGCGGCTGCCTGCTTGGTATGCAACAACTACTTGGTGAACTAGAGCTTCGTTGAAAGCAACGTTAAAAGCTGACTCTGATACACTAATAGAACCTTGGCCATTTACTAATGTTAATTCCATTTATAGTTTCTCCAGACTTAAGCTTTTACTTTTACAGAAGGTTTAACAACAACGTTACCATTTTTAGCACCTGGGATAGCACCACGTACTAATAATAAGTTGTTCTCAGCATCAACACGAACTACTTCAAGGTTTTGAACAGTTACGCGCTCGTCACCCATGTGACCAGCCATTTTCTTACCTTTGAATACGCGACCTGGAGTTTGGTTTTGACCGATCGAACCAGGAACACGGTGTGATAATGAGTTACCGTGTGTAGCGTCTTGAGTACGGAAGTTGTGACGTTTAACAGTACCAGCAAAACCTTTACCTTTTGAAGTACCAGTTACGTCAACTTTTTTCACGTCAGCGAAAACTTCTACAGTAATTTCTTGACCAACTGTGTATTCAGCTGCATTGTCTACACGGAATTCACGTAATAAGCGGCCAGCTTCAACGCCTGCTTTAGCAAAGTGACCTTTTTCAGGTTTGTTTAAGCGAGATGCTTTTTTAGAACCTGTTGTTACTTGAATAGCATTGTAACCATCAGTTTCAGTTGTTTTAACTTGAGTTACGCTATTTTTTTCAATTTCAATTACAGTTACTGGAATTGATTGACCTTCAGGTGTGAAGATACGAGTCATTCCAACTTTACGACCTACTAAACCGATCATTGTTTATAATCCTCTTTAATTAACGTCAAAAAAATTAGTCTAAACTGATATTAATTTCCACACCAGCAGCTAAATCTAGACGCATAAGAGCATCTACTGTCTTTTCAGTTGGCTCTACGATATCAACTACACGCTTGTGAGTACGAATTTCATATTGATCACGTGCATCTTTGTTCACGTGTGGAGAAATCAGTACAGTAAAACGCTCTTTACGAGTAGGTAAAGGGAATGGACCACGAATTTGTGCACCAGTACGTTTTGCTGTTTCAATAATATCCTTAGTTGACTGTTCGATTAAACGGTGATCGAAAGCCTTTAAACGGATACGGATTCTTTTTTGGTTAGACATTTAACCCAGAGCTCCAAATTGTAAAAATTTTAAACACTATAATACCTTACCTCAAGGTGTTCATTTTTGAAAAACACGAGGTAAGACTAATAAACATTGCCCCATCTATTGTGGGGTGTCAGATTAGCTTAAGAAATCAAATAAATCTTTTTATTATCATTCTGACTATATTCCTCAACTCATAGTCGAAGACGCTTACTTGAGAGACAAATAAATATATAAATGGAAGAAAGTATTCTAAATCATACTTCTTTGTAAGCTAGTCCATGCTCTGCTCTAGTTATATTCAACGAACAAGTCAGGCATAGGTAAGTGTATGCATCATGCAACTTAACTTACCCGCTAATCCAAGTGCAAGATAGTAAAAATAATTGTCCTTGCAAAAACCAAATGCAGCTACTCTCATTTTTAATGCTACATTGGGGTAATACTAACATTTCAATAATAAAACTGCTGGAGGTGAATAATATCTTCTTGACTTATCCACACAACAGTAATGTCTTTTTATCTGAAATTCGATTTTTCTTTCGGATAAATATTAATATCACGGCGTTAATTATAACACAAATAAAAATAATTAGCTTGATTTTTATTGATTTTTATTTAATTTAATCATAAGCAATTGATAAACAGCAACTTTTTAACCACACTAGATTAATTGAAGTTAGGTTATCTTAAAAACTATCTTTTATTACTCAATCTTTTGAGCAATGCTCAATCATTCAATCTTATTAAAGTCACTCTTTATTACAATCTTGATAAGGATAATGACCTACTTTAGGCTTTAACACGGTATAATCTTATAAAAACATCAACCCCTAAGATTAACTCACATGTTTGAATACTCATATATTCATAATAATGTATTAATACTCGTGTATTAATACTAATTCATTAATACTCATACTGAGTTAAAAAACTAAATTGCATTTCTTATGAAAGTCGTTTTTATTCGTCAAGCTAATTTCCTACCACAAGCTCAACGTCAATCTTACTATAAACTATTTACCCCTCAATGGATTGAGCAGCGCCTTTATACTTTAGGACAAGCGCTCCAAGCTGCAAATATTCCTTTTATTATTGCAGATGATCTTCTCTCTGCATTAGAAGATGATTGTCCACAGATTTTATTCAATCAAAGCGAAGCAAAAAATCTTTACACTAAAAAAATAGATGAGCAATATATAGAACAAGCCAAATACTTTATGCAACTTTATAGTGTATTAGGTAATGCTGCTGGTAAAGATTGGCAAGAAAGTAGCTTTGTTTCTGATTATAGCGAGCAAGACAATAGTAACTATCGTGCTATTCAAGCTACTGTTAGTAAAAATCTTGGTTACCTTAATGATATAAAGCACTTAAGCACGTTAAATAGTCAAGTCCAAGAAGCGAAGCAAGAGGCTAAAGCAAAGCAAGTTTTAGATAATAGCTATTTAGATTTATTTACTCTACAGCAAAAAGAAATTCTTACAGCTAATACTTTAGACTACTTACAAAATCTTGATTTACGTACTCGTAAGGATGAATGGGTACTTTTCTTAGATGAAAGTGCAATTCTTCATCCTGATTTTATGCGACGCTTAAGTTACTTCACTAAACTGCGCATTACTCCTGAAGTAATTGATTTATGTGAACCTAGTCATGAAGAGCAATATACTAACTTAGCTTTAACCTTAGCTCAAAACTCTCCCGAACTAGAAAGCGAGCAAGAAACTGCTTCAGCAAATCAAGTATTAAATAATAATGAGAATGCAACTGACAGTTTCATCTTAGAGCCAACAAAATTGGATTTAGGAGTAAGTAAGAAACAATGTAACTCACTATTTAATAATAACTATCGTCCTCAGTTTATATACAAGCCAGCATACGCTCGCTATAACGACAAACTCAACAGCTATTTCTTTGTAAAGCGCTATGAATCTAGCTTTGCTACTTCAGCTTTCTTAATTCGAGTTAGCACTATGCAAAAAATTGCGAGCCATAAAACTATCTCGCACTTAGCAAATAATCTATTTAGTTTAGCTGCTGGCACAACTAGTACTGATGTTGCTTATATCCGTGGACCTTGGGCAATGGGTGTTAATCTTCCTTTAAACCTCGTTGACTTTAAATTAACTAATCCTTTAGTAAAAATCTTTAGTTATTGGAGCAGAGGCTTAGGTTGTTACGTACGTCAACTACGCCTAACCGCCAGTCTAGACAACAATAATATGGATCACCTCTAGAATTAAATTAAAATCACTCTATAAAAATGATGCACGGCATATACTACAAATACTACAAATATTAAAGTTAAGCCTAATATTTATATTATTGCTTTTGTAACCAACCCAATAACACTTAAAC
>NZ_NRJG01000112.1 GCF_003585935.1 Psittacicella hinzii
AGAAATAAAAGTGTTAATGGAAATTATTATTTAATTGTTTATTAAATTCTTTATAAAATTGATATTTTTACCGACCCGCAGCCATCGCTGTGGGCTTTTTTTGTATTTGTTGTCAATCTTATGAAATAAATTTTTCATATATTTAATCTTATTGTTCATATACTTATGCAAATAGTTGACTTAAATTATTGACTAGGTCAATTAATTGTAATATAATGGACTTACAAACAAGAGGAAGCCAGTCAAATAAACAAACCAAACGGTAAAAGAAAGGTTTCTACTTGGTAATAACTTCTATTAATAATTTTTTAAGGACACCACTATGATTAAAAGAGAAATTAAAGAATGGGGCTTAGCTTTCTGTCTTAACGCAGTTTTAGGTTTACTAGAGGGTGACGTAGATTTTGCAGAGAGTGCTAACTTAGCTCTAGATATCTTAATCAAAAAATTAGCAGACGAAAACATCTACGACCTAGAAACTTTAAAAGATCAGATAGAGAGAAAATACTTCCCAGAGTACTACGATAGCAGCTACTACGATGACGAAGATGAAGAATATGACGAAGATGATTACGATTTTGATCGTCTAGAACTTGGTGATGAAGTAGAAATTACAGAATACTCAGAACAACGTTGGATTGAAGATGTTATTGAGTATCTTGTTGAACAAGGTCGCATTGAGTTTGATGAAAAAAATAACGTTTGTTATGACGTTGAAGGAGCTAACAATGACTAAATCACTAACGAAATTTGAAGAACTTAAAAAGGATCGACAACTTTCTCACCAGGTAGCTTTAAAAATTAGAGAATTGAGATGGATAGTTAACCAAATAGGTCAAATTGCAACCCATAAATTTTCTGAATTAGGAGGTTTTGATAGAAATAATCGCCCATCTTATCGTGATATTGTCATTAATCTTTGCAGTGCCGACCCATCATTAAATCTGGTTCTTCTCTGTGGGGAGAAAGGTCAAGAGCTAGCTTCGAAAGGACACAGATTAAACGTTATCCGCTTATCTACACTAATCTCCGAAGAAATGATAAAAGAAGCCATTAAAATTACGGAGTATTTAGCACCGTATGAGTTTTCGGAGTTGTTTAGTACTGAAAGACTAGCTGGAAACGGAACCCACACCGTAGTCGCAGGCTGGGATCTGATCCTCACCTCAATGTCGGAGAAATTAGGATACTATAATTTTTATTATTAACCATAAATAACCTGTAGGGGCTCTCCCGTGAGCCCTTACCCCCTCAACCTCATCTATAACAACTTTAACTAATGGAGTTTAACCATGAAAGTATGTAAAAACGCAACTGTAAACGCAATCCTTAACGCAACCCGCGCATTAGCTACCATTTTAGACGACTACGGCTCTATGATTGTTAATGCTGCTTATATGCGTGATAAAGCCCTATATGGCAGAAAGTTCTCTATGGACTTCGAAGTTAATTTTTATACAAAGAATGGCATTGTAATGGCTGAAGTGGACGAAACACAAGGAGAGGAAATTCTTAACATTTTAGATCGTCTGGAATTTGAAGACTTCCCTACTACGAATTACGTGTACCACGATACAGAATTACTAGAAGATTTAATACACGATTTCAAAACGATTGCTAAACAGTTTCCAGAAGTTAAAGTGCTGTTAAAAGGAACTAAGTTCAAATTTATCGAGTGGCAAACTTTCGCTGTTTACGTGCTTAATAGCCTACACCTATACCGCTACGTGTCTGATTTATTTGAATACGAGCTACAAGGCTGGGATATCAAATTTACCCACGTTGAACACGAAGCTGATCTACTAAATAAAATTAAAGAACGCTTAATCCCTTACGATTTCTGGGATCACGATGAGGAAGAGGACGGTGAGTTCAAATTTGCTCACGGGGAAACTCCAGCTATCATTAAGCTAGGTTTCTACAAAGAGAGAATTCCATACGCACGTGGTTATGGTAGAGAATTAGCAAGAGATACAGATAACTTCCCACACTTTAATGCCACAGAATGGTACGCGTATCAAGTGCGCCTAAACGGTGGTAAAGAGTGGTAATACAGTTTAAGATTTAACACGGTAATTGAAGATAATATGCTAGATTTGTCAAAATATCAAACTGCGGATCAAATCAAGAAACCACTTAAAGCTGCATTTGTTGGTGAAAGCGGGGCAGGTAAAACCTATGGTGCTCTTGCCCTGGCTGACGCCATGAGAAGATTAAGTGACGATCCGGATATGTTTTACAGTTTAATTATAGATAGCGAAGCAGGTGCGTCCTCAATCGTAATTAATGATATGGCGTATAAGAATATGCTAATCAAAAGCGTACCGGATCACCAGCTAAGCTATAAAGTTATAAAGGAAACTATTACTCAAGCTATAGCCGACGGCATTAAACTGGTAATTGTGGATAGTATTAGTCCGGCTTGGAGTGGATTGAGTGGATTATTTGGGAGTGCTGTTGCGCAAACGAAAGGTAATGTTAAATTACAGACGCACTTTATGATTACTAACAAGCAGAATGAGAACATATCATACTTCCAAAATCTTCCTATCCCATTAATCTTCACTATCAAGGAGAAAAAGTCCGTAAACGTTGAAGAAGTCAATGGTCGACAGTATGTGAACTCGATAGACAAGATTGATCAGAAAAAAGGCTTTGAGTTCTTTTGGGATTTAATCTTAGAGCAGAAACGTAAGGGCTACCAATTCCCTAATGGCGCTATTGCTACACAAGTTGACGTTGCTGACTACGCCTTAAGTGTTAACCAACCTTTATCAACGTACGTTAAGGCTAATAATTTAGTCGAGATTAATAACGTCACTAATGTGGAAAAGAGCCGCATTGGAGCATTCTTACAAGGAAGGGTAGTGAAACTCACTAAACTAGATTACCAACGACTTGTAGCAAAAGCATACGGTCAAATTACTTCCATGCTGTTTGAAGATAACGTACCACAGTTCTTCTATGACAATAATCGACAAGGGGCAATTGCTTGGGCTACCGAGAATAAAGACCAATTAACTGATTTCGATAAACGTGCCATTAAATATCTATTTGACTTATAGGAGGACTGGTGACAAGTAGTAACCTACCATATTACGAAATTAATGCCGCACAGCGGTCAGAAGAGTGGTTTCGTGCCCGTACTTTACGCCTTACAGCTTCTTCAGCAAAGCACTTCACACGACTGAAAAGTGGGAAGATTTCTAAGGTTGCCTGTGATATGGCGGAAAAGGTAGCATTATCCATTATTGCAAATCGGTACGCTGCACACGAGATCAAAGACCTAGTTAGCAACTCCAGCTTTATTATGCAATTAGGTACTATTGGTGAAGCATATGCTAGGGATGCTTACAAGGCCCTTTTTCCTGAATACCAAGTGAGGGAAAGTGGCTTACTAGTTTCCAAAAGCAATGACTTCTTAGCAGCTTCTCCAGATGGTGTAGTATCGGTATTAAATCCTGAAACAGGTAAATACGAGCCCGAGGGCTTGCTGGAGATTAAAACCCCGACTAGGGATACTCATATAAACTTCCTAGTCAATGGTGTAATCCCTGAAGAGTACTATGCGCAAATCTTGCACCAATTGCTTGTAACCGGCTGTAAATGGGTCGATTTCGTGACTTATTACCCTGATATTGATTACAAGAAAAGCTTTGCTATTAAACGCGTATATGCTAATCAGGAAGAGCTTAAACAATACGGTGAGGTATTAGACGAACTGTGTGACCTTATACAATCTAAGCTGGCGTCATTTGCAGATAATGAAAAGGAACTTAACAGCAAAACGTATATAAACTCAGTAAAATTACCGCCTAAAGAAGTAGACCGTATTCTAAAAGCAGTTAAAAAGGACTTCATCTTATATTCGAACTTCGGGAGATTTGTTTCTAATCGTAATGGATACGAAACCGATGAAGCAGTAGCTTCTGTCCCAACGCCAGAGGAAATAAGAATACAAGAGGACGCCATTATTGTAGAGTATCTGGAAGATCATCCAGAACTCAAAGGGAAAGCTAGACGTAGCTTATTATGGGAAGCCAAACGAGAACGTCGTCAGAAAGACGAACAAGAACTTGATGAGGCTAATCAACAGTTTATAAATAGTCTGGAGTAATGAAATGACTTACTATCGAACTAATAATAAATCTTTACTAGCACAAATCAAAGAACTATATAAAACAACTCTTCCTAAAGGGGCAAGTTTAATTAGAACTATTTACGAAGTGCAATAATATCTGGTAAAAAAATAGCACTCCGTAAAGGAGTGCTAGAATTTTTCAGTAACTACGTGTGCCACAAAATTAATCTTTGATAACTTATGGATAAATTGGATGCAATGCAACGACTTATTGTTGCAGAGATTAAAGGTTCAGTTCTCAATGCCGAGGTAGAGAAAAAGATTGATAAGCTGGTTAATACCACAAACCATCATCGGCATAAATTAGACGAACTAACCTACAAAATTAACAAACTTTTACTGGTGCTAAATGAACTCCATATACATGGAACTAACCTAGAACGCTCTTACACAGTAAAAGAGGTCGCGGATATGCTAGGCGTTGCTTACACTACCTTTCTAAGTAGAATTTACGCTAACAAATACATACAACCGCATAAGGTAGGTAGTAGACCCTACTATTACGCTAAGGATATAGCTATCCTTAAAGAACAAACCAAGGAGTTACAAGGTCATGCAGAACTTCAGCGCCCTGGAGAAACTAGCAAAGGTTGATTATAACGTGCAAATGCTTGGACTAAGTTTATCTACGATTATCAGCTACGACGTAGATGACAAAATCCGCCAAGAAGCCATAGAAAGTGCTTTACTAATGCGTGATGAGCTTTTCTTCCATGATGAAGACGTTTATATATTTAATTGCATTAAGAGTAATATAAATCTACTGTCACCTAGTATTCAGAACGGCTATAACCTTGATCCAGAATACGTAAGAAATATCATACTAAGTAATTCTGACGAATACCTTTCCAAATTTGATGAGGACAATAAACGCCAGATAATCTATAAGCAACTTTTAAACCACGTAAATGACGTCGTACAGTATGCTTATATGCGTTTAAATCTTGTAAACGTGGATCATATCAACCGCGTAAAAAAAGCGCTCACAGATCAATTTGTGGCGCAAAAATCACAAACCGCTTTGTTGGACTTAGAGAATAAACAAGACAATGCCAGTGGATATTTACCTGAGCTATTGGATCAGCTTTCGAAAGTACAATACACAGCGATCTCAGGAATGAAAAGTAAGGATTTACTAATGGATCACCTAGACGAAATTATTGATAACAATGATTATGGATTACCCGAAGTAAATATACCTTTTTCTTGCTATGCAAAAGTACCTAACGATATGGTTAACGGCGGCTTAAAAAAGAGAACCTTTTGCATTGTAGCAGCGCCGTCTCATGCAGGAAAAACCACCTGGGCTATCCAGCAACTTATAGATATCCTGTTAGCTAATAAGAAACTATATGTTACTTTTTACAGCGTGGAGTTACAAGCGGAAGATTTAGTACTACAAATCGCACGCTCGTTCTGTTACCAGTATCCGTACCAATTTCTTAATCGACAACAGTTTATTGATAGATACCTGCACAGAGATCAACTATCACTAGAAGAGAATGTGCAAACCGACGCTATAGCTGTCAAGTTCTTCGCCTTTTGGTTGCAACAAAGCGGTTGGTCACATTATATCAAAATTTTGGGAGCAGATAAAGTCGATAGCATTGAAACTCTAGAAAAAGATATTGTAAACGACCATATTGTTGGTAAAAAGCCCGAAGTCATCTTCATTGATTACTTACAAGCACTTAATTCTAAGCCAATTGGAAGTAAAGATGAACCTAGTCCTTACCAATCTAATACTCTAATCTCAAAAAAGCTTAGCGCATTAACGAAAAAATATGGTATCCGTTGCTTTGCGCTATCCCAAGTAAGAGATCCAGAAACAGGCGTATATTGTGCTAGCAATATGCCAACAGCTACGTCAATTAAAGATAGCAGACAGTACACTCAAGACGCAGATATTATCGTGACACTGTGTGCCTACAATGCGCAGAAAGACGATGAATATAGATTACCAGAAGGATTATTTACCCCACGTCCGAGCCCAGATGGAAGTTACAAGATTGTCTGGTACTCAATAGTGAAAAATCGTCAAGGTCCTATAAGTGAGTTTCCAAGATACTTCTTTAACCATAAAGGCATGGCATTAGCTAGGTTTCAAATTGCCCCATGTTTAGTGGCTACTGATAAAGTCAAATTCCCACGTCTTGGTCTTAGTAAAGCTGACGTTTATCAAAAGGTTCTAGATACTTTCAAAAATAAGGATTAAATATGCTACTACAAATTACTGCTATCCCAGGTTGGTATAAACCAGAAGTTATCCTCCGCGAGCTACAAGAAAAGCTTTACGTACCATATAAAGGCACTGACGAGGATACTGTTCACTACTTATTCGAACGTTTCCATAAGTATCTTAATACCTTAAAACACGACGCGCTTGCAGATACCACTTATTTTAACCAATACCCGTGGATTACAGAACAGTTTTATTTTGCTTTCCCATCGTTGCAAGAGCAATTCGCAAGTAAGCGCCTATTACATCGCCATACTGATGAAATTGTTCGTCATATTACCCTATTTTTTAGCTACCTATCGCAATTTAGACTATACGATAAGCAGCTAGCTACCGTTTACAAAGAAACCTATTGCGTAACTACAACGCGAGTGTTATCTTTACTGTGCTTAATAAGCAATATTAAACGTGGGTTAATAGAGGTAAAAGATGGTCGACGAGAGAATGCCTTTTAAACGCTTTTTTGCGGTACTTTACGAAGAACGTGAGGAGTTTAAAGAGCTAGCACGGAAAACGCTTAAAATGCTACCCTACAGCGCATTTATAGAGTGGAATTGTGAGGATGGTTGGTACGCCAAAAGTGCCAACCCCAAATTCTTAGATGCAGATCTTTCGGCTCTAAGTAAATATGCCCCTGAGTACAATCCTGGCGTTGAGGTAACAGATACCAATGACATTTTTAGCTGGGCTAACCATCAACTTCGTAGCATGCAGCTGAAGGTAGATAATATTCGAGTTTCTAAAGATAGAAATGATTGGCATCGCGTTGCAACGGAAACTGGTAAAAGTGGCAACAAAGACGGTGGATACATACTACTGATTGACGAAACAGTTACACTAATGGTCGTTAATTACCACCTTTCAGATCAAGTAAGAGTTTTCCACCCACGTAGAGCCGTAGTTTTACCGGATCAGGCGGATCTGAAGCTAAAAATCGAGAAAAATCGGGCATATTTCAGGGAGAAAAAATACTTAGCATTTATTTCCCAAGTGCAAACTAAGCTAAGAACGGAAGATGACATACTAAACTTCCTTAATGCTGGATTGCTGAACCAAACTATTGGACGCTTCCGTGGTTTGGGAAAAATATCCAAGATTAACCCTAAATATATTTACGATAAACAACTGTTTTTTTGGATATTTGGTGATGATGAGTTCTTCGTGGTTACACAACCTATGGAGGGACTTGGGCAAAGATTTAATGCTGGAGATATTATTATCCCCATCACGGATATAAGAACAAATAAAATCTGCTCATTACAGATCATCTATCCAAGTGGAAGCAAGCGCTTTCTCAAAGGATACCCCACAAATATGGGCGTGTTTGTTTTTAACGAGAAACTTGATGACTTAGAGCAGAACAAAATAATCCTTTGCGAGGGGTTTGCTACCGGAGCGTCCATAATGAGCACACTATGCAGCTTTAAGCAGCATAAACACGCCCTTGTGGCTTGTTGCTTTAGCAAGGGTAATCTTGAACGTGTAGCCAACTATATTGCTAACAGTGGAGTTATGCGTGAAGTGCTTGTTATTGCCGATAACGATATCGATGAGAACGGTAATGCTAAAAACCCATTACCACCCGACACTACCGTCGGCTCTGGCTTAGAGAAATGCAAGATTAGCTGGATGTACCCACCAGCGCTCAAAGATTTCGATTACACGTATTTTCGTAATTTAACCCGCTTTCAAGTGCAAAGCGATGTATTGAGAGAGAAAGTAATAAAAGTGCTGGACTATGGAGTAGTTAATGATTTTAACGACTTATATGTTTTAGCTTCGGCAGAAGTAAATAGCTTCCTAGTCCAAGAAAGTAAACTAATGCAAGCGGCTGTAGCTAGGATCACAGGTCTAGCCGGTCCCGAAGATTTTTTATGGTAACAATATGAGTGGAAATCCTATTTTAGATTTAGTTTTAATTGCAACAACGTATGGTCTTTCAGCTGTATTCTTAAGCTTTAGCGTAGTAGTTTGGCGTCAATATATCAAGAATGACAGCTACGATTTACCTATGCTGTATTACTTTACTTTTGCGATTGGCTTTGCTGTTGCCCTAGCGGTGTTAAGCACGTTAACTCTTATTAAATTTTATTAACACCTGTTTTATACCTGTTTTTAGCACCTGTTTTTTCAGTTACGCTTTATGACTATATTTTTACAGCTGGCAAGCGATACTTCCGATCTCATTATATGGTTTCTTTGGTTATCTGTGGCAGTAACGGGGTGTATGCTTATAGTAGCACTTATCTTTTTTTCCCTTGTGGCAATCATCTCTATGGTCGAAGAGAATACGAATACGTGGGATTTTATCATAGCAACCATATGTATACTTCTAGGCTTTTCTCTAATTCTCCTTGCTATTGGAATAGGTGTCGTTGAATTAATCAATAAATTCTTTTAAAAGAGGTTTCCATGGCTTACTCCCAACACTATATTATCAATAAGGTTCTGGAGTATCGTTCTATCGTGGATTATATCGACGTTTTAGAACTGGCAATACTGCATAACGAAACTGACGCTAATAAAATCTGGAGTATGATTAAATGCCCAGCTCCTATAAATTTACTGTTTGATTACAATAAAAAGTATAAGGGTCAGATTGGTGAACATATCATACGCACAGAACAGTACTTTTATATGCTCTTATTTGCGCGTCTAATGCGTGAAACAACCTTAACCTTAGGAAAGCTAAGGAGAGCATATGAAACGCTTGTAAAGTGGTCCAGAACGCGAAATTTCGTACTAGGTAATACGCACTTCTTTGATTACAAGAAGAATGCATACAATTTCAGAGCATTACGCTTCTTTAAATTAAATTTAGGAAAACAAATGCACCCAACTATTGACTTTAAAAGCTGCCGAGAATTAGTGCAATATTTTGAAATTAACCCTAATAACTTGGTAAAACTATTTAGCCATTACCACCAGTATAACTTGCACGTACCAGTGCCGTCTAAAGCAGCGTTTCGTGCAATCTTTAGTGCTATCAAAACTATTATTAAAGAATACGAGGATAAACCTGATAAATTCTGGTTGTACGAGCAAGGTGAACGTATTTATAAATTAACTGGAAGAAGTGATTGTGAAGAATATGTAACAAAACATATGACGAACTTTTACTTTAGCTTAGAGTACCTAATTGCTAATTGTAAGGACGAGAATTATAGGGCTCATTACTTCCCCCGTTTTAAGAAAAAACCCCTCTAGCACTACACTAGAGGGTAAACAATTAAAACAAATCAAGCAATTCTTGCAAACCGTGTTGCTTTAAAATTTCAAACCACGCTGTAAATACTATCACCTTTTCATTGGCATAGTCATAGCGATGGTAAGATTTGTCACTCTGGTTTGCTAAATCTTTACCATGAGCAATACAAGCGGATATAGCGTCTTTATATTGAGGTAAACGTTCAATCATAGTGGAGAAAAACAATGCTCTGAAGCCGTGTAAAGTAGCGTTAAAACCGATTTTCTTAAGATGATGTATTAAGTTTCCACGAGGGAGACTTTCCCAATCTAGAAGTTTAGCTACTTCTTGTTTAATGAACACAGTGTGCTCTCTGCCCTTTTTCATTCTTTCGGCTGGTATATGCCACATAAAACCACTGTCAAAAGGCTCTATAATATCTTGCTTTGTTCTTTTTAATACTTCATTACAACGGCATGCTGTTAGGATTATTAACAACAGGTTAGCTATATACTCAAGCTTTAATTTTCTTAGATCTTTGAAGAATTGATTAAGTTCTGATAACTCCAGTGCCTTACGACTTTTTACTTCAACTTTCTCCGGAAATAGTTGCGAAAACTTAGGCAAAGGGCAAGGATCAATAAGACGATTTCCAGTGCCATAATCGACTACACTCTTAATGAAAGAGTAAAAATATGATTTATTATTTGCACTTGAAGCTATTTTATCCAGTTCTTGTTTAATCAACAGTGGAGTGATATTTTCCATTGTAGTTCTTGATAGCTCCGTTTTTGATAAAATTTTAGATACAGATTGATATTGCCTAAGTGAGTTAAATGCAAGCTGTGGTTTTTTGAAATCAAGGTAAAGAGTAATTAACGATTGCATTGTTAACGAATTAGATTTACTGACGTTAACAATGGAAGCTGGTGTCCCATCTTTATATGACTTTCTTAAAGCTAAAGCCATTTCCCTAGCCTTTTCGATAGATATGAAGCCTTCCATGAAATGATGGTATTCTCCTATCGTAATGCGGGATTGATTTTCTTTTGAACCTAAAACTATCGACCAGCTTCCTTTGCCCAAATATTTAGAACTAAGTCTTAATTGCAAACGAGCACCATCGGATAAGGTAACCGTTTTCTTATTGACTTTTATTTTTGCTATTGCTTGATTTATTACAGTTTTGTTTAGCTTACCGTACATAAAGTTCCTATCAAAATATCGACTTAGTTAACCTGACTTTATGGATAAAGTGGAGGTATAACTGAGGTCTACTCTTAGTAAAGTGATAGTAATATTTTAGTATTTCCACCACTTTATTAATCGTTTGCAAAACTAATACCGATTAGTTTTTAAGTCGAAATATCAATAGGTTATAGGTTGGGGTAATGCTTTTTTCGTTTTTGTTGTTATTTTATAAGAACAAATTAAATTTATTAACTCTTGCTGATGACAACATTAAAACCTTAGGAGTTAATCTAAAAGCGCTTAAACTAGTTATTTGTTTATTAGCTCTCTTATTAACTTCATGCGTAATTAGTGTGGTAGGGACTATAGGTTTTGTAGGACTCTTAGCTCCTCACATTGCCCAGAAACTCGTAGGCAAAGATAATCGTGTAAAAATAATTGCTTGCATGGCTGTAGGTAGTATTTTACTCTTACTATCTGACTTAGTATCGCGTGTAGTTTTATGTCCAGCCGAAACTCCAGCAGGATTAATTATTGCTATGCTAGGTTCTCCATATTTCTTGTATTTAGCCATTAGTAAAAAATAGGAGATTTATGGAACACAACATTATGCAATATCGACATGCATTGCTAAGAAAGAAAAGTCTATACTTAATAATCTCACTATTATTAGTATTAGTCCTTTTCTACCTATCATTGTCATTAGGTACAAGCTCATTTTCTCTATCCCAGATCATTGAAGCTTTAACTAATAAAGGTAATAGCGATTATTTTGCTATCAATGAATACCGCTTACCACGAGCTATACTCGCCATTTTTGTCGGCATGGGATTTGCTATTAGTGGCTTAATGATTCAAAACACTCTTAACAATGATCTAGCTTCAGGTGAAACCCTTGGTATTAATAATAGTGCAGGGCTATTTTCCGTTCTAGCACTAACGCTATTCCCATCGTTTGCCCAAACACACTTACCTTTGTTTGCTTTAATAGGTGGTTTACTAAGTTTTGCTATTTTATGGTTTGTCATAAAAGCGAGCTCTTTAATCCATAATTTAATAATTATCGGTGTAGCTTTAGCCACATTTTATGCAAGTATAACTAACTTTCTCATTTTGAGCTTCAAGTTGGACATAAGTTCAACTTTAGTATGGCTAACCGGATCGCTGTGGGGCAGAACTTGGACGCAAATCTATATTTATTTACCTTGGTTACTAGCGTTTATTCTACTAGGTTTAGGTAGCATTAAGATTCTAAAATTATATTTATTAGGCGATGTTAAAGTCCAAAATCTAGGTTACGATGTTAATAAATATAAAATCTTAATTTTATTCTTAGCTACTATTATTAGTTCACTTGCAGTATCGATTACCGGTCCAATTAGCTTTTTAGGTTTGATAGCTCCGCATATAGCGAAACGCATTTACGGTAATATAAGTTATCTCATTCTATATATGAGCACGGCATTAATTGGTGCAATTTTACTACAAAGTGCTGATATTTTAGCTCGAATAATTAAACCGCCTGTAGAGTTCCCAACCGGAGTACTAACCGCTGTAATTGGAGCTCCTTACTTTTTCTATTTAATCATCAGGAAGAGGGGATGATATGAGTATAAAACTTCATGACCTATCTGTTGGTTACAATAACAATTCCATTCTAGAGAACATTACTTTAGAAATTCCGCAAGGTAAAATCATTGCTTTACTTGGAGTAAACGGTTGTGGCAAATCTACATTATTAAAATCAATTGCTAAAATTCAACAAAGCCTTAAAGGGAAAGTTGAAATTGATGGTAAAGATGTAGAAGCATTTACACATAAACAACTAGCTCATAAGATTTCCTACCTCCCTCAGCATAGCGAAAAAATCGAAGGAATTACAGTTTATGATTATGTTGCCTTTGGTAGAACTCCATATTTAGGCTTTTTAGGAAGACTAAAGAAAGCAGATCATGATAAAATTAAGCAAGCAATAGAATTGACAAAAATTTCTCATTTGCAAAATAAAATGCTTAATGAATTGTCTGGAGGACAGCTGCAATTAGCTTGTTTAGCCATGACAATTGCTCAAGATACAGATTACATACTGTTAGACGAACCAACTACTTATTTAGACTTAAGTCATCAGCTAGAATTAATGGAAATTATTAAGAATTTACAAACTCTTAATAAAACCGTAATTATGGTGCTACATGATATCAACCAAGCATTTAGATATTGTGACTATTTATTTATCTTTGGTAATAAGCGTTTATTAAACCATGGAGAACCAGCTCAAATCATTAACGCAAAAATGCTTGAAGATAACTTTAATCTAAAAGGTCTAATAAGCAATTGCCCAGTGTCTAGCAAACCTTGCTTTTTTGCATATTAACAATAACTTTAAGGTCAGTTCGTTTGAACTGACCTTTTCTTATGTAACATGACTGACTCATATAATAAAGTAAACGATGCTGCTCTTTGGCATCCATATAATAAAATTGGTAACAATTCCAATTTACTAATCACTAAAGCCCAAGGCTCTTTTATTTATAGTAATAACTTAAAACTTTTAGATGGCGTATCTAGCTGGTGGTCTGTAGCTTATGGTCACAATAATCCTCGCATAAGCACACAGATTCAGGAGCAAGTTAATACATTATCGCATGTAATGTTTGCAGGGCTTACTCACGAGCCAGCTATACAAGCTACAAATGCTCTACTAAATATTACGAATAACGATTTTGCATATTGTTTCTATGGAGATAGCGGCTCTGTTGCTGTAGAAATCGCTTTAAAAATGTCACTACAGTATCACTTAGCACTAATCAAACCTCGTAGTAAATTTTTAGCGCTTAAAAACGGTTATCACGGTGATACTTGGCATGCTATGCTTGTTTCTTGTCCTGAAAATTCAATGCATTCTCTATTTACCAACAATAACCCTAATCTGTTTGTAGCTCCACCTCCAGCATTATCAGAGCAAGCCTACGACTCTCAAAACAGCCATTACAAGCATCCATTAACCGACCAAGAGTTTATAGGTTCACAATTTTACAAAGATCTAATGCAGGTTATCACCAAACATGGAGATGACATAGCTGCATTTATTTGCGAACCAATGGTTCAGGGTGCTGGTGGGTTTAACTTTTATGATCTAAGATACATTGATAAGGCTATACAAATACTTCATGATAAAGGCATCTTAGTAATTTTTGATGAAATCGCAACCGGATTCGGTCGAACTGGTAAAAACTTTGCTTATCAACATATAGAGAATAAACCAGATATTATTACACTAGGCAAAGCTTTAACTGGTGGACATATTACCTTAGGCGCGACTTTAGTTACAGAAGAAATCGGTAAAAGCATATCTAATAATCCACCTTACGCTTTTATGCACGGTCCGACTTTTATGGCTAACCCCTTAGCTCTAAGAGCAGCTAAGGCAGCTGTTGAGTTATATACTGACAATTTTGTAATTGATAAAGCTAATGGCACAAATAAAATAGCTGATAAATTTTATTCAGCCTATCAAGCGTTAAAATCAAAAATCACTAATTACAACTGTAAATATATTGCTAACTTAAGATATCTTGGACCAATCTTTTGCCTTGAATTTACCAATACCGTAAATAGTAAACTAATCCAAGATTTCTTTATACAAAATAACGTTTGGTTAAGACCTTTTGGTAAAATCTTATACTTATTGCCACCTTACACAATAAGCAACCAAGAGCTAGAATTTTTAGTTGCCACTGTAGATAAGTTTGTAGAAGCATATGGATCTAATCCTCAAGTATTAGCTAATTATCAATCATTTGTATAGGAGATTGCATGAGTCAAACTTACATAAAACAAGCTCAAGATTATCTAGAAAATCTTAGATCGCAAAATGCTCAACGCACTCTTCAAGCTTATACAGAGGATAAAATCATCTATCTAAATACTAACGACTATTTAGGTATTGCTAAACTTTCAGCTAATGAGCTATATGAAAACTACCAAAAATTCTTTACAAATCTCACTAACTACAAAGTATTAAACAACACTAAGCAAAGCTTATTAGAGCTCACTGAAAACTTTAACAGCCTATTAAATATAGATCCATTAACTGGATCAACAGGCAGTAGATTATTATCAGGTTCTAACAACTGCACATACCTAGTAGAACAATTCTTTAGCATCATTGTAGAAAATGATAAAAGAGCTTTATACTACAATAGTGGTTACCATGCTAACCTAGGCATTATTCCATCTTTAGCTAGACTTAACAAAAAGACAGCAGTTGTTATGGATAGGTTAGCCCATGCTTCTATCATAGATGGAGTTAGACTTGCTGATGTGAACTTTTATCGTTTTAGCCATAACAATGTTGAGGACTTAAAACGTCAAGTTTCTAAAGCTATAGAAAGCGGTTACCAAAACATTATTCTTTGTGTTGAAAGCATTTACTCAATGGATGGTGACTGTTTAACTAAAGATGACTTCTTACAGATTATTGAATTAAAGAACACTCTTAGTAAGCAAAACATTAATCTTATAATCTACGTAGATGAAGCGCATGCTTTTGGGATATATGGAGCTAAGAAGTTAGGGTTAGTTGAGGAATACGGATTAGTAAATGACATTGATCTAATCGTTTGTCCGGTAGGTAAAGCTCTTAATAGCACAGGAGCTATTATCTTTGCTCATTCAGCTATTATTGAATATTTGATCAATACCTCCAGAACTTTTATCTATTCAACAGCATTACCTCCAGCAGTTTGCTTTAAAACACTTGCTGCCTATTTATATGTATTGAATAATGAGCTGCTAGTTGTGACTTATATAAACAAATGCAAATTATATAAACAACACTTAGAGAACTGTATTTCTCAATTACAAAGCTCTTCGATTAAGATTCTAGGTGACAACCATATAATTTCTATTGTCTTAAACAATAATTATTTAATTGATAAAGTTAAGCAGTTTTTCCTTGATCACAGCATTGTTATTGCTGGTATAAAACATCCTACAGTACCTAAAGGATCAGAACGTATACGCTTAAGCTTAACAATTGATGATTTAAATAATGATGTATTGTTAGATCGATTTACCTCTTTACTAACCAGCTTCATAGAAAGTGAGATAAGTTGCGAATTAACTAATTAACTTTATTATTACAAGAATATTAATATATGTTACAGTGTAACTTTTAAATAAAGATCAAATTTTTGAACAATTATTAATAACAGTTACACTGTAACATTCTGCTATTAATAGCAGTTAATAAAAAATTAATAACAGTCATAAATCCGCCATACAAAGTTACACTGTAACTTATTGACGAACTTTATTTAAAACCATTTGTTGCAATTTAAAGCTTCAGCATCTCTAATACGAAAATAAAGTTTACTATTAAAATAAACTTTTGTTAAACTATAAAGTACAGTTAAGCTTACCAAGTTTAACTTATGCATAACAAAATAATGTTACAAGGTAACTTTTATAATGCGCTGTAAACCGATTAGCTGATTTGTTAAAAACCTTAATACAAATATTAGAAAATTTTAGCAATTTAATCCAATTATATTTTCTCGACAACTCTATTCAAGGACTGGGGATGTAAATATAAAAAAATAGCGGCTGCTAAAAAGTTACACTGCCACTTCAAAGATCGCGCTCTAAAAGATTTTTATCTAAATTTGGTGATCATAAAAAGCGTGTTATCAGCCACCACTTACCTATAAATATAGTGCTTAATTAAATCCATAAGCCCAAATCACCCTATTGTTAAAAAACAACAACTTACAGTATTTTGTAACCAATCTACCAAACAAAACAGTCTAAAGCTAAAAAAAAGACCAGCATTTGCTGATCCAGTTTTTCGAAATATATAATATACTTCAATAATTTTATCATTTATTAATTCAAGCGCTAAATTTCAACAATTTAGATTATAAAAGCTTTTTAATTTATTTCGTATAATGTCACTTATGTTAAGTTTTTAAAGTGTAATAGTGTGTAATTTTCCTATTTAGACAATAATTATTAATATTGGAAGTAGGAAAATTACACTTTTATTTTAGCATATTTTACGTATGCTACAACTGATATTTTTAACTAAAATTATTATCATATTTTACAGCGTATAAATACAAAAGTCTCTTAGTATTTGTTACAGTGTAACTTTAATAAGCGGTTGTAAAAAATATATCATCTATATGTAAACCTCAACAACAAAACACAAGGTTCTCATTTATAATATTCACTACAAGTTCATTCAAGTTAAATTGCATTTACTAAAATGAGCTTTACTCTAGTGCAATTGTCATATCTATAAGTTACACTGTAACTTTTGTCTGTAATGATATTGGTTGAAATATATCACGCGCATTGAAGTAAAACTAAACACCCATGTTTGATAAGTTTAAAATGGTAGATTAAAGTTCTTTGATTTTATCTTTGAATTTAACTTAAAAAGGGCTACCCTCTAACAGCATCAGCCCCCACCCAAATGTTACAGTGTAACTTTTACTCATTTTTAATAAATCAATATTTCAATGCTAATTTAAGATTAAAGCCTTTAACCGAATTGTCATTCGTGTATCTATCACCAAATACTGTAACATCATCTGCCTTTCTATTACCAGCAAATACGCTAGCATAAACATATGAATTAGCAAGGTCCTTATAGGAGTTCAAGAAGTAAGATTTTACCCCTAGTTCCACATAAGAAGTTTTTACAAGATAATTAGCATTAAAGGATCTGTTATAACTATTTACTTGATTCTTTACTAGTTTGATCTCTGGAATGAAATACTTGTTAAACTCGTAACTAGTTGTAAAAGCAACGTTGTACGTATAACTATCTAAATTTAAATAGACATTCCCCTCATGATCTGGATCAGAAGTAATCATAGAATGATCTCTGTACAATCCATATATAAACTCATAAGGTGTGTTTCTAAGAGAAAGATAGTCAAATTCTAGTTTACTAGTTAACCTATTTACATTGAACTGCAAGTTTGTATAAATCTGTAATGCGCTTGCTTTACCAGACATATAGTAGGTATCATCTACAACAAGTAGATCATTTGTAAAGTCATGTTTTAAAGTTATCCAAGAGGTCGTTAAAGTGAAGTTCACAAGATTGTTAGGGCTAGCATAACCTGTGGAAAGTTGAGCTATTTTAGCTTTAGAGGTTTCATATCCTAATCTTAATTCGCCATCACCGTAACTAAAATCATATTTAAAATAGCCTAAAAATGTTTTTGTATCATTAGGTTTAAATTTAATAGCTTTTCTAAAGAAGATGTTAAAGCGATCACGATTATATTCAAATCGGCCCAATGTAATTTCACCAAATTTTGCACTTTTAGCAAACACGGCTAAGTCAGTAAAACCCGAATAGTCATACTTAGCAATCATGTCTTCAAATACTTCATAATTCTTCTTTGAATAACCTAAGTGCATGCCTATTTCGAATGATGGATATTGAACAGACGGGCTTAACCGCAAAAAATAACTAGAGTATTTAAATTTCTCTCTTAAGATAAAATCTTTAAACTCTTTATCAGTACTTTTAAAGTTCAATTTTTCGACATTTAACAAGGCATGTGTGTCGAGCTTAATATAATATTTATCTTTTTCAATAAAATATAGTTTGGCATTAGCCGTTACAATAATACTAGCTAATGCTACTAATGCAACGCTTTTATAAAAATAATTCATAAGGATTTTTTTTGTTCATAAGCTAACACTCAAAAAAATCTTATTTCTTGGATAAGAAATGACAGTTTTTTGAGCAAGAAACTTTATTTTAAATGTTATGAGAGTAGTATGTGTTTTTACACAACTATTACGATG
>NZ_NRJG01000113.1 GCF_003585935.1 Psittacicella hinzii
CCTTTTTCTATGTTCTTTTTTCAATTTTGTAGAGCATTAGCTTGTGTTATGCCATCTTTAACAACGTGTATTAAATTTTATTAATCTTGAGATGAAGATATAAATTTAGTTCACTTACATCGTTTCAAGCTTACCCTCAGGATTGAGCAGCCAATATTTGTAATATTCAAATTGTTGTCTACGTAGCTCAACTTCCTTTTCAACAGCTTCTTTTAATTCTAGCATAGTATCAAGAATATGAGCTATACGTTTTTGTTCATCTAGAGAGATAACTGGAAACGGTAAATTTTTTAATAATGGCAATGTCAACTTAGAACGAGTTGGATTATTAACATACGGAGTAAAGTTTAAACTTCTCAGATAGTGATATGCAAAATTATAGTCTAAAACCTCTTCAATAGGTTTAACAATATGCACATGATCGTTTGCACAAAATCTACCTGAGAATCTACGTAATGAATATGGATAAAGACTAGTTGAACCATCTTGAGCAATTAACAGGAACTTACCATCATGTGTATAACCATCAACGTAATCAATGATCCCATTAGCTCCTTGATATGGAGTTTCTCCTTTAATTCTTGATAATGCTGGCACTGCTTTTCTATATCGACTATGAATTTCGCAGACATTCTCTAATTTTTGCTTTGGTAAGTTTGCTAGAGGTAGCATAAACTTATCCAAAATATTCCAGTATAAAGAATTAAGAAGCAGAACTTCGCAATAAGATGTATTGGGGTGCTTTAGATAAACTAATGGATTCTATCAAGAACGCTGATTCTCTACCTTTAATATCTGTATGTGATATTTTCAATAAATATAGAGATCCTATTGCTGCTACCAGAAGGGTTCACGGTAATACCCCTTATTATGGAGCGAATGGTATTATTGATTACGTTGATGGATTTACTCATGATGGAAATTTTATAATTTTAGCTGAAGCAGGAACTATAAGTGTACAACCATATTCCGTGCTTAGAGCTTATGGTAAATTCTGGGCGAATAATAATATTCAATATAATAAAACCAAAAGATGAAGTGATGGATTACAACTTTCTCTATCACTATTTAAGAAGTATAAATTTTCTTCCTTTCTTAAATAATCCATTTGCTAGACCCAGATTAACAGCAGCCTCGTTAAAATTAATACCAATACCAGTAATTCCTTTAGAAGAACAAAAACGCATAGCTCATATTATTGATACTATGCTCGAACTAAAAGAATCTGTAGAACAAGAAGTAGAACTACGTAGAAAACAATTTGAATATTACAAATATTGGCTACTAAATCCAGATGGTAAACTTGAAACCATGTAATTCTATGTATTCAAAACTAGTTCTATAAATTAAACGTACGTTATAAATTCTCATCTATAGTTTTATCGTTTAAAACTAAGATGAGAATTTTTTGACTTTAATAAAGATTGTGTGGTGTATCACTTTTTTTGTAGTTTTATTTCCTCTTCGTATTAGATAATGTCAGTATTTTTTTTCATCAAGATTTAAAACGAGAATATCTCAATACACAACTTTTAGTTACTTACAAAAATCAGTTTTATCTTACAAAATGACTAACTAAATTCCAAAAGCAATCTTCAAATATAAACCAATCGCTATCTAACTATCAAATACAAATAAGACGATATTTAAAAATGCTAAACTTTAAATAACTGGGTATAGCATGTATAAAATTGCTTACTCAGACACTAAATCTAATATGTATCTAAATTAGTCTCAAATTTTACAGACTTATTGTTTTTAATTTATTTATCTCAACTTGAAATAGCATTGCCGTAAGATTAAAATTTTGTTTTAAACATTTTACGATCTATACAATAGCAATGCTAAGGATTTAGGTATGCATAAAGCACGTCCTATCAAAATTATGTATTGCTTTGACCTCAGCTTTTGCTGCTATTAGCCTTTCTGCTTGTGGTGGCAGCGAAGGTGGTAGCACTTCATCATACAGTAGCTCAAGCTCTAACTCTACAAAAGTAACACCTCCAAATACCACAGCCGGTAATAAACAACCTGTTACTATTCCACAGCCTCAGCCACAACCACAACCTCAACCACAGCCTCAGCCACAAAAACCACAAAATCCTGTCGCAGGGACTTCCCCTACAAATTATTTTGATGACAAAGGTCAGTACATCTATAACAAACCTTATGTGATTGGAGCATCAAATAATCTTCCTCGCATTAGTGAATACGGTGATAATCCTCATAGAAATGCAGCTCATGAAACATTTGCAGAGCAACTTGTTTATGAAGATATGGCTAGAATATATCCTGGACAATCTAATAGCGTTCTAAAATTCATTTATGGTGTACACAATGCAGTTGGTTTAGTTAGACATTACTTAGGTTTGGTAATGTCAAGTACTTCAACTATTCATTTTGGAGAAGGTGAGACTCTTCCTTTTGATTACCATGTCAATACTACTCCCATTAAAGGTAGTCTTGTGAACGTTCTCTTAATTGATATTGGGATAGATCATACTCAAACCCCTTATACCAAAAATTCATCGGTTAGATATTTGCGGGAAAATCCAGACAACTATACTTTTACAGAGAGTAGAACGCCAATTGATTTAAAAACAACTAATCGACATGGAACTAGTGTTTTAAGAATTTTAGCTAAACGGGAGGATACTGATCCAATAGTTGTACATCTAGCTCCATACGCATATTATTATGCTGTGGAAATGGATCCGGCAAATAAGCGACTAATAAAAAACACTCGTCAAATAGATAAGGCTGCAAGTAATTATGACGAAATAATTTTCAAAAGCCTCCTTACAAAAGTAAAACCACATATTGTTAACCTATCTAATGAGGTTGTCGCTTATCCAGCAACTGAATCACAATATTCGCAACTTGACACTCCGTTGTACAAAACTCGATATAAACAACCTTTAGCATTTTTAAAATCCACTAACGATCCAGAAATTATTAACCTTGTTAATCGCTTATCCTTTGGGGTTATGGTTAATAGTGCAGATAAGGTTAAACGTCAAGCTTCAATAGTTTATAGTTATGCAATTGAAAAGTTTGCAGAAGAAACAACTGATAAAGTTAAAAAATACTCCAATAGATTACCAGTATTTGTAACTAGTTTTACCGATTACACTGATATCAACCTTAAAGATCGCAACGTTTATATTTCACCTTTATCTCTCGGTTGTGGTGCAGTTAAGGAAGACTGTTTAGTAGCTCCTTATTACTACTTCCATTCCGATGGCTTTGAAGATAAAACTAACCGTAAAAACCCTAAATTTTCTGTATCGGAAGGTACTAGTTTCTCAGCTCCAATAGTTTCAGGAATTGCTACTTTAGTACAAAATCAATTCCCTTGGATGAGCGCAAATAACATCAAAACCACCTTACTTACTACCGCTTATGATCTTTGAGAACCTGGTGTAGATGAGAATTTTGGTTGAGGGATGGTTAATGCTGAACTAGCATTACGTGGTCCAGCTGCATTTCTAAGCGATAACAACTTTATAGCAGACATGGATTTACATTCGGTAAATAATCATAATATGCGTTATGCATTTAGAAATAATATTTACGGACCAGGTGGACTTGAAGTATATGGTAAATACTCTAATCTTTTATATTTAATCGGCAATCAAAGTTACACTGGCGAAACAATCGTTCATAGCGGTAATTTCGTTTTTAGTAAAGATATGCACACCTCACGATCTATAATTGAAGACGCTGCAAATGCTTATGCTGACAATGCTACAATCAACACCCCACAAATTAGCGTAAGTAAAGGTGGTGGGTTATATTTAGTGCGTGTTAATGCTAATAAAATAGTAAACAATGGTGAATTACGTACGATTAATAGTAAAATTAATGAATTAGTATTAGGTAAAGATAGTAATTTACAAGTATATTTATCACTGTTTAAATGTCAGTTAACTGGTATAAAAGTTACAGGAACCGCAAAACTAGACGGTACTTATTTTGCTCGCTTACAGGAAGAAACATATGTCCCAACAACCGAGGAGCAAGAAGTAGCTATTTTAACAGCGGATAAAGGTATTACTGGTGATATTACATTCAAGCCAAAACGCATCGAAGAGGGGCGATCCAATCGCTATGTAACAATTCAAGCTAGTGACAGAAAATATGCTAATAATCTTTATGTCATTGTAAAACGTAAGTCTGGAACACAAGCTGCTCGTAGTGTAGCTTCATCTTTAAATTTAACGGCTGCTGATGCAAATATCTTATCTATTGGTGGTCAACAAACCGATAATATCTTCATTCAAGCTAATAAAAATTTAGCTGCTAGTGCAAATTCTCAAACGGCAAGCAATGACTTACAAAGTAGTAATGTAAACTCAACTATAGCTGTAAATCAACAAAACCGAGAAGATAGTGCACAAAAAGCTACAACAGCTTATACTCTTTACGGTAAATCTCAAACTAATGCTGTTACTCTAACAGCTGATGAGCAAGCACAAAGTAGTAACTCAAGTTCTGATCAAGATCAAATTCAAGCAGCAAATACAACGGATGAGCAATCAAGCGATGCAGTAGTTACTCTAGCAACTCGCATACAAAATGCTCAAGACTCTGAACTACTAGATTTATATGCTACAAATTCAGAGTATTCTATAGTAATTTACAGGCTACAACTAATGACGCAGCTCGTAAACAAAACTTAGATTTCACGCAAGTAGCAACAGGTCGTTATTTAACAGACGATCAAAAAGTATACGCTTACGTAAATACTTTAGCAGCAAGTGGAGATTGGAAACAAAACAACACTTCATTACGTGGTGATCTTAATATCTATGGTATGACTGCAGGAGCTTATAGTCAAAATGCAGGTCTAAACTGGGGTATTGCTGCAACTACATTTAAAGGAACTTACTATCAAGGCTTTAAAGGCTATGATCGTAAAGCTTCTAAAGGTGAAATCTCAAGTGTAGGTGTTAACTTAAGTGTTGGTAAAGCCTTTAATCGTGCTTATGTGGGTGGTAGTTTATACTTCAATCAACATAGCTTTGATAATACTCAACATTTAATTGATGATTACTACTTAGATAGTGACTTTAAGTTACGCACTGTAGGTTTAACCGCTAATGCTGATTATTTATTATTAGGTAACCAAAATTCTGGTTTAGAAGTTAATGGTGGTGCTACTCTTGAGTTCCATAGTCAAAGCAAATTCAAAGAATCAGTTAACAATGATACAGCTGCAAGTTTTGCGAAAAATGTAGCTTCACGTCATCATACAACTGGTTTTGTGCATGCAGGTCTTAAAGGATTTGTTACCTTTAATACTTGGGGCTTTAGCTCTACTTTAGATAGTGAACTAAAACTAAGCCAAAACATTAGTAGTAATCGCTTCAATGCACGTTTAACTGTTGGTACTGCTCTAGCTAATGGTTTTGATGCTAAATTCTTAGCAGACTTAACTATTGGTTATAGTATTAACATTAGCCCAAGCTTTAACATCCGTTTAGCTGGTGGCTATACTGTAGGCAGTAACTGGTCTAACACTAAAGCGAATTTAAGCTTAAGATACGGCTTTTAATTATTAATATCCCTTATGGATAATTTAATAATTTAATTACATATTCTAAAAAAGGAACAGGCTAAAA
>NZ_NRJG01000114.1 GCF_003585935.1 Psittacicella hinzii
TAGCAACCCCTTAAATTATAGGGACAAAAGCCCAATTATCAAGTTTCACCTTAGAAAGTGAAGAAGTCGTTTGATGTTAAAATTACCCAAAAATACGCCATAAACGTAAATGCAGGTTGTAAACTATCGAGACGATCAAGTACCCCACCATGTCCAGGGATTAAATTAGAAGAGTCTTTAACTTTTGCTCGACGCTTAATAAACGACTCTACTAAGTCTCCATGTACAGCAAAAAGGACACTTATAATCGAGAAAACAATAAATGCTACTAAACGTTTGGTCGTAAGAATGTTATCTCCTAAACTAGTAAAGTTTATGAAGATTACGGCACAAATTATCGCACTTAAAACTCCACCTAAAAGCCCTTCAACAGTTTTATTCGGTGAAATCGTTGGGCATAATTTACGTTTACCTATAGCACGTCCTACAAAATAAGCACCAGAATCCGCACAAACAACTAAACAGAAAATGTAAAACATTAATACGGTTGAGTTGTTTAACATAAACTCTTGTGTAGTAGGTTCAATATAGCGAATAACAAATAATGCACTAAAGAAAGCACTATTAATTAATGCGGCAAATATTGCTACCAAACGTGGATGTAAAATATTGTATAGTGTCTCCGTTTTACGATAGATGATTAAAGAGAATAACCACATAAAAACGGCGTAGAACATGGTATTGCCAGCAAAAGTTTTATAAAACTCTAGTGACTTGGCATAATTCTCTGTTCCGAGTGAAAAGTATACCGTTGCTGCAGGGACAAACGGAAATAGCGTAGCAACGATAATAATTAGTAAGTACCACCATTGCCATTTGCGATTTGGTTCAAGATTAGGATTATCGTTATAAATTAGTTTCGAATATTCCCAAATTGATAAACCTGCAATGATTAAAAAAGCTAAAAAGAATACAGGAAAAGGTGCTTTAAAGACTACCAAAAATAATCCAAGCAATAAGGCTATTCCTGAAATTAAACGTTGTTTCATAAGCTTAATACACGAAGATTACTTAATTATACGCCACCAAAGCGTCTCACACGTTGCGAAAAAAGATCGATAGCTTTAGCAAATAGTTCAGGACCAAAATCAGGCCAATACTGCTCAAGAAAGACAAATTCACTATAAGCAGCTTGCCAAAGGAAGAAATTAGAAATACGCTGTTCATTCGAAGTTCTAATTATTAAATCAATAGGATCTTGATCTGCAACGGTTAAATTTTGTTCGAGTAGAGAAGTAAAAAACTCCTCATTGCGATATTTCTGTTTTAAAAGTTCAAGTTTTTGGCTTATTTGTAGAGCTGTTAAAGCGGGATTAGCCTGCAAATATGTTTGTAGTTCATCTAATGCTAAGGTACATACTTTACTACTCGCATTATAGATATCCCAGCGACCACTATAATTTACGGCAATGTTTAGTCTTAATCCTGTATTTTGCTTAGTATCATCAATAAGTTTTTGCAAATGCAGCTTAAGTTCATCGCTAAACACATCAATATCGCCAATAGGTGTAAATCTTACGTTAAGATTAAGCAAAAACTTTTTATTGTTTTTGAGAACACGCAGGAACAGCTTCATTAAATGCTCGACCTCTTCTTTAGGCCTTTTCCAATTTTCTTTAGAAAAGGCATATAAAGAAAGAGAAGCTATATTATGCGTAGCTGCATACTCAATGGTTCTACGCACTGCTAGAGCACCTGCATTGTGTCCACTTTTCCGAGACTTATTTCGTGCTTTAGCCCAACGACCACTACCATCCATAATAATGGCAACATGCTTGGGCATATTCAAATGATTTGTTGTCATAAAAAGAACAATTAGCTATTAGCCTCTTCTAAGCAACCCCGGTGGTTTAATAGATACTTAATTAATAACTTTACTAATTAGTAACTTAATGGTTATACCGAATTGTTTAATTTGAGCAATAGCTAATATAACTTATTTTAAGATCAGGCATATTCATCTTGAATATGCTTTTACAGTAAATTCTTACTGTTTAATTTAATATTTAAAAGACTTTAGATTATAGATACTACACATAGCTATACAGCATTAGTAATTAGCGAAAGACAGACTTGTCTTGCTTGCTGATCAAGAGCATAGATCTCTTCATATGTATAGTATTCAGGTTGCAAGTTTAAACTTCGTAAATGTTCAATAGTTAACTTATTGTATTTATAAATATCTAAATACTTAATTTTACCATCGAGAAAAGCTTGCACTGTTACTTCATTTGCCGCATTTAAAGCACAAGTGTAAGTAAAACCTAAATTATAGCACTCTTGCGCTAATTTAAAATTAGGAAAACGTGCATAATCCACTGGTAAGAAAGTTAAGGCATTTAATTTCATGAGATCTAAACTCTGCATTGCAGAAATAAATCTATGCGGATAATTCAAGGCATAGGCAATAGGAACACACATGTTCGTCGGTCCCATTTGCACGATTAAAGATTTATCTAAATATTCAACTCCAGAATGAATAATTGATTGCGGATGAATAACTGTATGCACTTGCTCAACTTTACAATTAAATAGCACACATGCTTCAATTAATTCTAATCCTTTATTCATTAAAGTTGATGAATCAATGGTTATCTTTGGACCCATTGCCCAATTAGGATGTTTCAATGCTTGAGCTACATCAATAGTCGCAAATTCTTCAAGAGGTTTGTGTAAAAATGGACCACCTGAAGCAGTAAGAAGAATTTTTTCTACACCATAAGCCTGTAAATCCATAAAGCATAGCTCTTTTTGCGCTTGCTCTGCTAAGCTTTGGAAAATAGCATTATGTTCAGAATCAACTGGGATCAATTGAGCTTGTGGATTATTACGTAATGCTTGCTTGATAAGATGACCTCCAACCACTAAACTTTCTTTATTAGCAAGTAAAAGGGTTTTACCAGCATTTAATGCTGCTAAAGAGGTTTCAAGTCCAGCAAAACCAACGACAGCACCAACTACAACATCTACTGACGAGCTAGCAACTAAATCTGCAATCGCATTACCACCACAAACAATTTGTAATTGACTAAAAGTTTGAGCATCTAGTTTATGCTTTAGGGCATTTACTAACTGTTGCTCTTTACTTTCATCAAATAAGCCACAAAAACGTGGTTTATATGTAAGAACTTGCTTAACTAACTTCTCAATACTCGCATTGGCAAATAACCCTACAATCTGATTATCGTATGGCTTTTCTCCTTGATATGCTTGTTGTTGCGACAATACCTGTAAAGTCGAGCTACCAATTGAACCGGTTGATCCTAAAATAATAATTCTTCTGCTCATAAAGATTTAAGAATAAAAATAAAACTAGTTGCAAATTAAAAGCAACTAGTTTTTAGAAAATCGTTAGATTAAAAATCCATTAACTCTTTCTCTTTAGCAGCACAACGCTCATCTAAAGATTTAATACTAGCATCAGTTAATTTGGTAATTTGTTCTTCAGCACGACGTTGATCGTCTTCTGAAATTTCTTTACCTTTAACTAGAGCTTTAACTTTTTCGTTAGCGTCACGACGAATGTTACGCACAGCAACGCGAGCTTTTTCGGTTTCACCTCTAACTACTTTAGTTAACTCTTTTCTGCGCTCTTCAGTTAAAGGTGGTAATGGTACACGAATTGAGCTACCATTGTTACTTGGATTTAAACCTAAATCTGAAGTTAGAATTGCTTTTTCTACAGCTGCTAATGAACTACGATCGTAAACTTGTACGTTTAAAGTTCTTGCATCTTCAGCAACTACGTTAGCAATTTGTCTTAAAGGAGTTAAAGATCCGTAATATTCAACTTGAACAGAATCTAAAAGAGATGGATGTGCACGACCTGTACGGATTTTCGCAATACCATTTTCGTATGCTTCTACCGATTTGTCCATGCGATCTTTTGCATCTTTTAAAATATCAGCGATCATAAAAATTCCTGTAAATTTTAAGATAAAAATTTTCTTTTCCATTATACCAATAATGGATAAATCCTAAAAATTGTTTTTATCTTATTCTGTAATCAATGTACCTAAATCAGGATCAGTTACAACACGTTCTAAATCGCCAAAATTGTGAATATTAAATACACGAATTGGTAGTTTGTGATCACGAGCTAAAGTAAATGCTGCTAGATCCATAACTTTTAATTCTTTAGCAATTACATCATCATATGTAATATGCACAAAGCGTTTAGCATCAGGGTTTTTACGTGGATCAGAATCGTAAACACCATCAACGTTAGTAGCTTTTAATACTACGTCAGCAGCAATTTCAATACCACGTAAGCATGCAGCACTATCAGTAGTAAAGAATGGATTACCTGTACCACCGCCGAATACTACTACACGACCTGAGTTAAGAGCTTTAATTGCATTTGACCAATTGTAAATTTCACAAACACCAGTTAAAGCTAAAGGACTCATTAAAGTACAATTTAAGCCAGCTCTGAAAAGTGAATCACGAATAGCTAGACCATTCATTACCGTAGCTAACATCCCCATATGGTCACCTACCACACGATTCATGTTTAATTGTGCTAGTTGTGCACCTCTAAATAGGTTACCACCACCAACAACAATAGCCACTTGTACACCTAAATCAGTAACACGTTTAACTTCAGCAACAATTCTATCTAGTACGGTTGGATCTATACCAAAGCCTTCGTTACCCTGTAACGCTTCACCGCTAAGTTTTAGTAAAATACGATTGTAAAGAGGTTTATTTCCAGACATGATTTAGCCTATGAATTACTTTGTTTATTACATACAACAAGAGGCCAAAATTGGCCTCTCGATTGTATATTTATCTTAAAACGTTAGATTATTTGCTGAAAGATGAACCGATTTTCGCAACTTCATCAGCAAAGTTTTCTTCTTTACGTTCGATACCTTCACCAACTTCAACACGGATGAAACGTTCAACTGCAACGCCTTCTTTAGCTAAGAATTGGCTTACAGTTTCTGCTGGATCCATAACAAACGGTTGTGAAACTAAAGCAATAGAAGCTTTGAATTTAGCCATACGACCGTTAATCATTTGTTCTTGAATATTTTCAGGTTTTTTCGCAAATGCTGGATCTTCGTTAGCAATACCACGTTGAACTTCTAGCTCTTTAGCTAAAACGTCAGCTGGGATATCTTCTTCTTTAGTGTACTCTGGACGAGAAGACGCTACGTGCATACCTAATTTTTTCGCAACATCTTCGTTATTAGCATTTACAGCTACTAACACAGAAATTTTGCTACCGTGAGTATAGCCACCGATGAATGTACCTTCTAAGTGAGCTAAACGACGGATAGAAATGTTTTCACCAATTTTTGCAACTAAATGAGCACGTTCTTCTTCAAAGTGAGCTTTTAATGCTTCAACATCAACTACTTTGTTAGCTAATACATAATCAGCAACTTTTTTCGCGAACTCGTTAAAGCTTTGGTCTTTTGCTACGAAGTCAGTTTCACAGTTTAATTCAACCACGAAACCTTGAGTTTTATCATCAGTAATACGTGCTAAAACTACACCTTCAGCTGCAACACGACCTGCTTTTTTAGCAGCTTTTGCTTGACCGTTTTTACGCATGTTTTCGATTGCTGCTTCAATATCACCATTAGTTTCTACTAAAGCTTTTTTACAATCCATGATGCCTGCACCAGTACGTTCACGTAGTTCTTTTACTAGGCTTGCTGTAATTTCACTCATTTATGTATACCTTAAAATAATTAATTACTTAGTAGATAAGGGCATTGCCCTTATCTACTAAAAAATAATGAATCAAATGTAATTCGAATCTTTAATAGCTATTATTCAGCTTTTGCTTTAGCTTTGTCAGCTTTAGCTTTTGCTTTTTCACGACCTTCGTTGATAGCTGCTGCAGCTGCTTCTACGTATAGACTAACAGCTTTTAAAGCATCATCGTTACCAGGGATAACATAGTCTACGTTTAATGGGCTTGAGTTAGTATCAACTACAGCTACAACTGGGATACCTAAGTTGTTAGCTTCTTTGATCGCGATGTCTTCATAATCAGCAGACACTACGAATAACATGTCTGGAAGACCGTGCATGTTTTTAATACCACCAAGAGATTTTTCTAATTTTTCTCTCTCGTGTACACGTTTTAAAGCTTCTTTTTTAGTTAATTTATCTAGAACACCATTCGCTTCATCAGCTTCAAATTGTTTTAATGTTTGAATTGATTTGCTGATAGTTTTCCAGTTAGTTAACATACCACCTAACCAACGGTGATTTACGTAATATTGGCCACATGATTTAGCAGCTTGTTCAACTACTTCTGAAGCAACACGTTTAGTACCAACGAATAATACTTTACCGTTATTAGCAGCTACTTTTTCTAATTCAGCTAAAGCTAAATCAAAACATTCAGCTGTTTTATCTAAGTTAATGATAGAAACACCGTTACGAGTACCGTAGATGTATTCTTTCATTTGTGGATTCCAATAACGACGTTGGTGACCAAAGTGAACACCAGCAGCTAACATATCACGAACTGAAACTTTTACCATTTTAAAATTCCTTATTAGGGTTGTTCCTCCACATAACCTTTAGACTAACTAGTTTATTGTTTTAACGAAATGATTATTTCAAGTAGCTATCTACTCCAATAAATCCAGCACCCCGTCTTAAAGTTTTTGTTATGTGTGTGGTTTCTTAATTAAAAATATGAAAATAAAATTTGCTTAGATTTAAGCATGCTAATTATAGCACAAAAATTATTTAAAATTTGTTTTTTCCATTAAAAAAGAGGATGCTATGCACCCTCTTTTTCTTAGATTGCTAAATTATTTTTCAATTTTAGAAACAACACCAGCACCTACTGTTCTACCACCTTCACGGATAGCAAAACGTAA
>NZ_NRJG01000115.1 GCF_003585935.1 Psittacicella hinzii
CTTGAGAAGAAGATCTAAGCTTAAAGTTAATGTTAAATTTTGTTAAACAATCTAAAGTTTTAACATTAAAATCACAGTTTATCTTTTATTTTGGCGATTATAAATAACTAATCTTGGCTTTGTTATAATAGAAGAAAAACTAAGTTTTGTTATTAACCTTAAGGATAATGCTATGAAATTAGTAATCATGCGTCATGGAGAAGCTGGTTTTTCAAGTACAAACGGTCTTGATTCTGGTCGTGAGTTAACAGCTAGAGGACAAGAGCAAGCTACTCATGCTGCTAGTCTCTTACAAGATCAATATATCCAAGTACAACAAGTATGGGCTTCGCATTATGCTCGTGCATGGCAAACGGGCTGCATTGTTGCTCAGCATTTAAATGTACCTTGCCAAGAAGAAAGAGCTCTATCGATTTCTGGTTATGATCTTCAAGAATTAGCACAAAATATTGCAATTTTTGCAAAAGACCAACCTGTAAATGCGGCTTTAGTATTAGTAAGTCATATTCCTAATGTTAGCGACATTATGCATTTTTATGCTCCTAATGCCAGATCTTTTAGCTTTTATCCGGCGAATTTCGTCATTGTTGATCTAGAACAAAAACGTGTTTGTGCTGATAGTAAACAATGATTTAGTAGTTAGCGTTAGGATTGATTCGCAGATTTAAGCAGACAAATAAAATTAAGCGTATAATGAGGTCTAGAAAAAAGAATAGGCACTTATTGCCACTTGGACTTTGTTTACTCTATAGATTATTTGACAATGACAAAAAAGGTTAATTTTAGTGAAGCAAGTTTAGAGGATCTTGCCGATTCACATGTTTATGTACCAGATATGGATACTGATTACCATTCATATCACACTGGTAAATCAATTAAAACAATCAAAAATCCTAATCCACACTTACCAACTAAAGTTACTAATACTTTAAATCTTCCGCCATTTTGTACTGCAACCATGAATCCAGGTGCGGGTTCGACCTTAACTATTACTTATACTGCTAAAGAAAAACTTTTAGAAGTTTTCACCTTAGAAAAATATATTAATAGTTTTATTGGACACAAAATTGTGCGTGATGTTGAATATCTTGCGCAAGAGATTGCTTCAGAAGTAGCTTTAGCTTTAGATAATGAAGTTAAAGTAGAAGCTGAATTTATTCTTGTTGGCTTTAAATATGGACAAAGTGTACATTGCCAAATTGAAGTAAATCAAGCAGCAATTAAACTTCTTAAACAAGAATATAAAAATAAATATCTTGAATTTGCGCAAAAAGCTGCACAAGGACAAATTCCAGAATTCAAAGATACCCAAACTTTCATGGAACGTGTAGCCGAGCAAACCGCAAGTAAATGTCCGGTTGATCACCAAGCGTTAGCGCAGGAAAATGCTGTTGTAGATAATGCTTCGAGCGTAACCAAAGATAAAAAAGCTTCTAAAGCGACAAAAGGTAAAAAAGGTAAAGGTGTTGATAGCAATAGCCCTTATGCAGATGCTAAAGTTTGTCCTTTTGTACCAAAAGAAAAAGCGCAACCTGGTGCTAAATGCCCAGTAACAGGCTTATCTTATGAAGATGTAGAAGAGTAAGGTTTGCAAAACTAATCATTGGTTTAACTACTACATAGTTTAATAGAAAAGTTCAACAGTTCTATTTCCTTATGCAATTGTCCAATGGAAGGACTACGAAATTACTCCAAAAAACTCTTTAAACACAATTTAAACTAAACCCCACAGTTA
>NZ_NRJG01000116.1 GCF_003585935.1 Psittacicella hinzii
CATTCGTACCTGTTACGTTAATCGAACCGTTTGGAGAAGTGATATCTACATCATTCTTAGCAGTTAGGTTAGTACCATTGCCAATGTTAACACCTTGGTTACCACTAATAGCAATCGAACCATTACCAGAACTTACGTTACTTGCATTGATGGTCGTAATACCGTTAGTAGAGTTAATAGTTACACCTTGGTTACCACTAATATTCGAGTTTTCGATTGTAGTGTTTTCCTTAGCAGTGATATTAACTTTACCATCAGTTGAAGTAATGTTAGTACCTGTAACGTTCACTGAACCGTTCGGAGATGTAACGTCTACATTCTCTTTTGCAGTTAAGTTAGTACCGTTATTTAGGTTAACTCCTTGGTTACCAGCAACCTCAATTGAGCCATTGCTTGAACTTACGTTCGAAGCATTGATCGTAGTTGTACCGTTTGTTGAGTTAATAGTTACGCCTTGGTTACCACTAATATTCGAGTTTTCGATTGTAGTGTTTTCCTTAGCGGTAATGTTAACTTTACCATCAGTAGAAGTGATGTTAGTACCTGTAACATTCACAGAACCGTTCGGAGAAGTAACGTCTACGTTTTCTTTAGCGGTTAAGTTAGTACCGTTATTTAGGTTAACACCTTGGTTACCACTAATTGCAATAGAACCGTTATCAGAAGTAACGTTGCTTGCATTAATCGTAGTTGTACCGTTAGTAGAGTTAATGCTTACGCCTTGGTTACCACTAATGTTCGAGTTCTCGATTGTAGTGTTCTCTTTGGCAGTAATGTTAACTTTACCTGTTTGTGCAGTTACATTCGTACCTGTTACATTAATCGAACCGTTTGGTGACGTAATATCTACGTTTTCTTTAGCGGTTAGGTTAGTACCATTGCCGATGTTAACGCCTTGATTACCTGATACTTCGATTGAACCGTTGCTTGAACTTACGTTCGAAGCATTGATCGTAGTTGTACCGTTAGTAGAGTTAATGCTTACGTCTTGGCTACCACTAATGTTCGAATTCTCGATAGTAGTGTTTTCCTTAGCAGTGATATTAACTTTACCATCAATTGAAGCGATATTAGTAACAGTTACGTTTACTGAACCGTTAGGAGAAGTAATATCTACATTCTCTTTCGCAGTTAGGTTAGTGCCGTTATTTAGGTTAACACCTTGGTTACCAGATACTTCAATTGAACCGTTGCTTGAACTTACGTTCGAAGCATTGATCGTAGTTGTACCGTTAGTAGAGTTAATCGATACACCTTAGTTGCCACTAATATTCGAGTTTTCGATAGTAGTGTTCTCTTTAGCGGTGATATTAACTTTACCGTCAGTAGAAGTAATGTTAGTACCAGTGACGTTCACAGAACCATTCGGAGATGTTACATCTACATTCTCTTTAGCAGTTAAGTTCGTACCGTTATTTAAGTTAACACCTTGGTTACCAGATACTTCGATCGAACCGTTGCTTGAACCTAATTTCCCGAAATTTTTTAGTCTACTCCCTCCATCCTCCATTTGGAGGGAGTAATTTT
>NZ_NRJG01000117.1 GCF_003585935.1 Psittacicella hinzii
TTGTTTGTTTGTTTGTTTGTCATTATACTATACTCGCAACACAGAAGTCAAGTTAAACCACTGATAAATAGGAATTTTTATCAAAAAAAAGATTCATATTACTATAGCTTAACTTAAAATTAAAATTAGTAATTTATGGCAACAAATCCATACAGAGAATACATATTCTATTATAAATAGTTAGCTTTGTGAATTGTTGACATTATTATTCAAAAACCATCTCATTGCGTATCTTTATTGAGACGTAATATGCAAATATAAGAATTGCTAAATGTGCGACTAAACAAATGATATGTACACTACAAAATGACAAAATCTAATTATTTATTTATTTATTTCTCTTTCTATCTTCCCTTGATTTTTACTTACCTATTCAGCCTCTTCCCAAAATACACCACTATATTAATTACTCCCAACATCACAATATTAACTATTGATAAAAGTCACGATTAAAAGCCTTATCGATATCACTTATCGCATTTTCTTCGTCATCAAGATCTTCGTAGTTAATGTATAGTTCATTTTTCTCAAGCAGAGATAATAAAAACTCTTGCTGTTGCTTAAAACTTTGAGTTGCAAAAGCCTCTATTTTCTTTTGGAGTTTTTCTGCTTCTATTCTTGCTTTAACCCGATAGTCGTTAAAGATGCTTTTCGCTAGAGTTAAAATGTTCTTGGTACTAGCTTGAGCTACTTGTTGTACTAGATCTGCAGCATGATCTTTTAGTTCACAATAGACAAACGAACCACCTCCTTGCCATGCTAACTCTTGTGAAATGCCACCTTGTTCACCTGCTATCACTTTTTCTAATCTTGCAATCGCAATCTGTGCAATGTCATCTATTTGTTCAATCCCGATATATCGACGTCCCATTTTATGAGCGGCAGTAGCTGTAGTTCCAGAACCTAAGAAAAAGTCGAGGACTATATCTCCGGGATTAGTCGTTAACTCTAAAATTTTCTTAATCAGCTGTTCCGGTTTAGGGTTCTTAAATGGAGATACTCCAAAGAGCTCTTTTAAATGTAGAGTACCTTTGGTTGTAGTGGCAACATCATCCCAAATAGTGTTAACTACTCTACCGCGTTCTTTAGCTTCATAGAGAAAACGTTTTCTAAGTGGACCAGCTCTACCATCTAAACCAAATACAATCCGCTTATCTGCCATAAGCTCTTGGAAACGTTTATAGTCGTTTTTCCAACTATTACCTGGAGCTGGTTTATAAACTACTCCAGTATTAGGGTTTACGATGTCGTATTGCTGGTTCGGACCATAACCTCCAACTTGAAACGGATCTGCTTTCCATGGTCCACGTGGATCATTATCCGGATTAGCAAAGCCCTCGCCAGACTCAGGAATCCTAAACTCTTGGCGATTATTTACGTAGTAGTCTTTGTTTTTAAAATAGGTAAGTGTATGCGTATGGGCATTAGAAATGAGAGCTAAATTAGTTATTGATTTAGTTGAATGCCAAATAATATCAGCAACAAAATTACGTTCACCAAAAATTTCATCCATGAGTACTTTACAGTAATGAGCTTCTTTGTCACTTAGGTTCACAAAGATTACCCCATTATGGGCTAGCAGCTCTTTGGCAATCTCTAAACGATTTTTCATAAAGGTTAACCATGTTGCATGATTAAAATTATCGTTATAGTTAAAGCTATCACTACCTGTATTGTATGGAGGATCGATGTAGATACACTTGATTTTATTCTTGAAACGACTTACTAAACTCGTAAGCACTAATAAGTTGTTACCTTTAATAATGAGATTGTCATCCGGTTCGAGATGGGTTAAATTTTCTTGGACACCTTGAGTGCTATAGCGTTTAGCATTAGTAAAGACTTTTGGACTTAAAAGCTTAGAGATTGGCTGATGAGCGAGTATTTGATTAAAGAATACTTCTTTACCTGCTTTCTTCTCACGAGCTTGTCCACTTTCAAGCACACAGTCTTTAAACGGCCAAGTAAGTACTACCTCTTGGGTATGAGAAAGATAGGTTTGTTGATGATTAGTGGTTAAACCAATGCGATTGGGATATTGAGTAAATGAAGGAGTTAAGAACTCTTTATGGTAAAGAATGCTGTTGAACTTTTGTTGATTAAAAACCAGCACTTCACCTACTTGCTGAAAGAATTGCGCTTGGAGTTCCGGATGAGCTGCTAAAGAGCCAATTAGTGAGGGATCTAAATTTTGGACATCAGCAAAGATTTTCGCTTTAAGGAGTTCAAGTGAAGTATCTTTGTCTTGATATTGAGGAAGAGATAAAAGGAAAGAAATTAATTGGACAAACAGGGTCTCATTGTTTGTTTGTTTGTTTG
>NZ_NRJG01000118.1 GCF_003585935.1 Psittacicella hinzii
CTTGCCATTTTTATTATTTGATTTTCTTTTGATGTCTTTTGAGATTAATTTGTAATAATACTAAACCAACAATTGCGGCAATAGCAGAACTACATAAAATACTTAATCTTGCGATATCAATGTGCACTCGTTCTTCTGGTAGCACACCTGGGAAACTTAAGTTTACAATGAAAATAGACATTGTGAAACCGATACCACAGATAATACCAACTAAGAAGGTCATGCTCCAAGTCATTGATGTAGGTTTTTGGGTAATACCTAGTTTAGAACATACGTAAGTGAATAAGAATACACCTACTGGTTTACCAACAAATAACCCGAAGAAAATACCTAAAATTAAATCTAAATTCGGGAGTAAAGCATCACCAATTGCTCCTAATGTAACACCAGAGTTAGCAAAAGCAAAGAATGGGATGATGAACCATTTAACGTAAGGTTCAAAGTAGTGCAATACTTCCATTGAAAGATTTCTACCGCGAATATCGCGATTTGGGATTAAGAATCCTGTTAGCACCCCTGCGATAGTAGCATGTACTCCAGAGTGTAATAAGCAGTACCATGTAATAATTCCCATAATAATGTAAGGAGTTAAAGGTCTTACATTACGACGGTTCATAATAAACATTACAACAATAGCTACGAATGCTATAAACAGGAATAAAAAGTTTAACTCTGTAGTATAGAAAATTGCAATTACAACAATTGCGCCTAAATCATCGATTACGGCTAAAGCAAGTAAAAACACTTTCATTGCCGGTGGTACAAGTTTACCTAGTAAAGATAGTACCCCAATAGCAAAAGCGATATCCGTAGCCATAGGGATAGCCGCACCATGAATTAGCTCTGGCTTACTAAATGTAAGAGCAAAGTAAATTAAAATTGGTACTACCATGCCGCCTAGAGCACCGAAAAATGGAAAGCTTGCTTGTTTAAAACTTGCCAAGTGACCATGTAACATTTCTTGTTTAATTTCAATGGCAACTGTCACGAAGAAAATTGCCATTAGAGCATCATTTATGAAGTGCTCAAAACTTAAATTAAAAACTTCATAGCCACCAATAATCAAATCTATATGAAAGTGCAGAAATTTGCTATAGATTGCGTTTGCCGCTGGAATGTTAGCAATTATGAGAGCAAGTGCTGCGCATATAATTAAAACAATACCCCCAGCAGCTTCATTTTCGAAGAATTTTTTAAATTTTCGCATACAAAGTATGACCTCAAATTAAAGAAATATTAGTTATTAATCAAACGTTTTGCAATGTAACTACACAGCAACTGGGGCTTTAATTGCTTTGTGTGATTCGTAGTTTACAATCTCAAAATCTTCAAATTGATATTCAAAAATTGAGGCTGGTCGGCGTTTGATGTGTAATTGAGGTAAAGCATATGGTGAACGAGTTAATTGGGTATTAACTTGTTCAATATGATTTGAGTAAATATGAACGTCTCCACCCGTCCAAATAAACTCACCTACTTCTAAATCACATTGTTGTGCCATCATATGAACTAAAAGTGCATATGAAGCGATGTTGAATGGTAAACCTAAAAATACATCACATGATCTTTGATATAGTTGACATGATAGTTTGCCATTATTAACGTAAAACTGGAACATGGTATGACAAGGGGCTAAAGCCATTTTGTCAAGTTCACCAACATTCCAAGCATTAACGATAATGCGGCGACTATCAGGATTATTTTTAATAAGGTCAACTGCTTGTTCAATTTGATTTATGACTTTACCATCTAAGGATTGCCAGCTAACCCATTGTTTACCATAAATTGGACCTAAATCTCCATTAGCGTCAGCCCACTCATCCCAAATAGTCACTTTATTTTCATTAAGATACTTAATGTTAGTATCTCCTTTTAAAAACCAAAGTAACTCGTAAATAATCGAGCGTAAATGGAGCTTTTTAGTTGTTACTAATGGAAAACCTTTAGATAAGTCAAAACGCATTTGGTAACCGAAAATCGAATAAGTTCCAGTACCTGTGCGATCAGACTTATACTCACCATTATCTTTAATATATTGCAATAAGTCTAAATAGTTTTTCATTTAGTATCTACTAGAATTTGAAGCCACGGTGCAGTGCAGTAATACCACCAGTTAGGTTTTGATAACCTACTTGGTTAAAACCAGCATCGAGCATCATTTGTTTAAGTGTTTCCTGATCAGGATGTTTACGAATACTTTCAGCTAAGTATTGATATGAACCAGCATCATTAGCAACAACTTTACCAATTAAAGGTAATAGTTGGAACGAATAAATATTGTATGCTGTTTCGAGTAATTGATTTGTTGGCTTAGAAAACTCCAATACTAAAGCTCGACCACCTAGTTTTAATACCCTGTGCATTTCTTGTAGAGCTTTATCTTTATTGGTTACATTACGTAATCCGAAACTGATTACGATAATATCGAAATAATTATCCGGGAAAGGTAGTTGTTCAGCATTTGCTTGCACAAAACGTACATTTCCAACAATTCCTTTATTAAGAAGGCGAGTTTTACCTTCATTAAGCATGCTTGCGTTAATGTCTGATAATGTTACTTCGCCACTTTTACCTACTAGTTTACTGAATTTTTCAGTGAAATCTCCAGTACCACCAGCAAGATCTAGCACACGATCACCTTCTTTAACACCCGAGCAATTAATAGTGTGTTTTTTCCAGCTACGGTGAATGCCAAACGATAAAATGTCGTTCATTAAATCGTATTTTTTGGCTACCGAATCGAAAACCTCTGCTACTAATTGTTCTTTTTGCTCGATAGGAATTTGTTTAAAACCAAAATCGGTATATTTGCTATCTTGGTTCATGAATTGCTCCTTAATTGCCTAGCATTATAGCACGCATTAAGCTATATTCTAAGCCCGAATAGAGCCGAGAAGTTAAAAACTCCGGAACTTTAGTACTTTATTCTTAAATAAACTCTTGTAATTATCTAATTACAATTAGTAATACTCTACAAGTTAGTTTGGTGTAAGCGTATGCAATTGACTGATAATTCTTTGTAAAAGTGTATAGAATTTAGTTACCGTATCGATAACAACATGCTCTTGAGGTGAATGAGCGAAGCTAATTTCAGGTCCAAGACTAATTAATTGCATTTGTGGATAATGTTGCAAAATGTAGCCACACTCAAAACCACAATGCACGACACTCAATTTTAGCTTTTGTTGTTCTTGCTGCTCGTACAGTTTAATAGCTAGTTGGCTCAACTGATTTTCTTGTGGTGACCAGCAAGCATAGTTAGCCATAAGTTGGCAGGTAAAGTCATGTTGTGAAGATAACTCTTTAAGTTCTTCATAAGTTTTACTTAGAATATCTTCTTCACTTGAGCGGAGGAGAATTTGATACTTAAATTCACCATCTTCAAGTGAAAATTTACCCACTGATAAAGAGGTTTTTACCGCTTTATATTTGCTTGAGTATTCTAAAACTCCATTTGGTAAGCAAGCAATAAAGTTTAAAGCCTGAAGCGAATTAGAGTAATCTAAGGCGTTTGTATAACCAGAAGTTGAAACTTGACAAAGACTAAAGTTTAAATTAGTTTCATGAGAGTATGTAATCTTTATTTGCTTAATAATTTGCTCTAAGACTTCTTTTATCTCATCAGGATTATCTACACTAAGATAAGCTTGCGCTTGACGGATAATTGCGTTCCTTGCTTGTCCACCACTTAAACTTATTAATTTAAATGGTGTGCTTTCTCCTAGTTTAGAGAGAACTTCTTGCAAAATGCGTAAAGCATTTTCATGTTTTTTATCAATATCTAAACCAGAATGTCCACCTCTTAAACCTTGTACGGTAATCAAGAAAATGGCGTCATTTTCTTCAATTTTAGTTATTGGGAATTTACGCGTAAAATCAATGTCATAACCATCAGCGCAACCAACATTCATTTGACCCCATTGCATGGTATCAGTGTTGATTAAGTATGAAACTTGCAGCCAATTATCTCGTAGGTGAATAACTCCTTCCATAGTAACTTCTTCGTTACGAGTGCATAGCACTTCTATAGCACCATGCTCAAAAGAGTTATCTTCAAGCAGAGCTAAAGCACAGGCTAAGCCAATACCATTATCAGCCCCTAAGGTCGTATCTGTAGCATAAACGTTATCTTGAATAATACGAGGTACTATAGGATCGGTATGGAAATTATGTTCTTTATGAGCAGCTGCTTGAGGCACCATATCACAATGGGCTTGAATGCATATAGTAGGATAATGATGACAATTGGCGCTTGCTTGTTTGCGTAACAAGACATTACCTATCTCATCTTTTGCCACTTCTAAATGCGCTTGCGACAATCCCCATTCGTAGATGTAGTCAGCTAAAGCTTGATCAGCATAGCTCGGATGAGGAATACTACATATAACGCTAAACCACTTCCATACTAAACTAGGGTTTAAATCTTTGAGAGCACTTTGCGCAAAAATTTGTTGTTGAGATAATTGCAGGTTAAATGTTGAAGTAGTCATCTTGTTATCCTTAAATTAGAATAGCCCTGTTAAGGGCTATTCAACAATAAGATGATTATTTATCTAGCTCTTTAAAGTTTTGAATTAAATCAACTATTAAATTGTAATATTTTTCAACAGAACTAATGCGGCAATGTTCTTTTGGTGTATGTGGATTAAAAATATCAGGACCAATAGACACTAATTGCATATTTGGATAATGACCTTTAATAATGCCACACTCTAAACCAGCGTGAATAACTTTAACTGCTACTTGTTGTTGGTTATGTTGGTTATAAACTTTCTCTACAAACTTAGTGAAATCACTAGTTTCAGGTCTCCAACCAGAATAGGTTCCTGAAATAGTTAGAGTTAAACATGTTAAATCAGCTAAAGCATACATTTCATTACCAAATAATGCATTAGCTGTGTCAACGGTTGAACGAGCAAGAATTTTATATTTAAAACCATCAGTAGGGTTTAAACGTAAAATACCACCTGATAAAGACGACTCTACTGTATTAGCAAACTCATCAGATTGACGTAGAATACCATTAGGAACTAATACTAAGAAACGTAAAAGATTCGGCATGTCAGAACAGCTTAAACGTCTTTGATTATCAGCTGCTTGTTCTTCTAAAATAAATTTACCATCAGGTTCAGCAAGACCATAAATACTTAAAAGTTTAGCAGTATTTGCTTGATAGGCTTCAAGGAAACGTTGGTAATTTTGTTCAGTTACCATTACCGTAGCATAAGCTTCGCGCGGAATCGCATTTCTTGCTTGACCAGCATATAGGTCAATAAAATTAAATTTAACTTCGCGATACATTGCATATAGCAGCTTGCTTAAGCATTTGATTGCATTCTCGCGATTAGTGTGAATGTCACAACCTGAGTGACCTCCGCGAAAACCAGTTAAAGAAAGTTTAACAACTTTAGCATTTTCTTTTAACGGTTTAAAATTTAATTCTTTGGTAAAAGTAAGATCAGAACCACCTGCACAGCCTAAATATAATTCCCCCCACTCTTCAGTATCAGTGTTAATCATATATTCAGCTGTTAACCAATCATTGGCTAGATTAATTGCTCCTTCCATGCCAACTTCTTCAGTACGGGTAACGAGAACTTCTATAGGTCCATGTTTAAGATTAGGATCTTCTAACACCGCTAAAGCTGAAGCTAAGCCAATACCGTTATCTGCACCTAGAGTTGTGTTATCTGCATAAAGAAAATCACCGTTAATTACAGGAACGATAGGATCAACTAAAAAATCATGTTGCTTATCACTATTAGCTTGCGGCACCATGTCCGAATGCGCTTGTAGAGCAAGACAAGGAACATTTTCATAACCTGGACTAGCAGCTTTACGTATTAATACATTGCCTGCTTTATCTGTAGATACATCAAGATTTTGTTGTTGTGCCCAATTAACAATGTAATTAACTAAAGCTTGATCATGGTAGCTAGGATGAGGAATTGAACAAATGGTATTAAACCATTTCCAAAGAAGCTTTGGATTTAAATCAAGAATATTATTTGTCGTCATAAATGGAAATAAGCGAAATTGTTGATTGAAATTTTTTCTTATTTTAATTTATTTTAAAATTTGTGCAATATGTTTATATGAGATCTGTGACATTGATCACACTTTTTTACAAGTTAATCCGTTTTAAGTCTATTTACTATAAAATCTCATGTTAAATTTTGTAACCAAGAGCCTTAAGTATAAGCGTTCAAGAGCACAAAATAGAGCAATGTATTTATCACAAAATTAAATTTTTATAATTAGTTGTAAATTCGCAACGATTAGTAAT
>NZ_NRJG01000119.1 GCF_003585935.1 Psittacicella hinzii
AAGATTAACTCTAAGATTAACTCTAAGATAAACTAATTATTTATCACCTTTTAATTCAGGGTGTAATGATTCGTACATTTGCGCAAAGTTTTGTGAAGTTGGAGTAATCCCTTTAGTGTAGTAGTACACATATTCGTTTAGGTTACGACAACGATCACCAATACGCTCAATTTGACGTAAAGCAATCACCACAATGAAGTACTCTTTTAAGTATTCAAGGTTTTGTTTAGCTTCTTCGATAATGTTGCGGAAAATATCTTTATACACTAAACGGTAGTTATCTTGCATGTAAGCTTCAGTAGCTAAGTTTAAATCCATATTAATTAAAGCTTCGGTAGCTTTATGGATTAAGCTTACTGAGTTTTCAGCAAATTGCTCAATACGTGCAATTAGACCATCAATAACGTGGGTAGATTTACGTGCGGTTTCACAGATTTTAGTTACTGTATCACCGATACGTTCAAATTCCGAAGCAGCTTTTACAATTGTAAACACTAAACGTAAGTCTTGAGCTTTTGGTTGGTGTTTAGCAATGATATATAGGCAGTAATCGTGAATTTGGATTTCCATTTTATTCACGTGTACGTCGTTAGCTAATACTTGCTCACAACGATCAGTAATATTTGATTTGTCTTCTACGCGGAATAAAGCAATAGCGTCTTTAAGTTGTTGTTCAACCATGCCGCTCATTGTTTTAATCATTTCGAGAGATTTCTCTAAATCCTCGTCAAAGCGTACACGTGTATGTTGTTTCGTACTTAAAACCATTTTTAGAAAAGCCTTGAGATATTTGTAAATAAGTTGTAGTAATAACTGCTTAGTAGCGTTACTCCTGTGGTAAGTATTAGCCGCAGGATATCAACGTTTCCTCAAGACTTAGTCTTGGGCAGTTAAATGCATAGATGTTATTAACCGAAACGACCTGTTACATAGTCTGAAGTACGTTGATCTTCAGGGTTCATAAAGATCTTATCAGTCTCATCATATTCCACTAGTTCACCTAAGTACATAAAGGCAGTGTAATCAGATACACGCATTGCTTGTTGCATTGAGTGAGTTACGATTACTACTGTGTACTCGTCTTTAAGTTCAAGAATTAGATCTTCAACGGTTGAAGTTGAAATCGGGTCTAAAGCTGAACATGGTTCGTCCATTAGTAATACTTCAGGTTTTACGGCAATGGCGCGAGCAATACATAGACGTTGTTGTTGACCACCTGATAATGAGTTACCTGATTTGTGGAGTTTATCTTTTACGTCATTCCATAATGCGGCTTTAGTTAGAGCCCATTCAATACGCTCATCTAGTTCAGCACGTGAAAGTTTTTCATGGTGCTTAACCGCAAATGCGATATTGTCATAAATTGACATCGGGAATGGTGTTGGACGTTGGAAGATCATCCCCACACGTGTACGTAATTCCATGAGATCAAAATCTGGATCAAGAATGTTTTGTCCATCAAGCAGAATTTGACCGGTAGCACGTTGTTCTGGATAAAGGTTGAACATACGATTAAACGTACGTAAAAGCGTTGATTTACCACAACCAGATGGACCAATAAGTGCCGTTACGGTTTTTTGTTTGATTTTTAAATTGATGTTTTTTAAGCTATGGAAGTCACCATAGTAGAAGTCAAGGTTTTGCGCTTCTAGTTTTAGATCTTGTGGATCGATAATCATGTTGTTACCTAATTTAATTTTTTATGCATTAAGTACTTGATTAAGCATTAGCTTTGCTTGAAGCATAGCGAGCAATCAGATTGAGTAAAAGGATTGACACTGTAATAATTAATACAGCTGCCCATGCAAGATCAATCCAGTTTTCATATGGACTTAAGGCAAATTTATAAATTACCATAGGGAGGGTTGCTGTTGGTTTGGTAATATCAACGTTCCAGAACTGGTTGTTTAACGAAGTAAATAGTAATGGACCGGTTTCACCCGCAATACGAGCAATTGATAATAATAAACCAGTAAGAATCCCTGCCCATGAAGCTTTTAAGGTTACGCGTAAAATAGATTTGTATTTTGGTAAACCTAAAGCTGCTGAAGATTCACGTAAATGATTAGGAACCATTTGTAGCATGTTTTCTGTTGTACGTGTAACTACAGGTATTTGTAATAGCGATAGTGCAACTGCCCCCGCAATAGCACTAAAGCCTCCCATTGGCGTTACAATCACCACGAAGACAAACAGACCTAAAACAATTGATGGCGCAGAAAGTAGGACGTCGTTTACCGTACGTAAACATTCAGCAAAAACTGATTTTTTTCCGTACTCGGCTAAATAAACTCCAGTAAGAATACCCAGTGGAGTACCGATAGCAGTGGCAATAACGCAGACAATTAACGAACCTACAATAGCATTTAAAAGACCACCAGCTTCGTTTGGCGCTGGCGTCATTTGCGTAAACACTGCAAGATTTAAGCCGTGGATACCTTTAACTAAAATTAGTCCAGCAATCCACACTAACCAGAATAGGCTAAAGGCTACACAAAAATAAGCTAATACGGTAGCAATTTTATTTTTAAACTGTCGGCGCGCTTTAAGACTTTTTGCGGTAGTCATTATTTACCATCCTTTCTTGCTGAAAGTTTAATAAGCAGTTTAGAAGCTAAAAGCACTAAGAACGTAATAATAAAGAGGATTAAACCTAACTCTAATAATACTGAAGTGTATAGTTCGTCCGAAGCTTCCGCAAAGTTATTCGCAATCACTGAGGTAATGGTTGACAGAGGTTGATATAAAGATACCCCTGATAAGTTGAACGTATTACCGATTACGAATGCTACTGCCATAGTTTCACCTAAAGCACGACCTAAACCTAACATAATGCCAGATACTAGACCTGTACGGCATGATGGCACAATAATGTGATAGATACTTTCCCAACGAGTAAGTCCCATCCCATACGAAGATTCAAGCAGGATTTTCGGTGACTGGTTAAACATATCAGTCATAGTAGCCGTAATAAATGGAGTAATCATAATCGCAAGTATAATCCCAGCTGGTAATAAGCCAAGACCCCATGCCGGACCACTTACTAAAGCTCCCACGAAAGGAATGCTGCCAAGAATGTGTTGCACTGGAATTTGGAAGTATTCACTAAATACAGGAGCAAATACCATTAAACCAAACATCCCGAACACAATTGACGGTACGGCTGCCAGTAATTCGAGGAGCTGTTTAATAATGTTTTTAAGTTTTGCAGGGCAAATGTACACTAAAAACATAGCTGTAAAAAAACTAACTGGTGTGGCAATGAGTAAGGCAATTGCCGAGGTTACTAAAGTACCGACAATTGGAATAAAGGCTCCATACTCATTTTTACTTGGCTGCCATTCTCTTTGCCATAAAAAGGCAAGATTAAATTTTTTGAAACTAGGTATAGACTCGATAACTAAGGAAAGAATAATTCCTACGAGTACTACGAATACAAATAGAGCGGCTAAGCGTACTACTAAACCAAAGATTCTATCTGCAGTCTTACCTTTAGAAATAGTCTTGTTACTCATAGTTTAATTTATTGTAGCGCTCACCCAAAATTAGAATCCTCGACTTTTCACAAAATTAAAGCGGTAAATTTAAAGCCAGCAAGCGCATGGCTTGAAAATTTTTAAGTATTGCTACTTAAAAGAACAACAGGCTTTCGCACTGTCAAAATCGGCAAAAAGAACTGGTTCAAACTTGCCTTGTTAATTTTGAGAAAAAAAAGAACCCTAATTTTGGGAAGCGTTATAAACCCAAGATTAGAACAGCTTAAGGAGCTGGAGTTTCTAACGACTTAGCTGATGATGTAGTCTTAACACTACTTGAAAAGGTTGAAGGGTGATTAAGAATAAACTCGGCAACTTGACTATTAAAAGGAACATACATTAAGTCTTTAGTTTCTGCTTGTTGTCCGAGCATGCCAAAGCTAAAGTAATTTTTTAAGATCTCTAGTTTTGAGCTATCCTTATGGATTAAGACATAGGTAATAGCATTAATAGGCCAAGCTTGAGCATCATCAAGGTTACTAACGTTTGGCGCTAATGATGTTTGCCAATCAGCAGCGGCGATAGCATGCGCAAATGACTCATCTGAAGCTCTGACAATGTTGCCATATTTATTTTGCATTGCCGCTACCCCCATATGCATGGTTTTAGCATAGCCATATTCCATATAACCTATAGCACCATATACACGTGGTAATACCGCGGCAACCCCTTCGTTACCTTTACCACCTAAGCCTACAGGGAAGTTAATGGCTTTCCCTACCCCAAAGCGTGCTTTAAATTCAGGAGAAACATCTGAGAGGTATTTACTAAAGTTATATGTAGTACCTGAACCGTCTGAACGGAATAATACGGCAATGAACAGATCCGGTAATTCGAGATCAGGGTTCAGTGCTTGAATCGCAGGGTCATTCCATTTAGTTATTTGTCCCATGTAGATTTTGGCGATAATGTCACCGTTAAGCACTAGTTTGTCGTTTAGCTCACGGAGATTAATCGCCATTACAATCCCCCCACCAAGTGTAGGGAACTGGAACAGACCACTCTCATCAAGTTCTTGGGCTGATAATGGGTAATCACTAGCACCAAAATCTACGAGTTTGGCTTTAATTTGTTTTACCCCACCACCCGAACCAATCGACTGATAGTTAACTAATAGGTTATTTTGTTGGGCAAAATTAGTAGCCCATTTAGCGTATACAGGTGCAGGGAATGAAGCTCCAGAACCAACAATACTTTGATTGTTAGTTGGTGCTGGATCTGCAAAAGCTACACTCGATACGGTAAATAGACCTAACATTGCCAACCGAGCCCATCGACTCAGCTTACGAATTAGATAATTCATCATATAAAACATTCTCATTTGTGAAAAGTCTGCGTATATTATAGCATGCGACCCTTATTTTTCTATGTCACTGACGAGGGTAATTTTAACAAAATTAAGACAAATTTCGGTGCAACGGTAAGTGCTAAATTTAACAATTTGTTTTGCACCAGTTAGAGATAAAAAGGAAATGAGTAAAACTGGTAAAAGAGGAGTTATAAATTACGGCAAGAGATGATTTATAAAAGGAGAGAGGCGGGGATGACGAAGACTAATGGTAACTAATTAATGTGTATTGTTTTTTGACTATGGCGATACCTAAAATCTTAAAAAGAGAAAGTTGAAGAAGGTCAAAAGATCTAAATTTAGTACCTAAAAAAGAGTAGCAATGATGACTAAAAATTGAGTTTGAAATAGATAACCTTAATTATGTCTAATAAAAAGCAGAAAAATCACTATTTTACATAAATCTCGAAATAGCTAAAATTTATTACTTTTTACATTTTATTGGAAAAATTAAGTTAACAATTGAGAGTAAAAATGACGTAAAATCAAAAGGTAAGTTGTACCTAAAGATTAAGTTCTAACTCGAATAAACAAGTAAAATATTCTGTCATACATTTAGTATTTTAGTTAAAATATAGCAACTAAGGTGTTACTAAGAGGTTACTCAGAGCTAAATCTAACTAGAAGCAATGGCTGATTAGAAGGAAGATTTTGCTTAAAGTAAAGATAGATTATTAATTTTTATTTCTATATCTCTCTTTGTGGAGTATCTATTTCATGGCAGTAAATATAAACGTAAACGTTAAGCATAAACATTAAACCTTAACAGTAAATAAAACGAGTAAGCAACAGCAGTAAAGTTAATTAAAAAATGCAGTTAGTAATAAACCTCATCTTTTAATTAACTTGCTCCAATATCGCATAAGCGTATGAAGTCAAAGAATAATTCTCCAATGACAGAAAAAAACGACAAGACAGAGAATAAAAACTCTGCAGCCACTTACTCCCAAGCTTTTAGTTTTGCGGAACTGTGGGAAGATGAAAATCCAACAACTATAGAAAGTTCAACAACTGCTACTACTTCACAAGCAGAAGCAAAGGCTAATACAAATTTAACGGCTTCAGAAACTAAGAAGTCTTTTAAGCCAAAGAAAGCTATAAACAAAAGTAAACCGACTGCGCAAGTAGAAGCAGTGGACAATACTGTGCTAGTTGAAACTGTGCAAGCTAATAGTCAGCAAGATGAAGTTGTACAAGTTGAAACTATTCAGGTTGATAGTCAGCAAGATAAGGCTGTGCAAGACGCAACTATGCAAGCTGCAACAGCACAAGTTCAAAGTTCTAATTTAAGTAGCAAGCAAGATATCTCCATTTCTACCGCTAATAGTACAAATGACAATACGGCAAGTAATGATATCTCTGATGATTTAGATAGTTATCCAGAGAATCCTGATTTTACTGCTATTGCCGAGCTTACGTCACATATCGATCAAACTACTCTTGCACAGTTACAAGCCGAGTTCGATAAAGATGTAGCAAGTAATATGGAAAAGCTTGCTGGACAAACTACAAACCAAGATCAACTAATTAAAGGCTTACAAAATTACTCTAGTCCTGATTTTGTTTATACTGACGAGTCGATCGAACAAGCTTCTCCAATGATGAAGCAATACTTAAAAATTAAACGCGAAAACCGCGATAAAGTATTGTTTTTCCGCATGGGGGATTTCTATGAGTTCTTTTTCGATGATGCGGTATTAACGGCACGTGAACTAAGTTTAGCGGTTTCTTCACGTCAAAGTCATATGGGCGTGACCGTTCCTATGTCAGGGATTCCTTATCATGCCTATGAAGCCTATGCTGCTAAATTAGTAGCAAAAGGTTATTCTATTGCCATTTGTGAGCAAACTTCTGATCCTAAAGCCAAAGGTCTAACCGAACGTGGCGTAGTACGTATTTTTACTCCAGGTACGCTTTCAGAAGAATCTTACCTTCCTGCTCGTGATAGTAAACCTTTAGTAGCCGTATCAAGTAACTATGTGCAATATGTAGTAGCGCTGTTAGATGTTTCTTCAGGTTTTGTGGAAGTGAGTTGTCTGGATAATTATCAAGATTTCTTAAATCGTATTCAGCAATATAATCCAGCAGAAATTATCTATACAGACCAAGCACTAGTAGAGAATCCTGCCTTTAAAAAATATCACTGTACTCAAGTTGATAGTGAATATTTTACAGGTCGTTCTCCGCTTGATAATATTCGTGCCGTTTGGGATAAAGAACAAGTTGCTCGTTTCCAAGAGCACAAGCATTTAATTCCGGCTACCGGGGCACTAATTAAATATGTGCAGCAAACGCAAATGGTAACTCCAAGCCATTTACAAGTAGCTCGTTTTGCGCACGAACAAGATTTAGTTTTACTTGATAGTAACACGGTGCATAATCTTGAGTTATTTGCAACCACAACTGGACAAAAAACTTCAAGCTTTGTGGAAGTGCTGGATAATTGTAGCTCAACCATGGGAGCGCGTTTGTTTCGCCGTTGGGTACGTCAACCAACACGTAATCTTGCACAACTAGAAAAGCGTTTAGATTATGTTGAAATCTTCTTAAAGCACGATCGTGCACGTGCCAAATTAATCACCCTGTTAAAATCATTAGGTGATATTGAAAGGATTGTGGCTCGTATTTCTTTAGGAAATGCTTCTCCTAAAGATTTAGGTGAATTACGTAATAATCTTTTAATTGTGCCGCATTTAAATCGTACATTCCAAGAGTTTTCTTTACCGCTTGATCCTTTAGAAGAATTAGCTCCTTTAAGATCATTACTACTAGCAGCGCTTGAAGATAAGCAACCAATGTTCTTACGTGATGGGGGAGTAATTCGTTCTAGTTTTAATGAACAACTGGGTGATCTGCGTAATGTACGTGATAATGTACTCGAAGTTCTAGCTGCAATTGAGCAACGTGAAAAAGAGCGTACAGGCATCGAAACTTTAAGTGTAAAACTTAATAATCAAAATGAAATGTACATTAATATTCCTACGGGAAATGCTGGTAACTTAAACAAGATCCCAGATAATTACATTCATAAACAAACCCTAAAAAACGCACGTCGCTTTACCACTCCTGAGTTACGTGATTTAGAAATCAAATACGGTGCTTCTGAATTACAAATTGCTGAATTAGAGAAAAGTATTTTTAATTCGATCTTAACTGCACTTAAAGCAGAATTAAAGTACATTCAGCACCTAGCAAATCAATTAGCACGTTTAGATGTATATGTAAGCTTTGCGCAACTGGCATTTGCTCATAATTATGTACGTCCGCAATTTAATGCCCAGCAAGAACTTACAATTAAACAAGGACGTCACCCTGTAATCGAGCAAATCCTAAGCAAACCATTTATTGCTAATGATACGAATGCTAATGCCCAACAGTCTTTAGCAATTATTACCGGTCCGAACATGGGGGGTAAGTCTACCTATATGCGCCAAAATGCTCTCATTGTCTTAATGGCATTGATTGGGAGTTTTGTGCCAGCGACTTATGCGAATATCCCTTTAGTAGATAAGATCTTAACCCGTATCGGAGCTTCGGATGATATTTCTACTGGTAAGTCTACGTTCATGGTAGAAATGTCTGAAATGGCATATATTTTAGATAATGCTACAGATAAGTCTTTACTGCTCATCGATGAAATAGGACGTGGTACAAGTACGTTTGATGGTTTAAGTTTAGCTTGGGGTTGTGCGCAATATATTGCGCAAAATATCAATGCTCTAACCTTTTTCTCAACTCACTACTTTGAGTTAACAGCCTTAAGTGAACAATTACCTAATGTTGTGAACTTATCAGTATCAGCCGTTGAGCATAATGAGCAGATTTCGTTTTTACATGAAATCAAACAAGGTACAGCTAATAAGTCTTATGGTCTTGCCGTTGCTAAATTAGCAGGTGTACCTGCGCAAGTGTTAGGTATTGCTAGTCTGCAGTTACAACACCTTACCCAACAAAACCAACAGCAAGGTGCTGCTTTAAGTGTGGTCGAAGCTCCTTTAGTACAAGCAGCAAGTTTAAGTCCTGAACAGCAACAAGCTTTAGACTTATTGCAACAAGCTAACTTAAACGAATTAACACCTATTAATAGTCTTGCCTTACTCGAGCGTTTACAACAACTGCTCAAAGGGAAGAAAAAATAAAGATGAATTAAATGCAGTGAACTAAATGCAGTGAACATAAGCGTATGAGATGTCAGTAGCCTTGAGTGCTAACTTATGAGTGGTCTTTTGTCCTAGCTAATGAGTGGTATTGAGTTCTGACTATGAGCTGTCTAGCGAACTTCTAGAGAACTTACTTGTGAACTCATTTTGAGAACTCATGTGTTGGTTCATACGACCTTCCACTTATGATTTCATTGCCTATTCATTCTAGTATTACTTAAACCTTAAGAGCCCGAGAATTGTTCTCGGGCTCTTAAGGTTTTTTTAATGTTTGCTTGGCAAATAAAAAAGCTCTAACTAATAAGTTAGAGCTTGAGAAAATGAAGTTTAAAAGTTTGCTATCTATTTGCATAGATGACTTTGTCTGGGCTAATCTAATTATTAAATAATTAGTTATGATTAGCTGACTAAAGTTAGAAACTAATAAAGCTAAAATTTAGATGTTATGAGTAGAAGAAATCTATTAAAGTCAAAGATCCTTACTCAATAACGTAAATAGGGTAACTAATTATTTAGATAGGGTAGGTGATAAATAATTAGTTGTAGAGTTCATAATAAGCAATTGTTACTTAACTTTTAAAGATTACATTTTTGGACGTAATGGAGAACCATCGTCTGGAGTTGGGCAACCTTGAGCAATTTCATCGATTGTTGCTTCACGAATGCCAATAATCTCTAAATCGAATGTTAAAGTTTGACCTGCTAATTCAAGATTAGCGTCAACTGTAACTAAACCTTTTTTCTTATCAATTTCAACAACTTTAACAGGTACATCACCTTTATCAGTTGCTGCTAAGAAGTATAGACCTTCACGTAGTTCCATGCCTTCTGGTAAACCAGTAAATAGATCTTCGCTAACTGTTTGTACTAGATCTAAGTTACGTTCACCGTATGCATTAGGCACTGAAATTAAGCCTTTATAGCCTACTTTTAGACCTTGTAATTGTGCTTCTAACCCAGGCATAATATTTTTATGACCTTGTAAATATTGGAATGGATCCATACGGGTTGCTGAGTCAATTAATTCGTTTTTTTCGTTATAAACTTTATAAATTAAAGTTACTACTTTATCTGTATCTATAAATAAAGCTTGAGACATATGTGAAAACTGTTTACAATTTGAGAATTTAAGAGACTATGCGGTTAGATAATAATGTATCTGGCGATAGCTCTTATATTCTAACTCACGGTAATTGGCTAAATTATAGACTAATTAATTAGTCACAGCTCTAGGTGAGACTAATGCACAAAGGTTTAATGTTACTTGCAAATAGCAAGTATGATTAAACATCGGTCGTTGGCAAAATACAGTCTATGACTTAACCCCTAATACTAACCACTTGCCTGTTTAGTAATGAAACTAAAAGTATTAAAAAAGAGTTTATGAGCTTAAGTTAAGACTAAAAAAGCGTGGATAATATATCAATTAATGCGCTAACATTAATTTGAGGAAGATTATTCTATTATCTTATATATCTAGTTTATATACCTAGTGCTTTATATTGTACTCTTTATTAAAGGTTCTATCCAAGTA
>NZ_NRJG01000012.1 GCF_003585935.1 Psittacicella hinzii
ATCTAGAGAAGCTAAACTTCTTAATTCTTTATACTGGCATACTTTGGATAAATTTATGCTACCTCTAGCAAACTTACCAAAACAAAAGTTAGAGAGTGTCTGCGAAATTCATAGCCGATATAGAAAAGCAGTACCTGCACTATCAAGAATTAAAGGAGAAACTCCATATCAAGGTGCTAATGGGATCATTGATTACGTTGATGGTTATACACATGACGGTAAGTTTCTATTAATCGCTCAAGATGGTTCAACTAGTCTTTATCCATATTCATTGCGTAGATTCTCAGGTAGATTTTGGGCAAACGATCATGTGCATATTGTTAAACCGATCGAAGATGTTTTAGACTATAACTTCGCATATCATTATCTGAGAAGTTTAAACTTTACTCCATTTGTTAATAATCCAACTCGTTCTAAGTTGACATTGCCATTATTAAAAAATATACCGTTTCCTGTTATCTCTTTAGATGAACAAAAACGTATTGCTCACCTTCTTGATACGATGCTCGAATTAAAAGAAGTTGTAGAAAAGGAAGCAGAACTACGCAGACAACAGTTGGAGTACTACAAATACTGGCTGCTAAACCCAGATGGTAAACTTGAAACTATGTAATCTGGTAATTGATTATCGTTGCTAGTTTACATACCTTTGGTTAATGTGCTCTTGAGATGAAGTGTTGTTTGCTAAATACAAAAGTTATGCACCATATGATGACCACAAAGTAAAAATTTAAAGTAATGGCAACGAAATAATTGGTAAATTCCTACGCGTATAACTTAAATTTAGTTTATAATAGCAAGCACACAATAATCGCATTATTCACTCGATCTGGAATCTATAATCATGACAGTTAAACAACATACTCCATCAAATTTCCATGTTTGGTTTGATTACGAAACAATCAAAAAACGTAACGCTGAACTAGGTGAAGAAATTTCAAAATTCTATAATGAAAACTACCCTGGTGAAGATGTACTTTGCGTAGGTCTACTACGTGGTGCCGTATATTTCCTTGTAGATTTAACGCGTGAAATGAGTGTGCCGTTAACTGTAGACTTTATGACTGTATCTTCTTATGGTTCAGGTACAGAATCTACGTTAAACGTTAAAATCTTAAAAGATTTAGATACAGACATTGCTGGAAAAAACGTGTTAATTATTGAAGATATTATCGATACAGGTCATACGTTACATAAAGTACGTAAAATGTTATTAGACCGTAATCCTAAATCTTTACATATTGTGACATGTTGTGACAAACCAGAACGCCGTTTAGTAGAAGTGCCAGTTGACTGGGTTGGCTTCGAAGTTGAAAATAAATTCACGGTTGGTTATGGTTTTGAAGTTGATCAAAAATTCCGTAATGTAACTGCTATCGGTTACTGTGAAGATTAATCTATAGTTTTCTAGATGTAGCTAGCTGGATAAGTCGTTTATGTTGTCTAGCTTCATAGTTGAACACTATGCGAGAGAATAACAAACAGTTTTTTCGCAAAATTGCTGCACTAGATTGCAGCAATTTTTTTATGTCCAAAAACAGGAGCATGCATGTCGATTGTAAGATTAACCGATGCTAGCTTAAGTTTTGGGGATCATGTAATTCTTGATCAGATTAACTTAAGCATTGAACCGCATGAACGTCTATGTATTGTGGGACGTAATGGTTCAGGTAAATCGACACTACTTAAAGTTTTACGCGGCACTGAAGATTTAGATGCTGGGAGTAAAATTTTAGAAAACAACGTTCAAATTGCTTATTTACGTCAAGATCCTCCAGAGCGTTTAGATCTCACAACCTATGAATATGTTAGTCAAGGGGCACAAAAAGCCGTTGACACTTTAGCTGCACACCAAGCAGCTTTAGAAGCTTATGCTAAAAACCACAGTCCAGAATTAGCCGCACGCATTTCCCAACTTGAAGCCGAAATAAGTACGCATGATTACTGGTCGGTTGAAAGCAAGATTATTGCAGTGATGGAGCAACTAGGCATTCCGGTTGATGCTAAGCTATCTTCATTTTCTGGTGGTTGGTTAAGACGCATCGAATTAGCTAAAGCTTTTGTTGCTAATCCGAATGTGCTTTTATTAGATGAGCCGACTAACCACTTAGATATTAGTTCGATCCAGTGGTTAGAACAAGTACTCCAAGGCTTCCCTGGTGCGGTAGTGTTCATTTCGCACGACCGTAGTTTTGTGGATAATATGGCTACGCGCATTGTAGAGCTTGATCGTGGACATATCTACGAACACCCTGGTAACTTTGCTGCTTACTTAAAAAACCGTGACAAACGTCTAGAAGACGAACGCAATCAGAATGCTCTATTTGCTAAAGAATTAGCAAAAGAAGAAGCATGGATTCGTCGTGGCATTGAAGCGCGTCGTACGCGTAATGAAGGACGTGTGCGTGCCTTAAAAGCCATGCGTGTCGAAGCCCAAAACATGCGCAAACTTACGGATTTTGGTGAAGTAAAAGTTACGACGAGCCGTAGTGGTAAGTTAGTGTTCGAGTTAGATAATGTAGGTCTAACTTTAGGCAATAAAGAAATCTTTAAAGATTTCACTTACCGTGTTGCTGCTAAAAACCGCATTGCCATTGTCGGAGACAATGGTTGTGGTAAATCTTCGCTTATTAAAGTGCTATTACAAGAGCTACCAGCGACAACAGGGCATGTACATATAGGAACTAATCTCCAAGTTGCTTACTTTGATCAATTACGTGCGGAATTAGATTTAGATAAGACTGCGATTGATAATGTTTTTGACGGTAAAGTAGAAGCCTATGTGCATGGACATGTACGCCATGCCATTGGTTATTTAGGTGACTTTATGTTTACTGCCGAAAAAGCACGAGCTAAAGTCTCAAGCTTATCTGGTGGTGAACGTAATCGTCTGTTATTAGCAAAAATCTTAGCTAAAACTTCTAACCTCCTTGTTCTCGACGAGCCAACCAACGACCTAGACATTGAAACTTTAGAATTACTTGAAGATTTAGTGTCGAATTATGACGGTACGATTATTATCGTATCGCACGACCGTTCGTTTATTGACAACGTAGCTGTAGAAACTTGGTTTATGGAAAATCAACAGATTTATCCATACGTAGGTGGTTACAGCGATAACGTCCAACGTCATGCACAAATTGTTGCTGAGCAACAAGCGCAAGCTCTTGCAAAAGAACAACGAGCGCAAGCTAAACTGGCTGCAGCTAATGGTAATGCTGGCAGTACTAATACGAACACTGCAGTAAATGGTGCAGCAGGTACTTCTGCTTCTACATCAGGTGCAACCGCTCTGCAAAACGCAGCTAACCAAGGTTCGTCTAGCGCTGAAGAGAATAAAGGCGGTTGGGTTAAAAATCGTACTGAGCGTTTATCGTACAAAGAAAAACAAGATTTAAAAACTTTACCAACGATTATCGATGAGCTACAAAGTGAAATTGAAGCTCTACATGCTAAGTTAGCTGAAATGTATTTAAATCCAGAAGATTACAATGCTATTAGTGAAGTTTCAGCCCTAGTGGTGAAAAAAGAAGAACAAATGGATGAGTTACAAACTCGTTGGTTAGAATTAGAAGATAAACGTGAACGTTTAGGTGAAGTGATTGATTAGATAATAATGATAAATATTAGGCTGTTATGCTAGATATTAGACAGTGATGCTAAATATTAAGCTGTAATGCTAGATATTTGATAGTAATACTAATTATGCTTTATCGTAGATGTTCGATCACAAATCTATTTGTCATAAGATGCAAAGATCCTAAGAAAATTTCTTGGGATCTTTTTTGTGCCTCCAGCGTACAAGTAGTTGTGTATTACTTTTCTTGTGTCGTTTTTCTTACGCGTAGAACCGAACTTTTACGTTTTGGTGAAAAAAAAGTGTGACTCGTGACACAGATCCGGCACAAAATCGCCCAATCCTTAGGAATTTAAGGAGCTGCTTCTTATAATAAATAGCAGAATTTACTACCAAATATCCGAGCCCAATTTAAATTAATAACGGAGGTTGGATGGACATTATATTTGCACCTGCAATAAGTTGTAAAACTCCTACAGAGGTTATTACGCGCGTTGGCGCTTTAATGGAAAGTCATGGTTTAGCAACAACCAGCTATACCGAAGCTATGTTAGATGTCTATTACAAACATGGCAACTACATAGTACTCGATGAAGGGATAGCTATGCCTCATGCGCGTCCAGAAACCGGAGCATTAAAAAACGGCTTGGTGTTTGTTCTCTTGAGTAGTCCAGTAATATTTCAGCATCCAGAATATGATCCGGTAAAAGTAGCTATAGGTTTATGTTCGACTGGTAATACCCAGCACTTAGAACTACTCACTCTCGTTTCAGAATTAATTGACGCTGGTATTGGTAGTAAGGACTTTGACTCGGTTGACGAGTTACAAGAGTTTGTCACTAACATTCAAGCAAATATAGCCAAATAGGAGGCTTTATGCTTAAAATTCGTACTGTTTGTAGTAATGGCTTAGGTTCTTCATTAATGTGTGCCACTAAAGTGAAAAAGATTTGTGCAACTCATGGCATTGAAGCAGATGTTGCACAATGTGCTTTTTCTGAAGCTCCGGCCGAAAAAGCTGATTTATATTTAACCATGGCTGATATGGCTAGCGATTTAGCAGCGCAAGGATTTAAAGCTCTAGCCATTCGTAGCTATACCAATGCAACTAAACTTGAAGAAGATATCTTGCCTACCTTGTTAGAACTAAAGAATAAGTAACTTGGTCTTTGGAGATAATTAGTAACACTAATTATCGACAATTAACTAGTTTTAGTCTGGTAATAAAACCTTCGACTGTTAACTAGTTATTGTCTCGTGATAGACCATTAACTTGTTAAATACTCGTTATGACTTACCAGTTGCTCAAGGTCAGTAAGCAACAAAGCATTAACGAGCTAAACAAGTTAAAAACGCTTACTTGGAGCGAGTGCTATTAGCTTTAAGCTAATAGCCCTCATCGTTTTACCTTAGTTACAAGGATGGCAAACTATGTTAGAGTTTGTAAAAGATATTTTAAGTCAGCCTGCATTTTTAATGGGGCTCATTGCTTTTGTGGGGCTCGTATGTTTACGCTCTCCGGCCAATAAGCTTTTAACCGGAACTATTAAGCCTATTCTTGGTTACTTAATGCTCGGAGCAGGGGCGAATGTAATAGTGAGTCAACTAACTCCGCTTGGACAAATCATTGAAGCTGGTTTCCACATTAAAGGAGTTGTCCCAAATAACGAAGCTATAGTTTCTATTGCCCAAAAAGTGCTTGGAGTAGAAACTATGAGTATTCTTCTTGTGGGCTTTGTATTCAACTTACTCATTGCTAAGTTTACCAAGTACAAATACATCTTCTTAACCGGACATCACACCTTTTTTATGGCATGTTTAATGTCAGCTGTATTACAAGCTTCAGGCTTAAAAGGGGTTGAATTAGTTGTACTTGGAGGCTTCTTCATGGGAGCTTGGTCTGCGATCTCTCCGGCTATCGGACAAAGATACACTAAAGTAGTAAGTGACGATGATGGGATTGCTATGGGGCACTTTGGTTCACTGCAGTACTACTTAGCAGCCTTTATAGGTAAACGTATTGGTAATCGTCACAACTCTTTTGCTAATGTGCAAATTAGTGACAAACTAGGCTTCTTACGTGATACGACTATTACTACAGGGGTAGTAATGGTGTTTATTTTCCTCTTTGTTTGTATTGTCGCTGGTAGTGACTATATGCAAACCATTACTGATCAGAACCTAGTAGTCTATGCAATTCTCGCTGGTCTAACCTTTGCCGTAGGGGTAGCTATTGTTTACAATGGGGTAAAACTAATCCTTTCTGATCTTGTACCAGCTTTCCAAGGTATTTCCGAAAAACTAATCCCAGATTCAATTCCAGCCGTAGACTGTGCAGTATTCTTCACCTATAGTCAAACAGCCGTAGTTGTTGGCTTTATTAGTTCTTTTGCTGGTGGTTTAATTGGCATGGGGATTCTTGGAATCTTTAGTTTACCGCTGATCATTCCTGGCATGGTACCGCATTTCTTCTGTGGAGCAACAGCAGGGATTTACGGTGATAAACTTGGAGGTAAAGTAGGTTGTATTGTTGGAGCCTTTATTGGTGGTCTGTTACTTGCTTTCTTACCTGCATTTTTATTACCAGCTTTAGGTACTCTTGGTTTTGAAGCGACAACTTTCTCTGATGTAGATTTTATTGTTTGGGGGATTACTCTTTCAGCGGTAATTGATTGGTTTGGTTCATACGGAGTTTATGGTTTAGCAGTGCTAATTCTGATTGCGCTAATTGTGCCAAGCTTTATCAAATCAGTGAAAGTAGTAGGTGATACTCTACCTTACGAAGAATGCTTACCGAAAGATAAAGAGAAAGCTCAAGACAAAGACTAAGAGAAATTTCAAGATAAAGAGAAAGCTTAAAAGCAATCTCAAGATAAAGCTTAAGACAACTTTCTAGTTAAGCCAACTATCTTAACTAGAAAGTTTAGATCTAAAATTCAGATCTAAAACTCGGATATAAAATTTAAGATTTTAAATTGTAATATTGATTTTTTAGCCGCCTTGGCTCATACAAATTTTGAACTTGATTGAAAGTAACCTTTTGTTGAATATGAATCTAAAGTGGCAACAAAGGTTACTTTTTTTTCGCATAACCCTTTTTACCTTACACTCAGACTTACAGATAAGTCTAAGGAGTTGTTATGGCAATAGTATGTATTGGACTAACAGTAGGAGACCTCTTATTTTATACTCCTCAAGCTCCAGAAAAGAATCACAAATCCTATGCTCATAAACTACTAAAAAGCGGTGGTGGACCAGCAGGCAATGCCGCTTATGTGACTAGTAAGTGGCAAGCTCCAACTTATGTTCTATCGACCTTAGGGCAAGACTTTTTAGCTTCAGATCTGATTGTAGAATACCAAGAGATTGGCATAGATACGAATTACATTCTACAAAGTCCTGATTTTATTACTCCAACAGCTTCGGTAGTAATTTGTGGTACAAATGGTAGTCGTACTATTGTTACTTATAAGAATGTTACAGATGAGCGAGAACTTACAGCTACTGACTTTGCGAAGTTAGATGAACTGATTGCTCAACTCAATGCCCAAGAACAAGAGCATATAGTATTAGTTGACGGACATGAGTTAATCCTAAGTGAATATGTAATTACACGTTTACAACGTAAACGTGTAATTATGGATGCCGGTTCAACCAAACAAGCTCTTTACAAACTCTTACCGCTAACTAACTATGCCGTTTGTAGTGAGGATTTTTCTTTAGGAGTTTTAGGCTTAAAAACTGATAAGTTTCCTTTAGCGAGCTATCGTTTAGCGTTAGATATGGTAGCAAGCTTAGCCGCTCCTGAAGCTACTGTAGTGATTACGCTAGGGGAACATGGGGGTATTTACCGCACGCCTGTAACTCTTAGTAACGCAGTTCAATCTTTAACCAACAATAATATTGCTCACAGTGACAACCTTACTGCAGAAAATAACCTTGTTGCACAAAATGGTCTTGCTGCACAGGATAGTCTAGCTACAAAAGAGAACCTAAACTCAAAAGAAGCTTACTATGGTAAGTTTAGTGCTCAAAAAGTAGAAGTAGTTGATACTACCGGAGCTGGTGATATTTTTCATGGAGCTTTTGCCTATGGTTTAGAGGCTGGTTGGGATTTGCAACGTTGTATTAGCGTTGCAGCGACTACTTCCGCGCTTAAAATTACTCAACAAGGCGTGCGCAATGCGATACCTGAACTAGCAGAGGTAGAAGATTATCTCGCAGAGCATCCTTTAGAGTTTAGTGCTTTACAGTTGTAGACTTTATGTTTTACAGTTGTAGATATGCTAGGTACTGTTTAAGGATGCTGACTAATCCTTAGTTGATGAGGTATTAGGGGCTTATATGTTATTTCTTAACTATAAGTTTTTAGCACCTTAATCTTGCTAAAGCGGTATAATATGCTTCGAGAAAATTATGTTTAACTAGGCTTAATTAGAGCTTCAAATCGTAATAATTAGTTATTAACTTCTTAACGCTTTAACTGCTCTTTTAAGGTTAAACATACTTAGTTTTCTCTAGCTGCATACTTCTAATGCAGATCACACACTAAGGAACAATTTTTATACCTGATAATTGCAAATAGTTTAGATGATATCGCTTACTATAGGGCGATAAGGAGTAGACTTTGCTAAGGCTAATTTAGCCTTATGCTTAGTTCACTGAATTATTTGCCCCTGAATAAAGGATATAGTATGGCGATAGTACATATCGGTCTTTCTTGTTATGACCAATTCTTCTTTGTGGAAAAAACTCCAGCAGAGAACGTAAAAACTTTCACTACCGCATTTATGGAATCAGGCGGTGGCCCAGCTGGTAATGCTGCATTCGTAACTGGTAAATGGGGCGCACCAACCTATATCCTTACGACTTTACGTAATGATATCTATGGTGAAAAACTAATTTCTGAACACCAAGCTGTAGGGGTTAATACGGATCACGTTGTAATTAACGAACGTCAAGTATCACCTTTATCAGCTGTAGTTGTAAGTGCACAAACTGCTGCACGTACGATTGTGACGCACAAAAACAATGGTGCAAAAACTTTCACTGGTGCAGACTACGCTAAATTAGATGAACTAATTGACAAGTTAAATGCTTCTGATGAAAAACACATTATCTTAGTAGACGGTCACGAGTTAGAAATTAGTGAATACTTTATTCCTCGCGTAAATAATCGTTATGTAGTGCTAGATGCAGATGCGGTTAAAGAACCAGTAATGAAACTATTACCATTAGTAGACTTCTGTGTATCTTCAGAAGAGTTTGCTGAAGGTTTAATTGGCGAACCATTAACTTCTAATAACTTTGCTTTAGCATTAGAAAAAATTCGCAGCCTATGTGCCGAAGGTAACTGCCCAGTAGTAACTTTAGGTGAACGTGGTGGTATTTATCTATCTAATAACCAAATGACTGCTTACCCAGCATATGATGTAAAAGCTGTAGATACTACAGGTGCTGGTGATATTTTCCACGGTGCATTCTGTTATGGCGTGGCTGCTGGTTGGGATCTATCGAAAGTAGTACAAATCTCGGCATTAACTTCTGCAATTAAAATTCAACAACAAGGCGTACGTAATGCCATTCCTGAATTAGATGCAGTATTAAATGCGTTTGAGAACAAACTAATTCCATTAAAAACCATTCAAGCGATTAATGAATAATCGATAATCAATACGAATAATCGATAATACGTTCGAACAATAGTTAATCCTTGCAAGTTAAAACCTCCAAGCTGCACTTGGAGGTTTTAACATACAATCTAGAACAAACTAGATAAACAGGAGAACACCTCATGCTTAATCCTTTATTAAGCCAATTACCAGAAGCACTTAAGGCTAAACTTGATACTTATGTCCAAGAGTTGCAGGCTTTACTACCACATTATGAGCTACAAGATCCTCAGGCTAAAGTTAGCTTTAATGCGCAAGAGTTTATTGATGCTCATGGTAAGGTACAAGGTAATGTATTAGATAACGCGCTGGGTAATAAACAGATTAATACCCAAGCAAATACCCAGATCATTACCACTACTTTAATCCCATATCACTCTAAGACAGAGTACTTCTTAGAACTCTATCAATCACCAATCCAAGAAGTTGCGGCTAAGATTGGTAAGCTTTGTGCTCAAGGGATAGAGTTAATTACTTTAGTAGTAAAAGAACTACCAGTAATGCGTGGTGTGCATTGGGCAATTATCTTACGTAATATTCGCAATGAAAGTAAATGCGATATAGATACAATCTTAGACGCTTTTACTCTATTAGTAGATACTCATGTAGTATATGTGTATCCAGAAGACTGGAAAGAACTCATGGTAGCTCATTTCTATGATGGAGATAAACTTGCCGAACTCTTAGCACGTACGGACAATAAATATCTCTTCTTAGAGATGGTATTTGATGATGCACTAAGTGCTAAGCATGATTACCAACGCTACTTAAATTGGAGCAAAGTAAACTTTCCCCATGATCCGGACGGTAAAGATAATCACTTACAGCCGAATGTGGTAAAACATGGACGTGATCATTACTGTTTAGGGACTTATGTCTTAAGTGTAATTCCTGATGAATGTCGTGAACCATTACTTAAATTACATAATGAACTAGAACGTGGAGATTTACTCTGTCATCTAGTTGAGCGTGTGGTTTATACTCAGCCAGCTGTAGATCTCAGAGACGATAGTGATCCGATTAATCGTCTAATCCTTAAATATCTCCCACGTACAATTACTCAATTACATAAAGTATTAGAGTTATACGGCTTAACACCAGATATGGACTTTGCGCAAGCCAATGAGTTATTCACAGCAAGTCGTATAGGGATTAGTACACTATTAAAAACAGCTAAGCAATACTTAAACTAAGAGTAGGTATCTAATTATCACTAGTTGTTTTTAATCAAACTAAACTAAGAGTAAGTATCTAGTTAACTCTAGTTATTTTTATACCTAGTGTTGTCTGAACTAAGGTTAGTTTTTAAACTATAAGAGTTACTTTCAGACAACCATTCGTTTGTAGTTATGGTTGTCTGAAAAAACTAAATTCTTCTAATTATCAATACTCAAATCTATGCAAGGGTCATAAAAGTTAAAAAACTACTTAACACCGTATATATCCGGTTAACTCTATGCTATAATTTGATTATTCAATGAGTATTGATACATTATTGAATTGGCTTAGAAAAACTCCAACGTTATGCGCAGTCTGAATCGCATGTTGGAGTTTTTTGTTATGCAAAATTTATGGTGCGGTAGCCCCAAATGATTGGAGTTTTTGATTTGGTAATATTGATATGAAGTAAATTTTTTATTACGTAGATGTCATTTTCCACCTCCCGAAAAAAATTTACTCAGAATTTTGCACGTATCAACCAGAGACCAAGTAATTTGTAAAAGATTGGCCTCGATAGATGTTTTAATGTAATAAAGTTTCGTTCCGCTTAGATATGCTTCAATTGCATATCTAAGCGGTTTTTTTGATATTAGGACGTGTTATGAAGTGCCTCTCATTTTTAGGACTGCGCATCGAAGTTCTCAACTCCTGTTTATTTTTTACGTACTCCCCTTTATCAACTCTTTAAGTCTTACATTAATACTATTTATAGTTAACTACAATTTAAGTTTAGGTTTATCTAGTTCTGATTGGTCACATAAACTTACCAAAATCTATCATTTGCAAGTTTCGTTTGTTACTAGTTAAAACGTAAAAAAGACAAGCATGATAAGGTCGCGAAAAAAATTTATCTTAGTTTATAAGCATTTAGGAATAAATTTATAAATTGTTAAACGTAAAACGTAATTTTTTGCGATTTAGTGCTATAATATGAACATCATCAAAAGTAAGATTAAAAAATAAATTTATTAATTAAAAGAAAGTTTTTATTTTATTTAAACTTTTCTCAAAAAGATTTGTCTTATTTACAAATATAAAATTATTATCGCCATTTAAATAACCAAGTTATTTAAATCATTTACCTCAAGGCAACAATGGTTGTTTCTAACTTTTTAGAACTTTATTCTTCTCTAATATAAAGCAAACCGTAACTGGCTGCCTTTAGTTATCGTTAAGATAACTCCCCGCATGTATTTTTTGTAGACACCTACAACTACGACTATCTTTATAGTTCTAGTATAAAAATACAGCTTCGACTTATTTTAAGATCTTATTCAAAGAACTAATAGTTACTCTTTAGTTACTATATACATAGTTCTTTCTCCCCAGAATAGCTTAAATAAGTGATTTCCTAGAAAAATCTTATTCATTAATATTTTTACTATTTTTGTGCAAAAGCAATACAGCAAGGATTTTGCTGAAATACATATATTACGCTTTTGTTTGACTATATCTTTGCTCAACAAGATAAAATCTTAAGCTATTGCTTAGGCTAAAGTTTGCAAAACAAATAGATTAAACAGCAGTTTGGGACTTAGAATATGCTTTGCCCTCACTAGACTGCCAATCTAGGGTTTTATTTAATGCGTTCCCCTTATCTGCCAGTAAGGTGTAGAAAAGATTCGTTTTTAGTCTTTTTGCTAAATTTTATCCTAAGAATTAAAGGTAACTTTACTTCGGCGTTTGCCAAATCCAGAACTTCTAGGAGAGTTGAGTCTAGAAGGATCTTTATAGTCGAAGGAAATTTTTCTACCTAAATGCGGCCTCAAACTAACTTGCCTACGGTTTTAGACCATTTTATTAAGCCTATTCTATCTGTACTTATCTTAAGTGCACCATAGAACTAATGCGACTTAATTTCAGCATTTACATTAAATAAATGTGTCAGATCATAGTCAAGTATCAAACTGCTTATTCTTCAAGCTAAGTCATAGTTCAAGTATTTTAATCTTCACTTTTTAATACTTTTACACAAAAAACTCTAAAGTTTACTGTTTAACAGCTTACGTAGATATACCATTTTAAATGGTGTAATCTCCTAGTTTTGGGAAAGCTTTTTCCCAAAATCATCTGGAAACTTAAACTTAATTTTTCTTACTTATGGATAGTAATGCCATCCTAGATGTTTTTACTTAGACCTTCTAAGTAGAAAATCATAAGTAAGTACTTGCCTTTTAGATTAGGTTTAAGCCAGTAAACGTTAAAGTTGGGGAACTTTAATGCTTGCATGATTCCAGATAGAAGTTAGACTTTTATTTTAGATAAAAGTCGATGTGTTTTTTACATTAAATGCATTGAGATTTTTTGTAATCATTGTTTCTGTGGTTAACAGCTAAGTTTAGCTTATAGTGATTAGTTTAGAAGCAACATAAACTAAGAGGCTATGTCTTGGATATAGTGTTTAGTCTCCTAGACTCCCAGTCTCCTAAACACCTAGATATGGGTGCTAAAAGCAAACCCACGATCTTTATTGCCTCATATAATTTAAGAATCGTAAGTGCAAGTAGCGCGTGGTTGTCTAAACTCTACCTTTAAACTTAAGTAACGAATCAACTAAGTAACGAGACAGCTTAAGTAACGAGTCACTTGGCTAAACTTAGCTGTTAATCCTGTTTTTTATCCCCTATTGCTTTATAAATTTTAGCTAAAATTTATGTGCTTTTAGGTTGGTAGCATTACTACCTCACCTAAATCTTAGCTAAACTTTATAAACCAAGGCTGCTTACCTTGAGAAGTTTATACCTCTATATTCAACGCTTTATATTCTCAAACAAATCTACTCTGATTAGCTAACTATTAATAAAGATTCAAAGTTTGTTTTTTTTTAATCTATCTTTTAAAAGATTATGCAAAATCTTTTTAAGAAGATAGGTAATCAAAATGATCTCAACAAACTTTACAAGAAATCTCATCAATCTTTAAGAGAAGTCTTAAACTTTGCAAGAAGTCTTCTAAGATATTTAATAGTTATTGATGTCAGTTCTTCAGTCATATCTCACGTGCTTTAATTTAATGCTAATCATGAGTTTATCTACAATAATTGCTTCTTTTATTTCTCAACATCTATGAACAGTTCTCGTCATTTTACTTTAAACTTAGGGAAAGTAAGTGCCTTCTTATTAGCTACGAGCTTAACTTTAGGATTAACTCCAGCTTTTGCACAAGGTAGTGCGGATGCACAACCTACAGTACAAGAGCAAATTCAAACCTTTGCTAATTCTTTAGAACAGCAAGAGCAAGAAGAGGTGTTACCTTATACAGCTCCGAGCGTACCTGCAGTATTAAATTTCTTCCGCGACAATCGTGCTGAACTAGCAAGTCGTGTAGCGCAAGCTAATGCTTTAGGAACAAATTTATTTATTGCGCAATACCCAAGTTTAGTTGCTAACGGCTCTTGGGGTCTGCTTTACGATCTACAAGTAATGGCAGATTTTTATCGTTGGTCAAGTCAAGATTTACAAGCATTTTTAGTTAAACCAGAGCAAGGAGTATTTACTGCTTCTTTAAGTTTAGCTAATGCTTATACACACAAACAACAATTAATTCCGGTAACTGCAGTCCTAAATCGTTTAGGTGTAAACGTACGTGAATTAGTACAAGCGCAAGCAGAGTACCAAGCTCAAGCGAACCAAGCTGCTTACGAGCAGTATATGGCAAGCTTAGATAAAGCTAGTGATAACGATGCTTCGTATCAAGCAGTATACCGTGCTATCGATGATAGTGATGAACTTGCACAAGCTACGAACAGTAAAGTTGTAGAACAACAGCGTATTGCCTTAAATCAAGGTGAAGAATACTTAGTAGCAGCCAATACGAATAATCAATATAAAGTTGCAACCATGGAACCATTTGCGTTACAGAATCATTTAACGCTAGCTAGTGGTAATGGTTTAACTTTAGAAAGTGCTTCATACTACATCGGTCCAAATCAAGTTTTAGTTTACACTCCAAGTGTAAGTCAACAAGTTAATAAAATTCTGGCAAACAATCGCCCAGACGCTACATATGCAACCAATGGTACTATGTTAGCGCAAGCGACTAACCCATTTGAAACGGGTGCTGTGCCGGCTGCAACTCCTGCGCCAACTAGTACTAAAGTACAGTTTGCAAGTAAAGTTGAAAGCGCTAGCGAGAATAAAGCTACAAATGCTGCAAGCTCATCTGTTGCAAGTCAAGCCGCTCCTGCGAAAAAAGCAACTAAAGTTTCTTTTGCGGGTTTTAGTCCTAGCAAAGAAGAAACTCCAGCCGTAAGCACTGAAGAAAATACTCAAGAAAGTGCTACTGCTAATGCAGAGGCTAAACCAGCAGTAAGCAAAGTTGCTCAAGCGCAAGTTCCAGAATTTACCACAGATAATTTTAGCTCTGTAAGTGCAGAAAAGACACAGTTTAACATTCCTAATGTGAGTGTAAAAACTGAACTTAATGCGGCGCAAAAAGAACTTTTAGCGCAAGTACCAGGTTTTGCGCAAATTGCTCTTATGGCAGGTCTAAATGAAACCGCTTCTCTAGATGACTTTATTGCTGCAGGACAAAAAATTGTTGCAGCATGTGATACTTATGCTGACTTCCAATACAACACTGCCAAAGTAGAAGAAGTTACAGCTGTAGATATCGCTTATAACATGCATCTAGATACAATTCGTCAAGCTAATCTACACAATAAACAAGCTTGTAACCAAGCGCGTGCGAATTTACAATATGTAAATAGCCATAGATTAGCCCTACAGTATTTACTAAATCGTGTAGTTAGTCGCTAAAGCCAATTGCGATCAACCATAGACACCCTGTCTTTATACGATTGGTAAATAGTCGTAATAATCTTAAGCACATTATTACGATTCGTTGAGATATGCAAAGATCCATTCATTTGGTCTTCTATTGTAGATACCTATAAGCTACGGCGTAAAGCACCGTGGCTTATTTTTTTATTCCGCAAATGATTACACCTCATATCTCTCAGAGCACATCTCAACTTCATTCCACATGCTGATATATCAATATCCCAGATCTCATACTTAGTCTAATACCACAAGAACTTATCTCACAGCACGGGTCTCTTATTCCACCACAAAATAATTAATCCAAATAATTCATCCAAATAATTAATCCTAAAATTAAAAAATATTTACGAAAAACTTATTTATTTTTCATTTTTTGCGTTTCAAAAATTTCTATAGGATTACGCAAATTATGGTTAATTATGTGCATACTTCACACTTTTACGCAAAAATCCTTGTTCGTTTGGATCAAAATTTCTAAAGCTGCAAAAAATGTGTGATCGGTGACACAAATCCGTTACCTTTATTTGGCAAGAAAAAAAATATTCATATAATAAAAGTATAAGGAAAGCAGATTAATTTTCGAGGTTCATTTTTTAGAGCAAAGAGTTTGCTTTGGCGATTATTGATTTCTTTTGATTTATATCGCTAGATAAGTAAGAATTTGCTTCTTAGAAATAAAACTTACAATGCTGATTAAGCATAGGTACTATGGATAAAAATATAATAAGTTATCTAAGCAAGAACCAGCATTAACCGAACTTTAACTTTAACCAACTTAAGATTCACATTAACTACGTTAGTTAGCTTTTATTAAAAACTTTTAACCATACTTTTACCACATATCAGCTAGATTTAGTTAGCATATCTACTAGATATACGCTAACTCTAAGATAGCTGAATATAAGCAAACTAAATATAAGCAAGCTACATAATAAATCCAATACCTAAGCAACATAAAAGCTAAACTTAAGCCCAAATCAAACGTAGGAAAAAATCAATCAAACATCAACTTGAAACCACTTAAGCTTTTCCAAGTTAAAGTTAGGTTTAATCGCAATCTTTAGCGCTGAGGTGGTGAGACATGCTACTGTGTAAACTCCCCCAATACAATCCTTGGCAGCGCAAGGGTATTGGTGTCCAAGGTGTCGAGTAGGTTAATTTTAATTTGCTAGATGCTAAGGCGGGTAACATTAACTTAAAATTTAGTGATTACAACTGTTTTAAGTATGTCGTTGTTGAGGCAATCTTTATAGGAGAATTGTTATGGTATTAGATAGAAATCCTTTAACTTTAGATCCAAAAGTTCCACAACACAATAACGAGCCGGTAATGGAATTAACCCATGAACAAGCTGTAAACAATGAAAGTCTAACTCACGAATTTACTCCATCTTCTCACGGTGAGTTAGCTTTAGAAAGTTTTGCAGATATTGTGCCTGCTCCAAAACGTCGCCGTATCTTTACTCGTATGGCCAAAGAAAAAATTATGTCTGGTGTTACTAGAGGCGTCGGAGCTCTATTTGGGGCTTTAGCAATTCTAGGTAGCATAGTTGGCTTTATGATGGTAATGGCAGAATAACTATAAGCTGTAGTTCCCTTAAACCCTAAAGGTTAAAGTTTTTAACCACAAAACTGTAACTCACACTTGAATGTTAACTAATCTGAGTTAAAAAAGCCTTTTTTATAGCAACTGGGTCGAACGTTTAAGGAACTAGAGACGATAATAAGTAACAAGCCTTTAACAAAGAAAATACATTTGATGAACTAAGGTTAGCTACCTAACCACAGTTCAAAAGATGGGTGATCGCGTTAATTGGTTAGTTAGAAGCAAGCAGCTCTTACCTAACCCATGAGAGTTGAGCTCAAAACCTTACCACAAGTAACTTACTGCAAGAGCCTTCCAAATTCTTTAAGCACTTAGCACTTTAAAAGCTTTATTACCTCTGAGTTTTTAAAATCTTTAAGTAGCTTAATTCTTGCAGGTTAACCTAAACAGCTTGTGGATGTAAGTTTGAGTATCGTAAATGTAAGCTTGAAAGCTGGTAGTTAATACCTCTCCACTTTAATATTAACTAGTTGGTTTTCTTATTATCTATCCTATTTTGCCAACCTAAAGCAAAGTTAGTATATGTGTTAGTATTTAGTTGTCTATCCTTAGGCACACTTATTAATCACTAGATTTACAAAAGAATAATCTCGCTTATTCTTGGGGCTGTGATCTTAGCGGTTTTGCAATCATTATGAGTAGCCATAAGCATAAGTAAGCCTAACGAAAAGCAACTAAATACTAACTGATACGTAATAATGTTTTAGTTCATAAAGCTCGGCTTGTCGAGGGCTGTGCACAGCTTAATCTTAGATTAAGATGTGCATCCCTTGATTGAGCTTACACTAGACGCCACTTTGTGGCATGGATCTAAAAAGATTCACCCATTTTTTACGACCAAGAAGCTTGAAGCTAGTTTGGTGGTTTGTTTAAATGAGTTTGCTCTAAGTTGTCTTGTTTGGCAAGACAAATAAAGGCAAGCAAGTAAAACTAACCATTCAACCCAAACTATTAAAGTTCAAATCTTCATTTTCTTTAAGACCTTAAAACTGATGGTATGCGAATCATCAATTCATATTAAAACCAAGGTAAGCGTAAAATACTCCCTCGTCGTCATATATTAAAAACTCCAATGTGTGTTTTACGCTTATTTTTTGTGTCCAGATTTTAGAGGTGAGTAAGGCTCGTAGTTGAGTACTTACTGTAAATAAAGGTAAGCAAGGATATTAGTTTTGCCGAGGAATCGTAAGTTGATATAGCTCTTAATGGTAACTCTTGTGAATAACTTTCATCATCCTTTTACGACAACTCATTAGACACTTTGCTGTTACTGCTACCTTGCTTATACCTGTCCTCTCCTGTTATTTGTTACTTTAGTCATAATAAAGTCCGAAGCAGGTCAATATTCCAGCTTTTGCTAATCTCCTAGATCTAACTATATTTATATTGACCTGTTTTTTTTATTTTATCGCTTCAGGCTATTAGTGAGTTGTACCACAAAGTAACAATTACCGCGTATACCTACTTGGGATACACACATATATACTTCCATATAGCATAAAATCGGTCTGTAAATCCTTAAGATGTTAAGTTATCTTAGGGATTTTTTCTTGTGCATATGATTATCACTTACTTTTTAGTCAAGTATAATTTTACAGGTGATAGCTTTTACCTATCGCACTTATTTAGAGGAGGCTTTTGTTTAATAAATTGATAAATAGGGTAAAAGGTTAAAACCAATCAAAAACAATGAGGAAAGTCTAAGCAATTTTAGGAACTAGCCGCACTTAAGCAAAATATACCCAATGTAAATTTTTCACGAAAAACAGCTAGTTTAGGTTAATATATACATGTAAACAATAAATGCCAAATTTAACAAAATTAGTTAGGCTTAAGCGCTTAAATTTAGCCCTAACCAAGCTTAAATTTAAGATTTTAAGCGATAAAACTAGCTAGTTTTTCCTTAAATTTGCACTATGTTTTTATTAAGGCGTAATTCTATTAGCCTAAAACTACCACTTCTTCTCAAATCTCTTTAGTTTTAATTGATAGGTAAAACCTATCACTAATAGAAAGTATATCCATAATAAAAATATGGGATTATTTAACCAACCAGATCAAGCATGCTAAGTTACAATTTACTTCTGCAGAACTATATATCTTTTCAGTCTCTCTCATAAATATGGCTCTTAGAAATAATGCAAACTTATGCTTGAGATCAAGTGTCTAGCTTATCCAAACCAATAAGCTAATAAAAACAAATACAACCTCAAAATCAGACACTGTTGGTAAAAATTTCCATTAACCACCCTAAACTAAAAACCAAAAGCAACCAATTAATAAAAACACTTGTTTGTTGTTTACCAAAACCAAACTAAAAACCAAACTAAAATAAAAACCTTTTTTAACTAACTAAAAAACTCAACGTTACAAGTCGTAAGACTAAACAAAAAACTAAAAAACTTCTCAAACTCAAACTTCTCAAACTAAAAAACCAATTCTAATCCTAAAAATTTATCAACCTCGAGGAAGAGCCTATTCAAAAGTAAAAAATTGTTCAATTAACCGAGATTTTTATTCTCATAATTTGAGCCTCTCATAAGGAGTGTGCTTATGTGTTCAGACTGTACAGGCAGTGGCTGTAGTCACTGTTAAAGCCCGTCTAATAATGCAAAACATTATTAGGCGGGTTAATTTTTTGTGAAAAATTACCCACTTTGCAACTCTTAGCACTTGAAATTTAAAACTTTGCCTATATAAAAGTAATAGAAACAAGGCAAGTTAGAATCTAGTCTTTGTAACAATAGTTAAGATATAAATGATCTGTAACTAAGTAACAAAATTACTAAGTGTCTAAGTAATCAAGTAATAAAGATCATCTTTCATTAAGATCTGGTTACCGTTAGATACATAGTACACCATAATATCCGCAACAATTTGATCATCCTTGATTTTAGATCAAGAGATAAATTGCTTTTCTTACCGCAATCCAGATTTATAGTCTGAACCCTAGCTAGTTAAGAACTAAGGTTCTTAACTAGCACCCATTTTTATTTTTCATATCTATCTTAAAAACAAAGTATTACTTTGAATTTACTTTTGCTTTAAGCTTAGGGGTTAAGTTCCATGCAGAACCTAACCCCTTTTTTGCGTGCATAATTTTTACTTGTAGAGAGGGGAGCTAGAGTACTAGAAGATATCCTGCTCATACTCAATAGCAGTAGAGAGCGTTGCTATAGAGTCTAATAGTGATATACCACAGATGCCAAAATTTAGGCATAAAAAAAGAACTTCCTGTGGCTGGAAGTTCAACAACCTTATGAAGTTTGTATCCTTGTAGATATCTATAGGCAGTAGATATTTGGCAACTACAAGTTACACTCGACTTAATTAGTATATGAATAAGATTTACAAATTAGTCTACCCAACCTTGTTTGGCAGACAAGGTAAAACATACTATTGGCAATCATATGTTTTTTCTAGTACTCTACTCTAGGGATAGATGATTTTATGTTAGTAATTTGCTAAGGTTGTGAACTTCCAAAGTTTTACTAGCTTGGCAGGAAAGTAAAACCCTTAGTTGCGGATCAAAATCCTACACTTGCATGTTATACGTTGGCGACTATAACATGCAGGTGTAGATAATTTCACTATGTGAGCATAGTGGATACAGCAAACAAGAAATCTAATTTGGCGAATGATTTCTTGTTGTAAAAGAACTTTGGCTGGTTCTTTTTACATCTTTACTAAGATACTTGGTGTCTTACCATTAGCAAGAATTCACTAGCAGTAAAATCTAAATAAGATATAAAGTTAATTTTTTTATTATCAACAGAAAAAAATAAAATTTTTCATAAAAAATGCTAACTTTTGTTACTTGAAAAAAATTAAAGTTAATCCTTATAGGGTAGTGCAAAATTTAAATATTTTTAGAGAGTGATTTTTAGATTTAGAGGGTGGTTTTAAGGGTATTTATAGGTAATAAACGTTTTTTGAATATAAAAGCTTACGAACAAAAAATCTTTTTTCAAAGAGAAAAGATTGAAAAATTCGCATTAATAAAACAGACGAAAATATATTTATTGTTACTTGCAAATGTAAGTTCACTCTTGGCTGAATTTAAAGTAAGACACCTAGTCGCTGCGTTGCTTAATAAGGAGAGAAAATCAGTAAATAAGCTTAAGTCTTGGAAAGAAAAGTAGAGTAAAGATATTAAGTAACGGTAGTAAGTAACGATCACACCGATGCGCAGCCAAGGGATGATAAATTTTTAGCTTAATTGCTGCCTAAGAATAGCCGTAACTCTTGCATTTAAGGTAAAATAAACACAACAACCTAAGTTCGATAGTTTTCATTTGCATAGCTCCTCCTCTTTAAAGGAGTTAGGCAAAATAGGTCGAGCCATGCCTACAAAATCTGTAGTCACTATTTTTATTTCGATCTTTACTTTTAGTATCGTTATTCCGATTTTTAACGCTTCTTCTTTCTTACTCGCAACACAACTTTTATGGCAAAACAGCATAATCTTAAGCATAAACTTGCAGTAAATGTTTGGCATAGCGCTAAAACCTTGCAAGCTCCAATCGCACATTTACAACTACAAGAGAACCTTGTAGTGGTTGATTATGCGCAAATTTATCAGTTTTACCCATTAGTGCCATGGCAAAGAGAAGTAAGAGAAGTGCAAGATAGTCTTAATGACATAAAGAGTGACATTGATACTACAACTAACATTAGCTCTAAAGGTTGTATCAGTATTCTTTTCTTTGCTTCAGCGCATGCCGTAGAGAGCTTACTCGCGCAAACACAACAAGATCATGATCAATTAGAGCTAACGACAACCGATTTATCAGTACTACTTACACAAATGCAAACTACAGCAGGACAACAAGTAGTGTGTCTTGCACCAGGAGATAGTACTAGACAAGCTATTGTAAGTGCTCTCCAAGAGTTAGCAACTACTTATCCACAAGTAGCATCTTGGCAAGTATTTACTTCAGAACAAACGCAAGGTAAGTTAGGGTTTGCGGAAAATTTAGAGTTGTTTTTAACTTCGTTAACTAAAGCTAAAGTAAAGACACAGTTTGAAATTAATTTGTATTACTTTACGAGTAAACAATCGACCTTAAGTGCTTTAGAGCCTCAAGTTATTGAACGTATTTTGCAAACGGCAGCAGAGAATACAGGACATAGTTTTAGCTGTAAGAAAATCGAGGTGCTGCGTTGTTACCAAATGCTGATTGATCTGCAGCAAATATGCACTCTTTTACTTGCTGAAAGCTCCACAAAAACAAATCCCCACTCTACAAATGAAGTAGAAGATTGGGAATTATGGCTGGATGAAGTTTGTGCGCAAAAATCCGCCCAGCAAAGTGAAGATGAGTTAGAAAGTTTAGATATTAGTAGCGGTGCTAATGAAGATAGTAGGACTAATGAACAAGCAAGTGTAGCTTTTGCAGAGGGAGAAATCGCTGATGATTTTATTCATCCAGAAGAAAGTAATTTCTTTAAGCCAGCTAAAGATAGTGCTTCTTATATCTTTAACACTCTAACTGACTATCAGTATGCTGCTTATGGTTTATCTTATGAAGTTAAGAAGCTAGACTTGGATACTTTAGAAAGTGCTGAGCAAGTTTGCCAACTGCACGAAGTTAGTGTAGATAGTAAAAATAGCACATATAGTAGTAATGGAAATAAAAGCAGTTCTTTCTTTAGTACAGTTACTAGTACACTTCGCGATTTTAAGCTTGCTCATGTTGCAAGAAGTCCTAAATCCCTAACTTGGCATGAAAGTTTACACCTTCCGGATTTTACAGTTCTCTGTCAGATAATAAATGACCTAGAGCATTTATCTCCAGCATATACTCCGCATCTATTACGACAATTAGGTTTAGAGTTAAAGCTTGATTTTAAAGCTGATATTAAGCAACAAGTAACTAACTTTAGTACCTATTTACTCTATTACTTAGTAGCAATAAATTGTCAACAACTAGCAGTAAATCCTGTTAAAGGAATTTGTGCGCAGCATCTAGCTAAGTTGTATCAGCAACTTTGTTTACGCCTTGCACAATGGCAAGTACAAATTTGCGGAGACCTGACTATTGCTAAGCAGATTTTGCAATGTCAGCAAGAGTTGGCAACTACTATGCAAGTAGGAGATAAGCTACAAGTCTTTATTCTCCCTACAAGTGAACGCGCTAAAGAATACCTTGCTTGCTATACCCAAAATCCTAAAAAGCAAAATCCTCAAACCGAGGCTGCTGAACTAGGAGTGTGGTTTGCTTTGGTTGAAAATACTGAGGTTGAGACTTATGAGTACTTGTGTCAGCAAGTATTACAACTACAAAGTTCATGGCAAGAACTTAGCACCAAAGACTATACCTCGCGTATTAAGCAATTAACCAATACTCTGCTACAGATTTGGTAAAGTTGTTTGTGATTAGAATAAATGACAGAACCCCGTAACGTAAGGTTACGGGGTTCTGATGTTTATTGCTTTTGCTAGTGCTGCACTAATTACTATTATAGATTTTGGCTTATTTTGCCTTTGGGTTGTCTGAAAACACTTAGGCAAGTTTTTCAGGATTAATAAAGCCCATGCTATAACTGCTCACACCTTGAGCATCTACTTCTTGTACTAAGAGAGCAATACTTTCATTAATCTGACGTTGGCTAATCGTTTGCCCTTGTTCTTGAATATGCTCAATAGTTGTAGCTTGTTGAGTAGTTTGCGCATTTAAAGGTGAATCTGGAATAGGAACACCGGTAATCCAAGTGTCAACTGCTCGTTGTTGGGCTTGGATTTGTTTTTGTAGATCTTTAGTGTCTAACCAATCAGCCATAGATACAGCATAGAATGGACTATTTAAACTTAAATCAGCATGTGCAGGTTGTGCTTGTAAGGCAATAAACTCACTTTGTTGCTGTTTTAAGCTTTGCCATGTAGCCTTATCAGTAATTATCGAAGTATTTGCAGCAGAAGATGTCTCTGAGCTATTTTCCACATAAAACAGACTATCAGTTTGATTACCATCTTGATTATTGACTTGCTTATCAGCTTGATTATCAGTCTGACTATTGTTGTCACTTGCTACCGCTGAGCTAGCATAAATTGTTCTTACGCGACCGATTGGTAAGCTATACAGATCATTAATATCAGTATAGATTTCTGGAGTTTTTACTTTTTCCAGATATCCCAGATCAGTATAAGCTTCAGGGCTACGATATACGGTTACCATAGTACGCGGAGTAAGTTTTTCTGCTTTGTCAGGTGAGGTTTGTGGTTGAATGGTTTCCCAACTCATAATTCGTTGACGGTGAATATGTCCGTAAATGAGCACTTGTGCTTGGCTGATTTCAGCAAGATATTGCGTATAGAGTAAATCTATATCAGCCATATGACGCATAGCCGGAGACTGTGCAGCACTTGCTTCTTGGTTATTTGGATTAGCGTGCATCTGCTCTAGAGCTTTACGTTTGGCTACAGATTTAGCGCTAATGTGTTTAGCAATGCTTTTTACCAAGCTAGTTGGGATAATCTTTTCAATGCCGCGTACTAAAGATGAACGAATATACTTACGGTATTTTTGGTAAGGTTCGTCTGAAAGGCAGAGATTATCTCCATGGCATAACCAGATGCGTAGTGCTTGTTCGTCTTTAGCTAAATACTTATCACTATGGAGTTTTTGTTCATCTAAGAAATCATGCTTACGACGCTTAAACTCGGCAACTAGTTCTTTACGGCATTCAAAATTATTACCATAAGTAACGATATTACTCGCTGTTGCAGACATGGTCGAGAAAGTAGCGCTCACATTACCTTGGTTATCACTCTTAAAGTCAACTAGCGTATTTTCAGGGATTAAGGTAGCACCAATCCCTTGAGCAAACCTCTTCCCGAGTAAGAAATCACGATTACCTACAGTAAAGAAGATTTCCACTCCTTGCTGTGATAGAGCTTGTAATGCTTGTTGGTAAGGAACAAACCATTCAGGAATAAAATCACCAATCCCTAGAGCAAGAAAATCACCAAGAATAAACAGACGGATATGTCTTTGTTCTGGTAGTGTGGTTTGTTCGGTTTGCGCGGTTGTTTCAGTTTGCGAGGTTGTGTTTGCAGGTTTAGCTTGTCTTGCTTCGCTCTCACTAGCTGTATCAGCTAGAGTTTGCAATTGCGCAATAAAACTAGCAAAGCGCTGATTGAGTTCATGTGAATCAGCGCTTAAATGTAAATCACTTATAAAAAAGTTATAGACTTTAAGGCTTTGCGAACTTGCTTGTTTCTGCAAACTTAAAGTAAAGGGGAAATTCTTGTTTGCCATAAGTATGATTTTAACTTAAGGATTGCTATGTCAATTGTTGTGTTAGCTATAGTCTTGGGTGTTAGGTCTGTTATCGCATTTGCTATAGCGTTAGTTGTTGAGTTTGTTTTTAAGATGTTGTTTGTTCTTGCTCAAGAGAGTTCTACCTTATATTTTAGCACAGGCAACTAGAGATCAAAAAAAGCTAGCAATTGGTCATTGCTAGCTTATATGGCGATAAATATTCCTCAAAGTTGGCGACTAAGAAGAATACGAACTTATAAATAAAATTTAGCGTACATTAGAATTGGCGGTTCTAATGCTGCAAAGTTGAGTGATTACTAAGAGGGGGAAATATAATAAAAAAGATTACGGATAAGCCTTTTTATTCTTGGCTTGCTTTTAGTAATCGGCAAGAACAAACCTGTACCTAAAATAGAATTTGTTCACATAAAAAGAGATAGAGCGAAATAATTGGCAGTTAGATGCTCTATCTCCAGTGAAACGAATTAGATTAGTTTACAGATTTTAAAAGATGAGATTTAACAAAAATCCCCGAAGGGCAAAAGTAGTTTCTATTAGTGTGGCATCTCATCAGATCGGAATGACTGTCATAGCAATAAATGCCAGATCTAGTCGCGAGCATAAGTGCAAGTGTCTGGTAAATAAGAATACATGGTCAATAGAAGATGAATATTAAGTTGTTAATAGTAGATTCTCTGCGAGTGCGAAAATAAAAAAAATAATTCGCCTAAACTTTGAAAAAGAGCCAGATCTGTATCTATGCCTCCGTTTAATCGTGAGATTAAACGTTCAACTTTAGAGTTACAAGGTTTATAGCTATCCTGTCAAAAAAGCTCTTGCAACTCCTGATAAAAATCTGGAGCAATGCTCACGCTAATTTTCAGTTTTCCGCAAGCCTAGGCAAATTATTTCAGACAAACACACGATAAGAGTCATTAATAATAGTAGTGCTGTGAGCAATAAAGGATATTACTTACATAGTGTATAGTTTGCAGGGGGGAAGGTCTTAATTGGTAATAAAAATACTCAAGCCCAAGTATAGAACTTAGGGCGCCTATGCTTAGGCTTAAGTAACACTTATATTATGACTAAAGTTTAAAAACACAAAACTGAGAGCCTCGGACGTTCGAGTAAAACTCGAACCGTTAGCTATAGGCTGAGGATTTGTTCATGATAAGGTGCTTACCTATAGCTAACCTCTAAGTTTTGGATCCTGCAAAGGATAAGGTAACGCCAAGTAAGGTTGGTAAAAAATATAAATAGTAATCTTAATCTTCGATAGCTTACTCCTATCGCCACTGTGCTTAAGTGCAGTGAGATGGGAGTAAAAATTTGCATATAAGGAGCTAAGTCTACTTGGCGTATTAATTTGTTGCTACTTAGTTAACCTGGCTTAAGTATTGGTAACTAAATAGCCTAACTAGTTGGTAATTGGCTCAATTAAGAGCTAATTCAGAGATCTGATACTGTATAGATAGGAGAAAAAACTAGAGCTCAGTCTAAAGTAAAAGGTACATCAATACTTTAGAAACTGAGCCTGCATGGTTGCTATCTATAAGTTGCATACTCTCTGTTGGCTAAGTTGATATTTAACAAAGGAGAATCAACTTAACCATAGAGAAATGGAGTCGTTGATGTCTAGGGTAAATCGATTTGGGCGCTAAGGCACGGAAAAGAATTAGTTGCAAGCAACTAATTCCGAGCAGGGGACTTATCAATTTACCCTAAGATACAATTTATAAATGATAAAGATTTTACAAAATGGGCTTAAGTTAAATTAATAAGTTTGCTCGTTGCTCTAGGCATTGAAGCAAAGTAAAAATTGTGCGTCTTACGACTTAAAAACTGGGAAGAGTTTGTCAGGGGTTATCACAAAGGCTACTTGTTGCTGTTGCATTAGTTTAGACGTTGTTGCAAGAATTTAACCCAAGAATTTAACCTAGAGTTATGCTTAAGGATAAGTAAACTAAAGCAATTTAATCTGTAAACAGGTTGTAAACAGATCAAAGTAAATTGTGGATAACAGCAAATCTATTTGGCGGTAGATTTGCCATCTTTGTTAACTGTAGATTGTATAAGAGGTCTACATTTACAATTAAAAAGAAAGTAATTTTTATTCGCTAAATCCCTAGTAGTGTGCTTATTACCTTTCTTTTCTTGGCCTGAAAGGTGCACACTAGTATGAGTTTTTATCTCTCAATAATGAGAAATAAAGTCATAGATATCTATATGTACTAATGATCGAAGATTATCTAAGTCTGATAAAGTGTTTTTTCTCATTAGCTAAGTGCACTAAAGACTTTACTATTATTTCAAACTTAATTTAGTTTATTGATCGAGCGAAAAAAAAACTAAATCAAGTTTTTCAACCGAAAAAATTTTATATTACAAGAATACAAGTCAAGTTAGAAGAAAAAGTTCACTTTGAAATAGATAGACCGTTAGATATAGATATCTATGTGGGTTTTTAATTAACTGCTCTCATTATATTGAGTTAATTGTCGAATACCAAGCGTAAGGATCAAGAATGTGTCGGATGTGTGAACTAGATCACACTTTTTTTTAAGTTAAAGACATTTTGGAGGGGTAAAAGTGCAAAATTTGGCAAAAAGTGAAAAAGTTTGCCATATATAAGCAATAAAATATATAAAAATATAAAGGTCTTCATAATTCGCACGAAAGGCTATAAAAACAGCCCTAAAAAGGGTATTTTCAAGGCTAATTTTCGGGTATTTTTTATTTATTTTGCCTGTCAAGAGGTTTTTGTAACTTTTTTTAGACTTGCAAAACGAAAAAAATTTAGGTATTTACTAAAAGGCGAACGTAAAAATCTAGATGTTGGGGACATTGCAGGTACAGACCAAGGATTGCTCAAATAGAGAAAGGATGCCGATCTGGTAAAGATGGGATGCATATTGTGGAGTACAGCTCAGGCAAAGAAGTGAAGAGAGAATAATAAAGATTTACTGGTAAGGGGAAAGGTAAAGATCTTGGTCGGTTGTACAGATAAGCTTAGTGGTATGGCTCACGCTCTGTTACGAATATGGATTAAGGATATGCAATAAGGATAGATGTACAGATATACATTAAGCTCGGTTAAATTAACCGAGCTTAAAACATAAATCTTTAAGGATGAGCTTAAGTTTTACAGGGTAAAACTAGCTGTTATAGATTATTGGCAATTATTTTTTCGCAAACCATTGACCGAAGATTGGACGACCAAAGTAAGCTAATACTGCGATCATACAGATTTCAATAGATACAGACCAGTAGATGTGACCTAAGAACTCTGACCATAATTCAGCAGCATTTAAGTTCCATAACCAACCAGTTGCACCGTCTGCATATACAGGGTTACGGAAGCCTAATAGAGGAATTAAGAAACCGTGCATTACTACAGTAATGATAATACCGTATAGAGCACCGAACCATAAACGTGTTTTAGGACAAACGATTGATGCTAAAACATAAACTAATGCAAAGGCAAAACTAAATAACCAGTGGTAAAGAGTTACAGCACCTAAAACTTTTGCACCTTGATATACATAGTCTAATGAGTGTTGATCAATACCTAACCAACCTAACCAAGCATCGATGTGTGCACCTGGAGGTGAAATTTCACCTGGAACACGTGGTGGCATATTTACTTCTGAACCCCATTTAACTAGTGATGACATAAAGCCACCTACTAAAGTAGTCCAAATAATTACGCGCGAGTTAGCTTGTCTAGGAGTTAATTCTTTTTTGTCATATATACGTCTCCTAACTAGAATCTAGGTATTAAGAGCCGTAGTTCTAGTTTGCATATCAACTTTTATGTGTGTTTGAAATAGTAGAGTCAGGGGAAATGGAAAACAACCTAAACCTCTACATTGATGAGCCTAATTATACTCTTGTTTATATGTTACCCACGAAAAAATTTCTGGGAAATAGTTTAGTTAAATGCTCAGAAAATATAAGGCTATTTATCGTTGTTTTTAAGCATTTGAAAATCAAGGCAATAATTGAATAGTTAACTTTTATGGTTAAGTATCAATTTGATGAAAACCTGACAACTTAGTAAGCAATAGACCATAAGTGTTCAAGACAAAAGTAAAAGCTGAAAGAATGATGTGTACGTAATACCAATGGCTGATTGTTGAATGCTGCTCAACAAAGTTATAAGAAAAGAGCTAATAATAAAGTGTTTACTCATCAATTAAACTCTTCTATAATGAACCCAGAAACAAAGATACAACTCTCACAGACACTTTTACCAAAATACAATCAATACAACTTAGACAAACAACACAACTTAGACAAACAACACAACAAACATAACTAATAAGGTAACAGCTAATAAGGTAATAGCAAAACAACTAACAAATTACAAACAATGTAAAAACCAAATAGTAACTAAATAGCAAGCAAAAAAAACTAGCTAAAACCAACTAGTTAGTAATCAAAACAACAAGTAACAAACAACAAATAAGTAATAAACTACAAACAATTTAACAAATAAGTAACACAACAAACAACTAACAAGCAACAAACAACTAACAAGTAACAAACAACAGGAAATAATTATGACAGTAGCAAATACTTTAGAAACTATTTTAGAAAAACAAGCATTAAAAGAACTAGTAGATACTTTCGCTAACTTAGCCGACGTTAAAGACGTAGCAGCCCAAGGTCATCTCTTTACCGATGATGCCAAAGTAGTCTCTCACATTAAAGGTCAAGGTACAAGTGAATTTATTGGTAAGGAAGCAATTGTAGCTGGCTTTAGTGCTTTCTTAGCTAATTTCAATGATGTATATCATGCAAATGGACAATTCTTAGTAACTGATCTGACTGATACTACAGCGCAAGCAACTCACTATTGCCAAGTAGCTTTAACTTCTGAGCAAGATGGTGTAGCGAAAATGACGAAATTCTATATCCGTTATGAAGATCAGTACGTAAAAGTAGACAATAATTGGAAAATTGCCCAACGTACCTCACACTTCTTAATCGTTGAGAACTATGATTTAGCAGTTTAAGATGATTTCTGATTCAGCTTTAAATCGTCTAAGATGATTTATGACTTAGACGTCTAAGATTGATCCATTTTTGGTTCTTAATAAACATATTTGTAGGCTTAATCCCAAGATAAAAATCTTGGGATTTTTGCGTATGTTGCAAAATTGTCTCCGCGAGTAAAAAAGACCTAAATTTAACGCGCTAAATTGCGGTTTTTGCTGCCTTTTTCGGGAAAAACATCGCTAAACGCGGTATAATATACAGGCTTGTAGCCACCTTTGTTTTGACTTGGCTATAAGTAATTATTTAGGCTATTTTTTTAGAGTAAGATCTCTGTTTCTAAGCCCACAGTAATATCACTGCTTGGGCTTTTCTTCTCATGTTTGTAAACAAGTTTTATGTATTTACGTATTAAATTACACCCTGAGATAATGACTAAAAGCGATTCAGTACGTAAGCGCTTTGTGAAGATCCTTTCTTCGAACATCCGTCAAAGTCTCAAAACCTTTAACTTAGACTGTAGTATTCAAATTAACTGGGATAACATCTTAGTTAGAGCTAAGTGTGATCCGATGCTCTATAAAGTGTTTGTGCAAATTCTATGCCAAGTACCAGGAATTCAAAAAATCCTTCTAATTAAAATGGTGCCGTTTGTTGAAGATAATCTGCACGCTTTATATGAAGAAGTATTTGCCTTAAATGCTGCTCGTCTAGAAAATAAAACCTTTTGCGTGCGTGTAAAACGTAAAGGTAAACACCAAGTTAAATCGATTGACATTGAACGTTACGTAGGTGGTGGTTTACGTCAACACGTGCTAGGAGCAACAGTTAACTTAACTGCTCCTCAAGAAACGGTGCAAATCGAAATCGATAACGACACAGCGTTCTTAATTGAACATACGTTTAATGGTCTGGGAGGCTTCCCTATTGGTACGCAAGATGCAGTGTTAAGTATGATCTCTGGTGGTTATGACTCGGCTGTATCTTCATGGCAAATGATTCGCCGCGGTTGTAAAGTGCACTATGTGTTCTTTAATCTCGGAGGACATGAACACGAGTACTACGTAAAACGTATTGCGCGCAAAGTATGGCAACACTATTCGGCAAGTCATAATGTGAAGTTTGTCTATGTAGACTTCTACAACATTATGCTGAATATTGCTAATAGTGTAAGTGATGGCTATACCGGAGTATGCTTAAAACGGATGTTCTACCGTGTAGCAACTGCTATTGCGCATAAACTAGGCATTGATGGTCTAGTAACAGGAGAAGCTTTAGGGCAAGTAAGTTCTCAAACTCTTAAAAACCTTGGCGTAATTGAACGTGTAACTGATTTACCAGTCTTACGTCCTCTGATTGCTATGGACAAAGAAGAGATCATTGCTCAAGCGAATCAAATTCAAACAGCCGAAATCAGTGCTAAAGTGCAAGAGTTCTGCGGCATTATGGGGAAAAAGCCAACTATTGCGGCTGACCTTTCACGTTTAGAGGAAGAGGAAGCTAAATTAGATATCGAGGCTTTAGTAGCGCAAGCTTTAGAAACTGCTAAAGTAGAAAACTTACGTGATATTGCCAAACAAGATCTAGCCCACATTGAAAGTACCCAACTAACGTTTGTACGTAGTTTAGGTGACAATGATGTGGTAATTGATGTTCGTGATAGTGAAACCTTTGAGCGCGCGAATAACCAATGGCCTGTGCCAGTTTTAAATATTCCGTTCTTTAAACTAGCCGAAGAATTTGCCTCACTTGAGCAAAGTAAACGTTATGTACTTTACTGTACTAAAGGACTACTAAGCCGTATCCAAGCAGTTAACCTAATCGAAAATGGCTATAAAAACGTAGTAGTCTTAAGCAAAGACTTTAAGTTTGATGAGCATGGTAAGCCGATCCTTGCCGCAGATGGCGAGCAAGCAAGCGAGCAAACGACCTCTCTTACAGGAAAATAATTATGCGTCTGTTTCGTACTTATCATCCTGAATTAATTAAGCAACAACCTCCGTTTGTGTTAGATTTAAGTGAAGAAAGCTATCATCACTTATGCCGTGTGCTACGCTTACCTGAAGGTGAAGAAATCCATGTAGTTGATGGCTCGGGCGGTCACTATGTAGGCAAGCTCACTAATATCAAGAAAAAGTCAGCGCAAGTTGCTATTAGCGATTACGTACAAGCGACTAATGAACCTTTAGTACAAATTCATTTAGTACAAGGCATTAGTAAAGGTGATCGCATGGAACTGACGATCCAAAAAGCTGTAGAACTAGGAGTGAATGAAATCACTCCAGTGTTCACTAAGCGCGGCGAAGTGCGTCTAAACGAAGAACGTTTAGAGAAGAAAATGCGCCAGTGGCATGCGATTATGGTGAATGCTTGCTTACAATGCTACCGTGATACGATCCCAACCTTAAATCCTCCAGTTAGCCTTGAAAACTACTTAAAACAAGTAGCAGCTAACCAAGATCGTCCAGTTTTACATGCTCGTGCTTATCAAGCATGGCAAAGCTACGATCAACAAGCAGCGCAGATTCCTAATCCTGAAGATAATGTGAACTATCAACAGTTATACATTAATCTTAATCCGTTTGCCGGAGTGCGTTTAAAACAAATCGCTCCACAAACCTACCAACGTGTAACTATTCTGGTTGGTAGCGAGGGTGGACTGGACGACGAAGAAATCTCTAAAGCGCAAGAAGCTGGATTTACGGACTTTAATTTAGGTCCGCGCGTGCTGCGCACCGAAACTACAGGATTGGCTGCCATTGCCATTTTACAATCGCATTTAGGTGATCTGTAAATTGCGCTGCACCCCCAAAATGATACAAACTAACCAAATATCATTTAATAGGGGATCTTTCTTTAGCATTCTCTTCTGAGATTGTTGGGATCTATATTGAGATCCAGACATTAGATCTTTTTGGATCTATTAAAACTTAGACTTGGCATGTTCCATGCCCAGCCTAAAATTCTTTCAAACTAAATAATTAACCCATGCAGGGATAACCATGCAGAATTATTTAAATAAATACTTTGTTTTTCACTATCAAGGTAAAGAGTTTGGAGCTAAAAACGATAGCTATTACCTGATCCTTAGTGCTACTCCAGGTGATGTAGATCACATGCACGCTTGGGATCAGTATGGGATTAACTCGTATGATCTGTGCTCTTACTTTGATAACCGCTTAAATTATGTCGGTATTCGTTTAGGTGCTCAGACCAAGCAGCACTTTAGTCTAAATCTGCGTGCAGATTTAGCCGCAAGTGCTGGGACTAACTTAAACTATATTCCGGTATATGAAGGTGGTAACTCTCCAGATCTAGGGATGTTAGTGCATGATAATCTCTCACGCATGACCTACTACTTAGATCAACGTCATTCAGAATTACTCCTTGTAAGTATTGGTAAGTTCTACCAAGAAGTTGAAGCTGACTTAGATGCTATCGACGATGCAGCTAATCAAGTGGCACAAATGTTTGCTCAAGCGGAAACTTTACGTGAGCAGCAAGTAGTGCAAGAGTCTGGCATGAGCTTAGAGCATGCTGGACACTTAGCTATGCTTGATAGTCTAAAGAGCCAACTTGAGTTTTTACTCGAGGGTGGTTTACGTACGACTTGGCAAGAAGATGATCCTGTAGTGGCATTTGCTAATCGCTACGTGCCAGAAGATGTAGACAATGATGACCAACGTTCACTTCTTACCGAACTAGATGTAGAAGAAGGCTATTACCCTGTACCTAAAGCTTTACGTGAAACTCCACGTCATGTATATGAACAACTAAGTTATAACTTAGGAGTTAAAGAGAGCATTCACGGCTTTGGTGAGGGTTTTGCTGCATACATTTACAAGAGAGAGGGTGGTGATTTTTTAGTTAAAAGCTTAGAGATTTGGGGCTATCAAGAAGGGATCGCGGAAAAAGCCAAAGACATGCTTGTCGAGCATCAAATTACCGGTAAGCATGAGCCACGCGTAGTACAAATCGATGGTAAAACCTACGTTGAACCACAAAACACGGAAATTACCCTTACTGATGGCACTGTACTATCGGTAGATGATTATGCTAAGCTCCTTAAGGAAAACCCAGAGAGCATTAATAAAGCTGCGTTAGAAGCAAGTAAGGTTATTACTTATGACCTGGTACGTATTTTTGGGGATCAGTATGTCTACGGCAGTAATATCTACTTAAGCTCGGGCTTTAAGTGGGCATTACAGGTTTTACTACATGACTTCCGTAGCCAAGATGCTAATTTAGTACAGCAAATTAAAGACCAGGCTGTATTAGCAGTTCGTGTGTTACTTGCTGATGTAAATGCAGCTCTAGCGCAAGTACGTGCAAATATTGCCCAAGCCCAAGCTGAACATCTAGCTAAACTTGAACAAGGCATGCTCACACGTGAAACCTTAAGCCACAAGTTAGTTTCAGAATACCATCAATGGTTCACTAAGCCTGAAGCTCTTTCAGCACGCGACTATGTACGTGCATTTGCTGGACAAAAGTTTGCACAAGAGAATGCGTTCTTAAACTTTGTGGGACAAGTTGAACAAGCCCTTGCAGAGCAAGAACAAGCAAAACAGCGCGCAAAAGCATTCCGTAAAGAACAACCGTTCTTAGCAGGAGCTCCATCTTTCCCTTTTGACGATATAAGAGAGAAAGGGGTTGCGGCACGTGCTTTACCAGGTTGGATTCCTGGAAGCTTAGGTGAGATTTTAGGCTTTGACTATGTTGAAGGCTGTAATCTAGCCCAACGTATTCTGCCTCGAGACTTACCGGCTGCCGAAGTAGAGAAGTTTGTTTCGCGTTTTGCGGCATTAGATCGTGCGTTAAATACACTCTTTAAACGTCACTTAAGCTTTAAACGTTTATTACTAAGTGATTTAGCTAAAGACGTTAATCACTCGAATCTGATGCAAAATGCTACTTCTTACCAATTAGAAAATGGTAAGAGATATGCTGTGTTTGATAGTTTTACCGATATTTCGGATCTACTCGAAGGCTTCCAAGAGCGTGTGGCTAGTTATGAACAAGAAGGTGCAAGCCCAGATCATTCAGTGTTCTTAACTGCAGGTCTTAATCCGCAAGTACTAGAAAACGTAGATTTTAAAGATCTTTATTTCTCGCTATTCAAAGACTATACTCACGAGAACTCTTATCGTGAAATTCTAGCTAATGAAGGCGCTCTAGCCCATGACAATAAAGAGTTAGGTTACTACGTAGATTACTTAACCCTGCAATTTGCTTTAGGCTTCATTACGTTAGATGAGTATTTTGTGCAACGTTTACGCGGGGTAGAAGCAGCCTTTGCAATTTCGCATGTTAACTTTGAGTTAGTAGGGCAAATTAGAAATTACGATCTGCCAAAACTAACCGATCTCGTTAACCTAGAAGATGTTGAAGAGTATTGGCAAAAATACCAAAACCAACGCTGTACCAATCACGATCACGTATCAGATGACGAGATTTTTGCCTTAGTACAAAGTTACTTTAACGAAGAGATTAGTCCGATTGTTCATCGTGTATACCAAGAGTTAAAAGCTCAAGGTTTAATTGGTAAAACCGTTAAAGAAGCGTTTATTACCTTAGAGCAAGCATTTGCGCAAGCGCAAGATAAACCAGCGGATCCAACAACGCCTCCAACTAAACACAAAGTGTACTTAGGTAATGGAGAAGTAATTGAGGTTGAAGATATTGCCGCTTACTTTAGTCCGGAACAAGAAACTACGCCTCTGGTTACCGATACTTTAACTGCGAATTCTTTTGTTGCTTGTACGAGTCAAGATCAAGAAGCCTTTGCAGAACAGTTAGCAACAGGTGCAGTAGCGAAGAGCACCGAAGATGTAGCTGATGGTGAGGCACAAGCTAATACTCAAGCAAGTGCTCAAGATAGTACTGCAAGTAAAGGCAAGGCTAAAACTAGTGCCAAAGCAAGCACTAAAGCTAAAGCAAGCGTCACTAAAGCAAACACAGCAAATGATGAGCCAGTTCCTGCACCAACTCTAGGACAAATGCTCCATCCGCTGCACGATATGTTTAGTGGTAAACCACCGGTGTTTGCTTATGCAACTACGGATGTAAGTACTCCAGCTAAACGTCGCAACCTTGAGTTACCTAATGGGGATCGCGTAATCGATTTACCATTTATTGTTGAGAATTTACCTCAACTAGCTAAATTAGTGGCCGAGCACAGCTTAGCAACTAAAGCCGCTTATGACAGTGCATTTAAATATGCGCGTCCTTATCACCACCAAGAACCATCATTATTCTTAGGTGAGAATGCCCAGCGTCAAGTTGAATATGCACTCCCACTAACGGTAAATAGTGCAAACTTTAAAGATCTCATTAACCTCTACGACTTAAAACACTTAGAGTTTAAAATCTACGTAGGTTTAGAGTCTTTATACTATCGTGCGCCACGTGAAGAAGATAGTCAGCAGTTTATGCGTCCGGATAGTTCATACGGCTATCAACGTTTTAAACCGGAACTATTAGCTGTATCGATGTACGATAAGGCTCTGTTCAACAATGACGTAACAACCCTACGTCAAAAATACTTACTTGACGAAAACCGCGGAGTACATAACTTTATGTACAGCCTTAAAGACGGTGCTATTAACTTAGGCGTAACTAATGCCCGCTTACGTAATATGCTGCCGACTTTTGCGGATCCAATTCGTCAGATGCGTATCGACGTTTCGCATTTACAGAACTTAGAGCACGTAGATCGTTTACCACCTGGTAGTTTAGATAATGCAAGCTGGGTATTACGAGATATCTTCCGTACAGGTTATGCGGTAATAAATAATCCGGTTGATGTAGTAATTCAGTTACGTGATAAGTTTGCACCACGTGCCAATAAGGTAAACCCAAGTTCATATCTCGACAGTAGCTTAGCCGCAAACTACAAAAACGAAATCTCAGGTGGCGGGAAGCGTCGTCTGTTTTTCGGACAATCAAGCATTAACTTACCAGAGTACCGTGAAGTACTAGCTGGGGCAATTGTGCGTTATGCCGAAGAAAACGAGTTAATGAAAACTGCTCCAGGCAAGCATAAGTTTGACTATCAAGCGCTTGGGGCAAGTGCAGAGCAAGCTGTACGTTTATTAAGCAATAAACATAAAGATCTTACAGCTCTACCTGAAGAGTACGATTATCAAAGTCAAGCTATTAGTAATACACTCAAACGTGAACAGCTAACAGCACAATTAGCAACAGTAGAGCAACACCTTGAAGCTAATAAACGTGATAATTTAGCCTCTTACATTAATATCCGTGTTGCGGATACACAGCAGAAGAACTTACTGCACGATCAAGTAGGTGCGCACGTAGTTGCCAAAACCGTACCACCTGGTGATGAAAGCATGGAGCTTGTGTTCACTGAACTACCGAATTACCTCGAGATCAAACGTCTGTTTGCGCGTAATTTCGTCGAAGTAAAACAGTCATATCGTGAGTTAGCTTACTTAACGGATAACCTAAAACGCTGTCGTGCAAGATTAAAACGTTTACACGACTTTGCCGAACAAGATATGACACCTGAGCAAACGCAAGAACTAGCCGAGCAAATCGGTCGCGTGTACATTGAAACACGTGAAACCATGCGTTTACTCAATGCTCGTAGTGATCATTTAGAGAAACTAAGTTCATCACAAAAACTCAATAAAGGCTTAAAACGTATTCTGAATGCTTATCATCATATTTTTGAAGAAGGCGAGAAAGAAACTACTAAAGCCATCAAAGATCTACGTGAAGTAGATATCGATATTACTCTACCTCTTGATGGACAAAATAATCCTGCTACTCCTGCTCCAGAGGATATGCCGGTTGTAAATTCTCTACTGCAAAGCATTATTCGTAGTGCTATTGATGGACAAATCGATCCAAGAAGTGAGCAAGCTCTAGAAATTCAAAAAGCCCTAGCTGATTTAGAACAAGAGTTTGCTGCTTTTGAAGAAGAGATTCGTCAAGAAGAATTAGCAGCACAACAAGCGCAAGAGCAAGCTGAGAAAGAACAAGCAGAGGAAGATGCTCAAGACGAAGAGCAAACTCCGCAAACTGCTAAAGCACGTAATCGCCCTACAGCAGATACGTTTTATAGCAGTTCTGAGCATGACGATGACTTCGATGACGATGACTTTGGCGACGATTTCGACAATGAGTACGACGATGACTTTGACGACTTCGATGATGATCTAGATGATGATTCGGATGAAGATCAAGATTATGATTTTGCTGATGATTCGGATGATCAAGATTATGATTTTGCCGATG
>NZ_NRJG01000120.1 GCF_003585935.1 Psittacicella hinzii
TTATTAGCTTCCCACTCGGCGATTTGTGAGGTCACTTCCGCTCGCACTTTCTCTTCGATAATGATATCTAAAGAGCCGTCCGCTCCGGTTTTGGTTGACACTTGGGTGCTTGAGTAATTATAGATATTGATTACTTGTGCTAAGCCTCCATTGCGATTATTAAGAGTTTCCTTGTCGCTTAAATCTAGTTGCTGACTGTTTAATTTGTCAAGGAAGTTCGTACCATATTTCGCAGTAGCTCCAGCGTTAATAACGTACTCTTGCCCATGCACCACACCAGCCACTTTATTGGTAGCAACGTTTCCGGTATAACCACCGCTTGCAAATCCGAAGACTTTACCTACAGCCCCGAAAGCACCAGCACCGCCACCACCGCCGCCACCACTGAAAGCCGATCCTGTTGCGTTAATCATGGTAGCAACTGCAGTTCCTGATCCAGGCACAATCGCGTTCATAGCTGTAAGCAATGCAAGAACAATTGCAGCCTTGATTAGCATGGTAGCAATGCTCTGTAAAAAGCCCTTTAAGAGTTTTTTAAGTGATCCTTGTCCAGTTACCACCATTTTTGCAATACCATCAGCTACACCGTTAAAACCGCTTATAACAGTGCTTCTAAACTGCTCCATAGTTGGCATTGCATTCTGTAGGCATTGCTGAAATAAACCTACTTCCTGTTGATTGCGCTCGGACATTTGATCCTGCAACTCCCACATTTGCTCGTAGCTTTCTATTAATAGTTGCTGTTGCTCTTGATCTAAACCAATCAATTGCTGACGTAGCATAACTTCCCTGTCAAATTGCAATAAGCGTTGCTCACGGAGAGCAGCGTCCTCGTTTTGTAGTTGAAGTTCTAGCTGCATACGCTCAATTTGTGAGTTATTTGCTTGGATTTGCTGTTGTGCCGTAATAGCCGCAGTTACACGATCTAGCTCAGCCGCTTGTTCTCGTAAGGCAGCCGTTTGTTGTGCCGACAGATTGCGGAAACCCTCTACTCCTTGCTGGATTTTAAGGTTTACTTGATCCAGATTGGATAATTGAGTTGAACCTGTAGTGATAAGCTTCTCATACTCTGCCTTAGCCTGTTTAATGCTGTCAGCAGTGCTCTTCATATTTTCCTTAAAACGGTCAATCTGTTGTACCGCTCCACCAGATACTGGTTCTTTAATCTGTGGCTGCTCGAACTTAGGCATGTCCACCTTGAAATCGCCGGATTTCTCCTTATCAGCTTCACTAAATTTCTTTTTAGCAGCCGCTGCTTTGTCATAATTTGCCGTAAGCTTTGCAATTTCTTGGTTCTGATTAGCAATACTGTTTCTTAGCTTATCTGACTCCTTGGATAGGCGTGAGAACTCCCACGTATTTTCGCGTCCAGCTGCCTTTAGGGCTTCCATTTTCTTGATGACTTCTTGTAACCTAGTTTCAGTTTGGGCTAGCTTTCCTTTAGCTTTGTCAATGCGCTCGCTAAATTCTTCCATGCCTTTTGTAGCTTGTTCTAGGTTACCGAAGTTCCCCTTAAAGCGTTGCCACCAATTCCAGAGTAGTTTTACTTTTTCGATCAGGAAAGCTAAAGCTTCGGTAATACCCCAAATAATGAGCCCCATTACCGTGGATTTTACAAGAGCATCCATGGCTTTCCAAGTAACACTAAATGCAACTGTACCAGCACGTAGTACTGACATTCCTACCGAGGCTAATTTTGTCTGTACCGCAGTACTTGCCACCGATAAATTGAACGATTTAACGGCATTCATCGTACTCGCAAAGGCAGCCCTTAGGTTAATGGTTGAAACGGTTACTCCAGATAACGTTTGCGCAAGATTAAGCATTTTATATCCAGCAAAAACGTATAGTGCATTCTTAGCCGCATTAGCAAGTAAATCGAAGTTATCAGCTACCCACGAGATTGCCTTAGCAATGTGCTCACTGAACACGTCGTGCTCACCTACCCATTTTGTAAACTTATTCTGTAAATCGGTGATAGCATTACGTACGCTTACACCCATTTTCTCGTAAGTTGCAGCCGTTTCTTGTTGCGCATTTTTTAGGGCTAACACAATTTGCTGAGTAGTCAGGTTTCCATCATTAGCGTACTCTTTTAGCTTAGCTGTAGTCATGCCTAAACCCTTGGCAATGGCGTCAACTAAACCTGGCGTTTGTTCGGCTACTGAGTTAAAGTCCTGACCGCTCAATTTCCCCTTACTTAGTGCTTGAGAGAACTGTACCATTGAGTTCTTCGCACCCTCGGCAGTAGATCCACCGATAGCAAAGGATTTCGTCATGGTCTCAGTAAGATCAAGCAACTCTTGTTGCGTTAAATTTAGATCTTGCGTGGACTTACGTAGCGTAGCATATGCATTCGTAGTCGCTTCAATTGGCTGTTTCGATTTATTTGCCACTACGAACAATTGATCCAGTAAATCTTTGGCATTTTCACCAGGATCTTTTAGCAACGTGAGTGTAGTGATTAAGTCACTATATGCGTAAGCTGCTTCCTTAACCGTGTTAAAGCTCATTTTTACGGCAATTAAGCCCATAATACGGCTATAAATTCCCTGTAAAGCTTGCCCAGCATTGGTTAAACCGTTTATTTCCTCTGTAGCTTTACCGGCTTGTCTGCCCATTTTGCCGATATCATCACCTGCTTTTCCGGATTTCTCGCCTAATTTTTTGGTATCCTCACCTGCTTTTCCAGCACTTTCTCCCAGCTCTTTTATCTTCTTCTCAAGATCGTCCACACGGCGCATGAGTTTTTCCATTTGCTCGTGGGTAGCGGTCATTTTATTGGCGCTATTCTGCAGGATTTGGCTTAATTGCTCAATGCTTTTTAGCGATTTCACCAGTGCGGTTATGGCTTGAGCAACCTGTATTGCTTGATCTTTTATGCCAACAAGTGCTAGCCCAACTTCGGATAATACGTTTGCCGGTCTTTTCCCTAAATCTCCCACGACTTTGAGTGACTGACCGATTTCGCGAATTAACGGTGCTTTACTTGCAATTTTGTCGATTGTGCTGGATAAGCTATCCAAGCCCTTAAGGGTAGTTCCTAGGCTCGCCAATGCCTTGGTAGTGCTACCTATATTTGCTTTAATTGTGGCTAAAGCTGCCCCTACGTTTGAGAGAGACGCCGCAGGCTTAGTACCGGATACTGCTATTTCCTTAAAAGAGCTAGCAATCGATTGTAAGCCCTCTCTCGTGCTTTTGGTAACGTTAAATTTGAACGCGTTCTTGCTGTTTTTATTGATTTTCTCTTGCTCTTTAGCCAGTTCTTTAGCAATGTTAATCGTCTCAATACTTGCGTGTAATCCCTTGCCAATTTCCCCGAAAGAATTTGCCAACTCGGTGTTATTTTTTACAGCTAAGCTAATGCTTTCTTTGTAACTGTCAACACTAGTGGAGATAATTGCAAATTTACTTGCAACTTCGGCCGTATACTGCCCAACTTGCTCTAATGAAGCACGCGTTTTCTCATTATTCTGGCTAAACTCGGAAATAGCCTTACCGCCATTTTTAACGTTCTCAACGAAGCCCTTAATTGCGTCGGATTTATCGGCTAAAGTCTTAAGTGATCCTCCCAGCTTATCTAACGCTTTCTTGGCTTTTCCAGCGTCAGTAACCGCGTCATCAGTGTCAAAGGACAACTTAAAATTAAACTCAGAACTTGTCGCCATTGTAGTTGTAGCTCCTATTCTTGTTTGTGATTATCTTTACTGTCTCTAAGCCAAGGTAAGAAATGCAATGGATCGTATTTATACTTCTTAGCGTCGAAGTTAGCATGATAGATAAGGTTGTACAACTGCCCAAACAGAGCTTCTAATAAATTACCCCCGACGGGGCGTTTTGCCCTGTAGCGCTCTAAAAGTAGAACGTCTTCGTAGGCTATACTGCGCACCTGATCGGGGGTTAAATGCAAGTCATAACATAACTCACAAAGTAGTGTTTCGTAGGGGCTTAGCTCTTTAAATCTTTAGATTTATCACCAAAACCATTTAAATTAGCTAGCAATAAATTAAATAAAGCAAAAGCTACGCTATAGTCGGTTTCCTCAACTAGAGTTCTAGCACGACCCTCACCTAATGGCTCATTGTCAACGTATACGCATTTCCCAAGAAGATAAACCATACCCTCGGTTGTGCCTTGTTTATTGCGCTCCTCGTAGATTGCCATGTCACCAAAGCTTGGTGTTACGTAATCAACAGGATACTCTTCATCTGCCACTTTAATGGTGCTATGACGTACGTTACGTCCAATTAATGATAGAAAGTTTTGTTTTTGTGTCATCTGTTTTATACTCGCGTATTAGTTAAGATAATATCTGCGTCGTCAACCGCAATGGTATATTCAAGATCAAGCACTGAAGCGTCATTACCCACTTTTGTGCCCGCTTTTTTGGTTACTTTACCCACGTAGTACTCTACGATATCGCCTACAGCATGGCGTAGTACAAATGGTTCTTTAGCACGTCTTGCACGCTCTAGTGCAATGTTTTGTTCTTTGTCAGGTGCGTTATAACCTGTTAAGGTAATTTCCCCAAATGTCACCTGTCCTTGCACTGTTTGCGGAGAAGCGTCCACAGTTGCAGTAACGTCAACCGTTTCGTAAGTAATATCCGGCGTTGAGAACTCTTTCAGGGAGTCGTGTGTATCGGTAAATACCACAAACTTAACCGTTGCCTTAGTAAAGCGATCCTCTGTAGCATTTTCACGCGTAAACTCGTCGCGCTGCTTGGTATTTGCTACTACTAGCTCTTTACCACCGTTAGCTACTTGATTAATCACCCAGTATCCGTTTAAATCAGCATTTGCATTCTCGACTTTGATTACTGATCCTAACGGAAACTCACTGGTTACACCTGTTTTTAGGGTTAGAGTAAAAGTAGAATAGTTGACCTTATCTAGCTGATAACCGGAGGTAAGCTCTTTCTGGATAGATAGCTTCGAACCATTGGCTAGATAATAGGTACTTCCTCGTTTATCTTGTACAGTAGTCACTGCCATAGTATTGTCCTTTCTTTAGATAATTGTTTGTTCGCTCACTAAGTATTCGGCTGATAGCACCATTTGTTCATAAGCGCTCACGGTCTCTTCAGCACCTACTTCGAAATTACTTGCCATTTTGATTGTAAAAACTTTCCCTGTAACGTCGATCCCAGTGATCCGCTTGATATCTGCAATCTCTTCTGGATCGTCGATAATTACCTCCACTGGAAAGCGCATTACTTGCAAGAGTTTTTCTACGTATAATGGAAGATTACCGTCACTTCCTTGTTTCCTGCTAGCAAATTTAAACGCACAGGTAAACTTAGCGCTACGTGTTTCCGATAAGGTAGTATTTAGTGCCGCTTCTACGTGCAACAAGCGATAACTAAGCAAGAATTGCGCACTTTCAGGGTTTACAACACTATTTAACCGAAAATCCCCGACAGTCTCTACCTTAATGCCCAAATCTTCCAGTTCAACACTGTAGGATTTAGCCACGTGGCGCATGTAATCTCTAAAAATATCCATCAACAGCATATTATTTCCTCTTATCCTTGCTTAGCATGCCTATCCAAGTAGCAATTAACCTTGCATTCTTTTCATGACGACGTTTACTGCCAACTCCATATTCTTCGTTCGTACTGAAAACGCCGTTGCTAAAAATCTTCCCTAATTGCTTCTGAATATTTATTACTACTGGTAAGCTCTTAGGATTGGAAGATCTTTTACGACGTAATGATTGCAAGAATGTCGTTGAACCCTCGTAGTTCTTTGGATTGTACACGAAGAAGTATTTAGCTTCCTCCACTCGTTGTGTAGGTGATAGTTTTGCACCTTTTGCTACTTTTCCAGCAGGTATAACTGGAAAGGCTTTATCAAAGGTAAACTCCTCAACAATGCCAAATCCCAGATCCTGTTGCACTTGCAAGCTATAGCTACCCTGATAATTGGTGTTATATTTAATTTTTGAACCACTATTACCGAAAACCGGTAAAGTTGGATCAATTTTGCCCACGATTTGATTATCCCCGACAAACTCGGCACTTTTAACAATGGAGAACTTTCTGGCTGGATTATTTACAGCACCGTACTTCTTAGATCCCACATTAGGAACAGCCGCTACCAAGCTAACAGTTTTGACCTTTAATGCGTATTTCAAAGCAGCACCTACCGTCCCAGCAGAGTAAAGTAGAGTTTCGCGCTTAGCTGCTCTAAAATTATCTGCTGTAGCCTTTTCCATGATTTTTGAAAGAGCATTAACCTGCCCCTTAAATACCCGCATATCACGGAAAACCTGATAGTTCTTTGCCATGCTAAACCCTCTCAAAGATCAAGTATACGTATGGTTTTAGCAATTGAAATTGCAACAGAGTATAAGTGCCTACGTCACCCTCATATTGCATGCTGTAGGAAATAGTACCTTGATCGTTGCGTAAGTTATCCAAGTTAATGCCAGCTTCGGTTAGATTGCGTTCTAAGCATTTAAGACGTAAGCGCTCAGTTCTTACGCCAGATAACATAAAGTCATCTTTAAACGGAGCGCTTTCACTATAGCTTCTAACGCATGCCTTAACCGTTACACCGTTTATGACAACGTCAGACCAGAAGTAAGACTGAAGCAAATCGTGATAGCCGCATTTACTAGCTAATTTTTCAAATAGAGCCACTTTTTTTCGCTTCCCTTAGTATTTCTATACCCTAAGCATTAAAACGCTTAAAAAGGGCTTTAAAATGCAAATTAAGGCATGATTATTATTTGTAATAATGAGAGATCAATGCTCCCAGTCTGATTTTGTATCTATTTTCTGGGTTATTGGCTGGTGGGACTTCCCATAAATGTCCGATAATGATGTGATTTGTTTGGTCTACTTGAGTACGATCAAAAGAATAATTACTACTATCTTTATAAAGTGCTGCACCAATAGTCGAAGCGTTTCCTTGCACATTGTCAAGTTGCACTTCGTAAACACCAGTTAAGTTAATCGTAACTAACTCTCCATTACGTGCGTCAGTTTCTGCTACTCCAGCGAAACACTGTGCTCCATCAAATACTACTAATTCTCCATTTTTTACATCGCGGTTTGCTTTCCAAACTAGAGTATTGCCATCTAGGATCTTATGAGCCATATTGTTAAATTCTCCTATGAGTTAATTTAGTTGCTGTTACTTAACTGCTTTAGTTTCAAATACCACAATCTCCTCTGGACGTGGGATAAATACTACGAAGTCCAGACGTGTGCGTAGAGTACGGTTTTTCTCCTCATCAACCTGCACTTCGGCGTTTAAAGTAAAGCCGTTTCCGAACGTGTACAGCTGCACTAATCCGGCAGGGATATAGTAGAAGTCATTCGCACTTCCACCTGCTTTGACTGAAAAGTCACCTAAGCCTGCGTCAAATACCGGTTTAACGTACTTAAATAGCGGGTTAACCTCTAAGTTAGTAGCGCCTGGTTTGTATTGGTTCTCATAGAAAGAATTGATTAGTAAGCGTAAATTAGCTGGGAATAAGCCATACTCCGGTTTAACGTTGTACGGTGTACCTAATGCGTCCTTGAAACTATCGTACTTAGCTACTACTTTTGCTAGTGTGTCAAGGTTAATCGCTTTTTCACCAGAAATCTTCGTACCATCTGATTGCGCTTTAGCCGTAATTGTCTCTAAAATAGCCACGCGGAAAGTATTTAGCGCATTACGTGCCAGATTATCTAACTGCATGAAATAGAGTGACGGCTCACCCTTATTTAGGCTTTCAAACGTGAACTGGATACCTTGTTTAAAGTGTTTTAATTTGGTATTAACTTCTTTATAAGCACCAGCAATCATTGGCGTACTTGCGCCCTCTGACACCTCGTCAAATTTGCCAGCTGGAGCGTCGTTCCAATAAACCTTAGTCTCGTCAAACGTTGACACCGAACGTGGGGTGACTAATTGGAAAACCTCGTCAAGCACATAGCGTCGACCTGTGTCAAGGATTAGAGTTAGGATGTATTGGCTAATTTGCTCAAAATCCGACGTTGAAAGCGCTGATAAACCCTTACGACCACTAACCACGTCATAGTTATGCTGTGCAAGTAAAGTCGTAAATACGTCAGCACCATCGCGCCCCTTAAATGCCTCGTTACTTGCTTGTTGTACTACAGCTTCAACCTCAGGTGAAAACTGCGGTAAAGTATTGTATTTCTCAAATAATTCGCGCTTACACTCGCCTTGAAGCGTGTATTGGTTGAAAAGATATGCTTTGGCAATATCTAAAGCATTTAATTTACTCGTCATTAAAGATTTACCTCGGTTTACGCTCTCTGTGTGATGGTTGATTTTCTCTTGCTCTAAATGATCCAACAGATCAAGAATTCGCGATTTTACTTGTGGGATGCTAATGCCCTTATCAATGCACTCGTTCATTAGCAATGACATTTCGTGCTGTGCGTCCTTACGGTTGCTGTAACGTCCGAAGATTTGCTTAATTTGCGCCACTCGTTTTCGTTCAGCTCTAATCGCGTATTCAGCAATACGCATTGCTTGCGTTTTCTTATCTTCTTCGTCCTCTTCGTCCGAGGCTTCTTGCTCTTCGTCTTCTTTTTCTTTCTCTTCGGTGTCTTTCTCTTTTTTTTCCTCTTCTTCCTCGTTATCCTCTACTTCTTCATCGTCTTTCTCCTTATCGTCCTTAGCCTTGGCTTCTTTCTTTTCTTTCTCTTTTTCTTCTTCGTCAAGTGCTTGTAAGATACGTTCCAATTCTTTACTCATAATTCCCCTGTTAATGCCACTAATAACGCCCTCTTTAGCAACCGCTTTCGCTTGGTTAAAATTGCTATAAAGAGCACACAATACACTAACTCCAGCTTGCGACATAAATTGACTGGCGTTAGCATAAGCTTGAGTTTCAAGCTTAGGTAAATCCACACCTAAATTAGAAATTACAGTGCTGTTATAGAAGTTTTTAGAACTCTCAATACCATCACACATACCACAATCTAATAAGAACTGCGCGTCAATTGGGTGATCTGCACCATCTTCCACGTAGTTGCGGAAAAGTTTTAATAAAATCTCCGGATTGTCACACTTACTTCTAATAACTTCTTGATACGCATTGAAAATGCGAGTATTTACGTGTGCCATTAGATCGGATAACTCTCGAACTTGCTTTGCTGTTACATTGCCATCACCAAGGGTCATGGGATCAACGTTACAACTATGTATAATCATACTGGCGGTGCTACTCATAATTAACCTATCAGCACCCAATGCCAACACTGAAGCAATGCTTGAGGCTTGGTAACCTACCCTAACGGTTACAGTGCCCTTATACTGATTAAACAAGTCATAAATGGCAAAGCCGTCATCAATAAAGCCGCCAGGACTGGATAAAATCACGGTTAAATCGGCATTAGGGTCTGCAATGCTTTGTAATTTTTCCTCTACCTGTTCAGCCGTAAAATCCAAACCTACAATACCGCAAAGAACCAGCGTGTTATCCTCAAAGAATAATCCCTTATTAATCACTCTTCCAGCTCCTCATCTTCCTCTTTTTCTTCGATATTCTCCCCATTTGACGAACTACTTGACAAAATACCGTAACTTGTAGTAAAGAGATCCCCCAGACCACGTTCTTCCATATATTGTCGTTCTGACGCAATGTAGTCGTAATTCTCGAAGATATCGTACCCTTGCTCATTAGCTGCTTGCTGACGCGTCAACAGACCATTGTTGATTAGGGTAACTGTTGCATTTGCTTCATCCGCAGGGTTAATACTCTTCATTTGTGGAGTAGTAATCGTCACGTTAAATGGATCTAAGTAATCCTGTATATCTAACTCTGGGTTAATTTCAAAGAAAAACTGCACAAAATGGCGATAGATAAGCTTATTCGCCTGTACTAAGCTATTCATTTTGTCCGCAGAACGCGCACTTGCATATATCATCGATTGTCGTGCCGCAGAGTAAGAGCTTTCGAAGTGATTGGATATACTCTCACTATCAAGTCCCACACCACTGGCAATCGTACGGATTTGCGCTTTGTAGAAGTTATCATAGTTAGGGTTAGTTCTATTTTGTGCCGGATATACCTTATATTCGTAGCCGTTTGGCACTTTGAAGTAATTAATCTGGTCTCCTAAACTACGTAAGTCAATATCCACGTCTTCCGAAGCCAATGCTGGGTCAGTTTGGTTTAGTTCAGCGAAAATCTGTGCATTAATAGCACTACTAGCTAATTCATAGTAACGATAGCTTTCCAGTTGCGCTATGTGGGGAACAACGCTAGCATACACAGGTACACCACGCAATTGTCCAGGTTCTCTTCTTTCAGCCAACTGGATAATATCTTGCGCTGGCACTCGCGTAACTCTTGCACTATGAAAGAGATCGCTGTTAGTGACGAAGTTATAGTATAAGGGTGCATCATTGTCGTCCAATTCGATTGGCGCAATCGTATCCAAATAAACACTGCTATATGGCAACTTATCCGCTAACCACATCTTTAGCTGCATTTTCTTGGTCTTGTAATCGCGCACTATTTGCACAAAACAGTCACCATCGCGTAACCAACATTCTACAAGCAGGTTTAGAAAACCAGTGTAGTTAAGGCCATGATTATTTAGGACCGGTTGCTCGCAAAACTTGTTCCATGCAAAGTCTAGTTTTACCGCTAAATCTCTATCAACTTGTTGATAATCTTTAAGAGGGATAGGTTGTAGCCCGTAACCGTTTTTCCCTACCAGCATACCTTTAAATTGATGGAGAATAGCCTTGGCTATGGCATTATTTGCGGCAAGGTTACGGCTAATTTGCATTAACTGTTGTCCCTCGCTAGCCATAGTTACGTTAATGTCCAGCATGTCATACTTAGGACTATAGTAATCCGACCTTTCGATTGCCTTATGCAAGTCAGAGATCACACGTTTTCGCCCTTTTAAATCATGGTATGCCGGTGAGTTTCGTAGTAGTTCTTCCCGCAATTCTGGGGTCAGGCGCTCGTAGCTCCTTGCATTTGGTACTGGTTTTGTAAAATTTTCGCCACCTGTTTTAAAAATCTTTTTTAAAGCACTAAATAAGCCCATATTACCCCTTAAGATGAACAGTTTTACTTAGTGGAATAAACCTACCTTTACGATTAGCGTCAAGCTCTCCACTCACTTCCTTAACAGCACGGCTAAGGTTAGCGTAAGCAGTATCATAAGTTCTTTGGATACTTTCAATGCTAGTGAACTCTAAACTGTTACCCTCCTCGCTCATGGAGTGCACGTTTCCCTTGCCAAAACGCTCAACGATGGCGCTGAAAGCCGTATCAAAGAGTGCAAATGCTGCTTCCATTTGGGCAACCTTATCTGGCTTTGTCTCACCGTACAGATCAGCTAACGCAAACACCCGTTCAGCCATGCGTTTATGGGCTTTAACCATGATTAGGAAACGGTTCTTTTCACGCTCAATGGCAAATTGTTCAACTGTTAAATTCTCTATATCTTCCATTGTTTACATCCCGCTCTTAATAAAAGAAGCCTTTAAGTTTTTAACCGATTTAACCACCTTAGCTCCTTGGGTTTCCTCCTTGCTTAGTGGTTGTTGCTCACTTACTAACTGATCGTTTGTGGCATTGATAGCATTGGCATTTCCCTCATACGAAAGTCTTAGCCAATCTGGTGGATTTGCCTTATCCAACAAGTTATCCACCTTGAAATAGTTGATATAAGCTAAAGCGTACACAAATAAATCCAAAGCTTCGTTATTGGCGTACTCATTCTTCTTGACGTAAACACCTTTCGCATTCTTAGTTTCACTGGCTAATTCTCTAAAGACTTCCTGTGGTAACCCGTCGTTGAAAGAGATACTAAACGGATCTGTTGCCGGTCTGGCTAGCATATTGAAGAACCAGCCCTTGAAAATGGATACATCAATCTTAAATAGTGGAATACCCATCTTATAGGCATAGGTGTTCTTATTCGTTGATTTAGAGTACTCTGCGACCTTGCTGAACGCCGTTGAAACCCCTTTTACCAAGAATATTCTCTTACCTTTGCCACGTTGTACCATTGTCTGATAGAACTTATAAGCATTCTGTGTCGTATCACCTTCCCCACCACTATCGCAAAGGACAATATGAGGTCGTAGCAATACTTCCTCGTGCTTATCTATCTTAAGGCGGTAATCCATCACTAGGTGTTCAAGAGCTTCCCAATGGCTTGGGCTAACACTCGGTACTACGCTTTCGCCACGCCATTCAGTAATGGAGAAACGGTCAACCAAGTGTATGCGCTTATCTCTAGTAATAGCAAAAATCTGTACGACAAAGTGTGAACCAATACCGTTCTGCACGTCCACCGAAGCCATGCATAGCACTGTATCTTCTGGTGCAACTCCCAACGGCAATACCGACTTAGCTTCCGCTTTGGATTTAATTAGGAAATCTAAATCTAGGTTGCTCTCACTTACGTATGGGTCGCCGAACGTAGTATTGATTACTGCTTGTAACTCTTTATCCGCTCCAGTGCGTCTATACGTTTCCAGTGCTTTTAAGTACGACTCCACGATTTTGTGTAAGGGGTTGTAACCACAAGCAGGTGCTCTTAGCCAAAACGACGCTGTACGGGTTTCTAGCCCCTCTCCGGTAATATTACCTTCCTTATCAATCTTCTGCCCCTTCTTAAGCCACTTTCCATTTGGGATAAGATGTAATAGCCTTTCCTGATCCGTATGCTTGTGCTTACAATGCGGGCACATTACACGTGAGCTCTTAGCTTGTGCGTCAATTGTAGGTAGGTCTTTATCCCAGTAAATCGTATCTGGTGTTGCCCAAAACCATTCTTTACAGTTTAAACAGTGAAAGTAAAAGCAACGACGGTCACCTAAGTTATACAGGCTAGCTATGCCCTCGCACTCGAAGCTATCGTGAGGTTCTAAAACTTGATTAGTATTGATTACCTCATATCCTGGAGAACTCTCTACCAGAGCCATACCGTCAAATGAGTAGGTAGTAGTACGGGTTTTTGCAAGTATCCAACCAGATCCCTCTCCACCTACGTCTGTATCCCAGCGATCGTAATCAGTAATTGCCACATATTGTACGGTTGTGGAAGCTAAGTTACTAACGGTTGGGTTACGTATTAGCAACCAATTTCCTCGCTTAAAGCGGTAAGTCAAAATATTGGTATCTTCCTCGCGACCGGTGAGCATATCTGACAAGGTTTCACTTAAACGTACAGCCGGTCTAAACTCTTTTTTCGCCCATTCATTGGCTTTCTGATTGTCCATTAGAAGTACCATGATATCTCGTGCCGTATACATCGCATAAGCAGCGAAGCCAACAACAAGGGCTTGAGTTTTCCCCGTACGGGCGCACCCCATAAACACGATTTCATCGTAATCCCTGCTATTAAGTAAGTCCACAGCTTCTCGCATATATGCCGCTTCCGTGTCCAAACGAAATGGAATGCTTGCAGCATTTTGCTGTTGAACGCGCAATATACGTTGCAAAGTAGTGCTTACAGGCTCTCTAGGTGGCGGTTTCAGTACTTCTATGGAAGAATTGAACAAATCGTACAGTGTAGGTAACGGCAAGTAATCGTCTAGGTCGATCCTATTGCCAGGCTTACCAATGAAATCCGCTTGCGCTTTTTTAGCCAGACTGTCTAATTGCTTGTCACTTCTTTTCTCTTCTTTAATTTGGTTATCTATACTGTTATCCCACTCAAATACGTTATCCAGCTCGTCATCAATCTTCTTCGTCATCTTTTCCATTCTCCTTGACAACTGTCACTGGATAAGGTGCTGTTGCGTAAATATCTACCCCAAGTCCATCCATCATACGCGAAATGCTCACCCGTTCATCTTCCAGTAGTTTTATACGTTGTAACGTTTCCTTTAACGTGGCGTATATATCGTTCTGGTAATCGGTAAGCAAATCTTCGAGCACATCTACTTCCTTAGCTCCAAGTCCTTTCTTTTTAGCTAGTGTAGGAATGGCCCTAAGTTTAGTTGCTACTGTACTTAACACGTTGAACAACATGCGGTTGGTGTCATCAATATTCACTAGCTTCTGTAAGCCAACGTATAGTTTGATTTGCTTGAGTGCACCATCTTGCAATGCGTTATAGAACATTGGATCGGACATATGCACCTCACCATACAACTGCAAAGCTTTACTGTCATATTTGCTCGGGTCATAGTTGTCCAAGTCGATAGCATTATTCTTCTTAACCTTGTTCGCCGACTTCCTATTGTCCTTTGTGGCAGCATATTCTTCGAACCATAAGAACAGATCCCGTAACGCAAAAATATTCTTTTCAATTTCAATACCAGCAATATTTTGTAAGTGAGAAGCAATAGTACGATAGTCAACCTTGAGAGCATTTGCCACGGTCTTGACATGGATATGGGGTAGCTCCTTTTCAATGCTTACTGTTGCTGGTGCTGGCACTGCATGCTTTCCCATGCTCCTCCCCCACTAGTTTGTACTCAAAATATTGTTAATATTTGCTTGTGAAGATACTGTTAAAATCACACTTTAAAAAGTTACAGGGTCACATTTTAGTGTTACTTTCCTGCCATTTGATCCCGTTTGAAAGCCATTTTCGACCCTAAAAAAACTAACTTTTTTCGCGTTTTTTCTCAAAAAATGCCATTTTTACGTCTAATCCAACAACAAAATCCAAAAAAATTCCGGAAAAAGGCCACAAAAAGTGCGCGGACCTGCCCTTTACCGCCACTTTTGGAAAGAACCTAAAAATAGTCATGCGCCTATCTATTTTTGGCTAAAATAAGCAATAAAGCATTGATAATCAATAATTTACGAAATATTTTTACGCTTGAGATAGGGGTGGGTATATAGGCATACCCCTATACATTGATGTGGGTCGTTGGCTAGAAAGTGCTTGAAGTTGGTCCAGATTGAGCAACTTTAGTTATATATAGCTGAAGAGCTATATCAAAGGGTAAAACTAACAAATGATACTTTGTGAGAGCTATCACTTGATTGGTGCTATTAACACGTTTTTGTGAATGGTGTGATATGTGTGAGTATATTTAACAAATATTAACAATGGTTAATATAGATTAGTAACTGTTTTTAACAGTCAATTAACAGGGTAGTATATGGTGCCCATATGCTAGGTAAGGTAATAATATATTGTTGATTAGCTATATCAAGCACATGTTTTACTTGCATATGCGTAAACACCCCACCCCTATTTTTTTAAAGCTTGTAAACAATACTTTCGTTTCTTGGCATCATGAAATTAGAGCTTGTAAACATTTAATTGTTGATTGCATAATTTCCTATAACTTGTAAACAAGAATTTCATTGCGATGACTACGTGTGCTTGAGTTTTGATCCTTTGTCATGATCCGCGTGTCAACATAGCTTTGCCAATTACCTAATCTGTTATTGACAATAGTATCCAGCGTTCGTAACAAGTCACCCTTATCGCAATTAAAGAGCAAATAAGGCGGTTTAATCTTGAGTAATAGCTCAATATGGTCGGCTGCTTTAAAGCTCTGTTTGTACATATCTGCGTAAGTCCCCACGTATGGAGGATCTATTAAATAGATAACTTTGTCTTGCGCATAATATGAGTGGAGAATTTCTCGGTAATCCATGCTTACTCTTTCTAAGCCGATCAAGTAATCGTTACTAACACTGGGGGCTTTGAGTGGTACTTGCCAATAGCAGTTAGTACTGATTGAATTAACCAACTCTTCCTTACTCTGAATATCACAAACACTCCATACTAACCACAGCGTTAAATACTTAATATTAAGCTCGCTTTCATCTAAGCTCTTAACGTAATCTAATATTTCCTGCCGTGTCACCGGATCTTCTACTTTTACGAACACATCGTGCCCGCGGTACAACGGTTTACCTGTCCTAGCTTCTTGACGATCAGCAATGGAACGTAAGGCATGCCAATGGTTAACCGCCTTAGGGATATCCTCGATTTGCTTGGCATAATTATCGAAGTCGTTGTAAATTACACGCGCATTGGGGTATCTTCGTTTAGCACGATGAGCAAGCAATCCAGACCCACCAAACAGGTCGATTATGGTATAACCACTTCCGTCATGCCACCCCCCCCCAATGGCTAAATTGAGGAAAGTATCCAGCTCGGCTAAAAAGTTCTTTTTCTGCCCTTTAAAAGGCACTGGAGCACGGTTATATGCTCTTAGCTTATCTGTCATTATTACTTCCACTAATATTGTAGATAACGGTCTCCGTACGCTTATCGTAGCCAGACGTATTTGCTGATTTAGCAAAAGTATGGCAGTCAACCCACGATTGCCAATTTTGCAATCTGTATTGCACGAAACAACGTGCTACAGCCATCACTTGGCTCTTAGCCGTTTCAAACATGAGGAAAGGTGGCTTCACTTTAAGCATTAACTCAAGGAAATCTGTAATCCCGAAACGGTTAGGCTCTTTATATCCATCACTACTCGTCCATAAGTATGGCGGATCACAAAGCAGGACTAAATTTGGTTGCTGCTCAAACTCATCTAAGAGCTCACGAAAATCCTTGCAAGTAATCTCTAAGCCGTCCAAGTAATCATCAGCCAACGGCGGGGGCGATAGCGGGAAGCGCCAGAATATACCACTTTTAATACGTTTAATTAAATCTTCTTTAGTTACACTAATTTTGGCACTAAAGCATAACCACGAGCTAAGGTGACTTAAGCTAAGGTATGCTGCTGGTGTGTTCTCAATATATGCAAGAACAGGCTCAATTAGCCGCTTATCCTTAACTGATTGATCTCGCTTTAGCTTAGCTGGTAAATTAGCCTCATAGCTGCTTCTAATAGCTTCTATTGCGTGCCAGTTGTCAATCGCAATGGACAGCTTTTTTATACGATCTGTAACGTTATCGTAATCGTTAAAGATTACCCTTGCTTGAGGAAAGGCACGCTTGGCGTTATGGGCTAGTAAGCCACTTCCTCCGAACAAATCGATAATTGTATACCCCTCCCCATCGTTGGAAATAACTTTACGCAAAAAGTCCAAGGTTTCCTTGATAAAAAACCGCTTTTGACCTTGAAAGACGATGGGTGCTTTGTGCCATACTTTTTCTTGGTTAACTACAGGTGGTCTTTGGTTCATACAAATTTAGTGTAAATATATTCTTTTCTCTTCATCTTGCCACCAGCTCCCTTTTCACGTTCGACGACTGTGTAATTAATTAGGGATTTCCAGTTCGGGCATTGGTTTAGCGCTAATAAATCCATCAAGGTATTACTTTCGCTTTCGTCCGAACTCATGAGCATATATGGGGCTTTTAATCTCATTAGCAATTCAATATAGTCTGGGATAGAAAACGATTGCTTGTGCGATAACTTGTGCTTATTAGGTGTAGTAAAGAGATAAGGTGGATCTAGGATATAGATAACATTCTCAACGTTAGCATAACTGTCAAGCAAAGGCTTAAAGTCTAAGCATACAATCTCAAGCCCGTCTAAGTAGGTATTTCCTACGTTCTCCGGCGGTTTCAAAGGTAAGTTAAAGCATACGCTTTCACCCTTTAAATTCTTTAACAATTCTTCCTTATTGGAAGCTGTAGTACCACCAAAGCATAGCCACAGGTTGATGAATGGTATATGAAGTTCTAAATACGGAGTATTAGTAATCCAATCGCGAATTTCGTTAGCTAAACTGGCGTTTCTTAGAATACGATCTCCACGTTTGATCTTTTTTAAGTAATCGGTAGTGTAATATTTGCAACAGATAGTATTAATTACTTCCCAGTTCTTAATTGCAACTGGTAACCGATTAATACTTTCCCTTGCATTATCGTAGTCATTAAACACTACTCTAGCTTGAGGAAAGGTGCTTTTAGCTACATGCGATAAAAGACCAGAGCCGCCAAATACGTCTAAAATGACGTATCCGGCTCCAGTTTCATTTTTAATCGCACTCGTCAGGAAAGCTATAACTTCGTTTATAAAATTGCGCTTTTGTCCTGGAAAGGGGATAGGCGCTTTTTTATACATCTTTTTCTTATTTTCCATTGTGAGTATTGGATTGTGTGTGTAATTGGAAAAGTCGTGCTCGCTCCTTATTTAAAAGGTCCACTAGGGCGTTGTGCGTTACGGCGCACGTCCTGAACACGTATTGCAAGTCAACAGTGTATTTATAAAGATCGCCCCAAGTGTTACCAGCAAAGGTTGGCACTATGCACGGTTGTAACAACTCCGCAGGAAGTAACTCGACGTATTGTGCTGTGAGGTTACTTGTTATTACTTGCGGTTTTGTTAGCGTCTGGGTTGAGCTGCAGCCACTTAACCAGATTATCGGGAAGAGTGACGTTAGCGCAAGTAGAATTCTGTAGTTCATTACTTATCATTAATAGCTTGGATTGGTAATCCTTGGTAAGCGTATTTTTATATACAGTTAATTTATGCAACTCTTGTTGCATGTCGTAGATTTTAGTGCGCATTTCCTTAGCTTCTAGCTGCTCAGCTTCTAGTCTTTGAACGTAGGTTATATTCTGTTCAGCTAAACTAATAATGCGCTTATCTTGCAATCTACTCTGGTACTGTGTGATAAAGAAATAAACTACGAAGACAATTAGTAAAAGTAAAGTAGGGTTATTTTTTCCGGTACGGAAAAGTCCAGCAAGCCATGCCACAATCATAGGTTTCCTTAAGCAAGCTCAAATAGTTCACGTTCAGCCTTGCGTCGATTTACAAGACCAGGTAGCTTTTGTCCCTTGGCGTAGACCCATCTGTCAAATTCCTTGGCAGCTAAATCTAACTTATTCTGGTTGATAAGTTTTAGCAATGTGGATTGCTTGAAATTACCTAAGCCAACGTTATAAACAAAAGAGTAAAGGGCTGCTTTTTGGTTTGCACCCAGTGGAGTTAATATGAGTGGTTCGATTAACCTTGCGAATTTATTGAGCTCCAGAAACAGTAAGTTAGAAGCTACTTGCTCGTCCATACCGTCCTTATATTTTCTTAGCACTTCTTTGTCAGTAATGCCGTACCCAATGGTCTGAATTCCCACAGGATCAAGGTACGGCTTTAATTTTAAGCCCTCGAAACGTTTAACGTGCTCCATAGCAGTAATAAGGGCTAAATCCCTGCTAGTCATTTATCCTCCTCGTCTTTACTCGGTAATTTATCGGCAATCTTTTTCTTTTTGTTTGGATCGTACTTGCTGATTAGGTAGTTAATCCACAGGTTGATAAATTGTGTAAATATTTTCACAACGTTATTGACACCTGCGTATCCGATTACAGCTGCCATAATCGGCAAGTAGCTTTCCGGAACTCCGTTTATTATTGCGACTGGTGCTCCAAGATACACAATGAAAAAGACCAAAGCCAACTCATACCAAAAGTGGAAAACTCCTACTCTACCGTCTTTTTTGAATTTAAAGAGCGCAAATGCTACGCCGATTAAAGACCATTTAATAGACTGTAGGTTGACAAATAGGTTCAACAGATCCGTGAGGTTATTAATTACTAGCTTGGTCTTTTCATGATCAAATGCCATCTTTGTGACCGTTACATGTTATTTGTGATTAACTGCATAGTGCCAAGCGTTTTTTAGGGCAGATATCTGCCTAGGTAAGTGCCATCTTCTAAGTAAGTCCCTTTCAACACAATATAGGTCATAAGTATGATTATCGTGAGTAGGGCTAAATTAAAGTGTTTATTTTTCACTTTTAGGGTCATTAAGAATTAGTTCAGTTAGTACTTGTAATTCTTTTCTAACTGCACGTTTATCTTTTAATAGTCTCTCTATGAGTAATTGTGTGTTGCGTTGCAGCAACTGCATTTTCACAAGAGTGTTCTCCAGCCTATCTAAGCGATAAGCAATGCGTAGCAAGCGACGGGTTAGGAGTTCTTGCTTGATTTCTGTTTGTTCGTTCAAGGTATTATTAGTTTAGATTTGTGGAATATTGATTAGAAAATCTAGGATTGTGGTCTTATGCGGGAAAGTGCTATTTTTGATTAATGCAGCTGCTAGTTTCATGCGTTTATCCTCAATACTCATACTAGTGTCATCTAGCCACGTACTTAAGGTTTTAATTGCTTTTAGCTGCTCATCTGTTAAATCGTGTAAAAATTGATATCCTCAATAGACGTAGTAAAAAAGTCAGCAATATAGCCATCTTCATGAAATTCTGATTGACGATATATTTGTACTAGTTTTGAAAAATCTGTCATATTATTCTGCGTTTATAATGCCTTTATAAGAACTTTTACTTTCCCCCTGAGTGATTTATCATCTTGATCGTCTGCGTTGATTTTAGATACCTCTAAACGCTTAATTTGACTATCATCGTCATAAACACCAGCTTCGGTTAAGATATCCATAATAGGTTTTATTACGTTATCTATATCTCTACGACGTCTATCAGGGCAATATTCTGTTACATGGAGAGTGAGTGCAACGGTTTCTGGCGCTTTTTTCCATGCTTGTTCTCTAATAGCACGTTTAACCACAGGTATAGTTAGAGCTCTATACTCACGGTAACGCTTAGAGTGTGCCCTTTGGGTGAATTTACCACGTATAATAGTCTTATACATAGCGTTGACACTTACGGGGAAGTCAAGAATTAGGTCTAATTGCATTTTGGGCTAATATGTTATGCTAATTTCTGCGTGTGCAAAAACAGGTGTAAAAAAAACGTCCGGACAGAATACCCCAAGGTACTCAATTTCCGGACGTTTTTATTTTGACTTCTAATAATTACTAATTTTTAAGGACATTCCCTTGATTAAAAGGGGATATTCTCTTGTGCAACGTTACCATTGTTTTGGTTTTGTTGCGGGGCTTGAGAATTATTTGTGCCTGTATATTGGGCATTATTTCCATTCCCCTGTTGCTGATTTCGGGCGAAGCCCGGTGGGGATTGGTTGTTATAGTTACTGTTGTTGTTATTAGCATTTGCTCCAAAACCACGTTGCTGTGAGTTTTGTTGCTGGTTCGATTGGTATTGCTGGTTCTGATTTTGGTACTGATTTTGGCCTTGATTTTGGTTTTGGTTTTGGTTAAAACCACCATTACCAGCGTTATTATAACCTTGATTAAATCCTTGCTGTGGATTTGGGTTTACCGTTCCCTCTCTTAGTTCTTTCGGCTTATAGTTTAGCTGGATACTTTGCACTCTCAACTTATTGCTAATTTGAGGGTTGCCACTATTGTCAATATATTTCGACTTAGTCCAGCTTCCAACTACAGTGACTTGTGAACCTTTTGAGATTGAACGTAGTACAGCTTCGTCGTTACTTGACGCATTCCATACTACACAATCGTACCATTCCGTGATTTGGCTCCACTGCCCATCATCTGGGATATTAAAGTTTAAAGCAATTCTAAATCTGAAGCTTTTTGTATTCTGATTGAAAGAATTTCCTTGGCTTTGGATCTCAACAGCTGGTTCTGCAGCAGTACCAGTCACGATTAGAATAGTGTCACTCATGGGTGCTCCTAAATTTAATTAATGATTTATATAAAACAAACAAGAAGAAACCATTAAATAAACTAGTATTATGTTCCTTTGTTGTTATAGCTAAAAAGTAGAAGAAAGGGATAGCGATAACAAAAAATAAACAATTAACACCTTTAACTCTAAACTCTTTTTAATAAGGAGTAACTAGATGAAAAAGTGACAGTTACATTATATAACTGAAGATTTAACTTTACAATACTTTTTAGAAAGATTTTTACACTAATATTGTGTGACGTTTTTACTTATATAGAATTAGCACCCGTAAGTCCTAATTGGTTCTGGCTTAACCGCCCACTGGGGTGCCCGATTGAGGGCATTCCCCAGTGAATGGGGCGGTTAATGCCAAATTTGTGAAAGAACAATGTTAACTTCTAGTGGTAGCTAAATTAACCAAGATTATGGTCTAAAGAATTTTAGACAATAGGGGCCGAACTAGAAGATAAGAACCTAATTGAAACTTGAAGTTAAGTTCTTTTTGAGGTTCTGATTTTTGTTCTCTTTCGTTGAGGCTTTTTGTGTGAGATCGACCCGAAGGGTCTCACTCACAGCCTCAACTTGAGAACCAATTGGGACTTACCAGTCTCAAGTATTAGCACTCGTAAGTCCTAATTTTAACCTAAAGGCTTTAAGTTATGATATAATATATAAGCTTAATAAATTCTTTTAAGTTTAGAACTTAGGGTCGATCCCTTAAGTTCTGTTTAACTTTGGTTCTTATTATAGCATATTTTTCGATTTTTTGCTTGACTTTTTTA
>NZ_NRJG01000121.1 GCF_003585935.1 Psittacicella hinzii
AACTAGCTGGTATTTTTCTACTCTTTTGCTAAAAAATTAAAACGTCAGATACATGTATCTGACGTTTTAATTTTTAAACTAAATTATTTAGTTAAAGTAGGCAAGCTAGTTTTATAAATCCACTTACTACTAATTGTACCCGCTGTCATAGCACCATTTACATTTAGTGCTGTACGACCCATATCTATAATAGGTTCAATTGAAATTAGTAAACCTACTAATTCTAATGGGAAGCCTAAAGTAGAAAGAACTACGATTGAAGCAAAGGTAGCTCCGCCACCAACGCCAGCAATACCAAATGAAGCAATAGTAACAATTAGGATTAAGGTAGCAATAAATTGAATGCTTAAAGGATCAATACCTACAGTAGGAGCGATCATAGTTGCTAACATTGCAGGATAAATACCAGCACAACCATTTTGACCAATAGTTGCGCCAAAGGTAGCGGCAAAGTTAGCAATCGCACTGTTATTTCCTAAATCTCTTACTTGAGTATTAATATTTAGAGGTATTGAAGCTGCACTTGAGCGTGAGGTAAAAGCAAAACTTAAGGTTGGTAAAGCACGAGTAAAGTAAGTAATTGGATTAATACCATTAAATGTTAATAGTAACCCGTGAATTACAAACATTACGAAGATGGCAAAATAAGAAGCTACTAGGAAATTAGCTAAACGTAACACGTCTTGCCCATCAGTTGTAGCAGCCATTTTGATCATTAGTGCAAAAACACCATATGGAGTTAGACGTATAACAAAACGTACAACTCGCATAATTAATTTATTAATAACTTCAATTCCATCAACTAAACGCTGACCTAGGTTTGCATCTTCTTTTTTCATACTTAAGGTAGCTAGTCCTAAGAATGCTGAGAAAATTACAGTAGCAATTACTGAAGTAGATCTTGCTCCTGTTAAATCTGCAAATGGATTAGTTGGAATGAAGCTTAAAATAATAACAGGGATAGTTAAGTTTTGAATATTGGCAGCTCTTTCTTCAACTCGAGTATTAGCAGCCATTTCACGAGCACCAGATACTAAACCTTGTGCACTTAAGCCGAACAGATTAGTAGCTAAAACTCCAACTAAAGCTGCAATAGCTGTAGTAAAGAGAAGAATACCAAGTACACTTACACTAATACGCCCAAGTTTGCGTACTTGTTCTAAACGCGAAATAGCACTAAGAATGGAAATGAAAACTAACGGCATTACGATCATTTGTAATAAACGTACGTAACCAGTTCCAATAATTGCTATCCAATCTAGTAAGGTTGTTAAATTTTGGCTATCAAGTTTTTGGAGATAAACACCAAATAATAAACCTACTAGAAGAGAGAAAAGAACAGTCCAGCCTAGCTTGTTAAATTTATAAAATAAATATCCTATTGCAATAAGGATTAACGCAAAAATAGCTAAATTTAAAATTAGCATAAATTCTCCAAATATATCATGCAACATATTTGGCGTAATGTTGATTTAAGTAACCAGCTTAAATCAGTATATCCGTAGCTAAGTATATCATAATTTTAAAAAAGTGGTCACCAGTCGCAAAATTTTAAAAAAATTAGCCAAAATTGCAAAAATATTTAAATTTTGTTTCAGAATTTGCTTTAATAGGCACTTGTTACTCACAACCAGAGAGTTATATGAACCATAATTCCGACTTAAAATTAAGAAAAATTTATATTGATCAAATAAAAGAAAAATATGATCGCCTATGCAACTTAGAATTTTTGCATGAACATTTAGGTGAACAATTTGCACAAGCATGTGATGCTTATAATACTATGATAAGTCGTAAACAATTTTTTATTGCCAGTCAAAATGCGGCGAACCCTGAAGCTCAAACACAAACAAAAGCTCAAAAAGACCCAGAACAAGTAGTAATTGATTTAGCCGCTCGAGCTCTGGCTAATGACTTTATAAAAAGTAATACCTCAATTAAAGATGGTGATTTACAGGAGCTTATTGAAGCGCAAAGTTCTAACTTAGTGAAAGTTAAACAAGCATTTACTATTGAATATGACTCTCCGGTTGGAGAAAATTATCTTAATACGAAAATGGCAACTAGAAAATATGCTGGTTTACGTTTGCCTTCTTCATTTCGTAAAAATAATTTTAGCTTTAATTCAAGTAAATTTTATGCATGTGATACTTTAAATCAAGAAGAGTATGATTTTATGCGTAATATTATTGATAATCGTATTCTTCCAACTAATCAGTCTGAATTACAATTTTTAAATTACAATACTTTACGCTTTTATGTAACCGAAGCTTATACTTTTTTAAAAGTTTATCACCTATTATCATTACAGTTCCATAAATTTTTATTATCTGCAATTGAGCTAATTAAAAATCCAGATTGGTTGACTAGTGAATACTTTGGTGACAATGTAAAATTGGTTAGTCTTTCATTAAAATACCCTAAATTAAGTCAAGATGAGTTAGAAAGTTTACTTTATTTGCGAAAAGATTTTAAAGAACGTGCCAAAGATAAAGAGTCAGATCAATTTGTAGTAGCAACAAGTAAATTTTATGATGAGTGTGGCTTTAATATTTTATTGAATGATAATGGCTGCTTGGGAGTTTTTCCGATTGAATTTTATGTAAATTTACTTAAAGATGATCTTACGCAAACCCAACAAAAACTTAAAAAGTATGTAAATAGTTTAGGTAGTAAAAATGGGACTATTAATACTGCTCGTAGAGATTACTATATTCATGAATTATTAGATAACTATTTATATTCAGTTGTAGATATCACAGGGGAAAATGCAAATAAATTACCAGAAATTATAGCTAAACAGGAAAAAACTAAAATTCTACCTCCGCTTATTATAGGTGGCTTAGAGCAAATTAATGGCGGCTTGTTCTTAGGCAAAGATGATTTTACTGCTGTAGGACTTAATTATCATTATTCAGCTGAATATGGTTGGAATATTTTGATTAATACTGCTAAGCATGAATGTGGCCACTATTTAGATCATTATGTAAATCGCCTTAAACATGATTATCATGATATCCATAAACAATATGCATTAGGGCATAGTGGTGCATGGAGATATCTTTCTTATTTCTGTTTTGGTAGTCTTCCGCAAGAATTTGATCCAAACTTAGGTACGTTATCGTTTGTTGCTCAATTAGAGCAAGATAATAAATATCTAATGTATGAAAGCCCGCATTCTTTAAATGAATTAAAAGTTGTTCCTAATGATGGTTCGTATTTAGGTGCAAAATCAGAAACAGTTGCTCTAGAACAAGAGTTTGACAAAAGATTGTTAAAATCTTATAAGAATGCATATAAAAATCAAAGAGGTTTAGGTAATCTTGAAACTAAAGCTAGTATGCGTCAAAATAATTTGATTTTAATCAATGGTCCATATTTAATTACTTCAGCTTCAAGTTTAATTGATGCTCGTTTGGATAAAACAGATCCTTTACCTGTTGTACATAGCAAAAAAATGTAATTTACCTTAATTCTAATGCTTACATCCCAACCGACATTTGGTTTAATTGCAGTGTTACATATACTTCTACTAAAAATTAAGCTCTTGATATCTAATTTTGATATTATAAAAAACGCTCGATTTTTATTAAAAACAAAAAATAATTTGAGAAGTATTTTATGAAAGAGCCTAGATATGCAGCAAGACCAGTAGACAGAGTAAAAAGAGGTGGAGGGGTTTACCTATACTATGTACTTAAACATAAAAGAGGTAGAAACCCTCAAGGTGAAAGTTACACAACTAGCGATAGAGTTTCAATTGGTCGAGTATTAGATAATGATCCAGGTTACATTTTAATCAATGACAAGTTTAAAACGTACTTCCCAAAAGAAAAGACTTATAGCAAAAAGCAAATGGAGGAAATGGGAATAGACGTTACGATTAATACGAAACCTAAAGGTCGACCAAAGTAAAAACAGATCCAAAAGTAGTAACTAGAACTGAAATTGAATCCATCATTACACCAGCCTATTACACGGTAGCTAAAGTACTTGCTGTAAATGTAGGTCTTCTAAAAGCATTAGAAGAAGTATTTGACGAGAAAAGAATTAATACAATTCTAGCTTTATCAGCTTTTTACCACCAAGAAAAGAACGCTGTAAGACAGTTTGAACAATGGTGTAAAGAGCGTAACTATGAAACGAACTGCTTATCTAGTTCTCAGGATATTAGTAAATTCTTCAAGGAAATCTCAACGAAAGTTGAAGATTTTAAAGAAGTATGGTCAAAAAACAGATACTACGATGGGATGTCAGCAATCTTCGATATAACTTCTCATAGTTCATATGCAGAAACTTACAAAAATAACTTAGTTAAACGTGGATATAATTGTGATAGCAATGATTTACCACAGATGAATTTTGCTTTAATTATTGATCCTGAAACTAAGATCCCAGTCAACTTTGACCTCTTCAATGGTAACTGTAACGATATCTCTCATTTCTCTCGTAATATCATGAGACTTCTACCGAACGTTAAAGATCCTGATATCGAGTTGGTTTTTGATAATGGTTGCTGTTCTCAAAAAGCATTACAAACACTAAGTGATGAAAATGTTAAATTTACTACAGTAATTAGTGAAGGAAGCACTCTTTACAAAGAATTAGTAGAGAAAAGTTATGGAAACATTCTTCTTGATGGGCAATTAACTTACGATAGAGATGTTTTCTCAAAAAGATACGATACAGACTATCTTGGAGTACCTGTAAATGCCTATGTATACTTCGATTACAAACTACTAATTGAAGAAAGAGAAGCTCTAAGAAATAAGACTGAAACATTAAAAGAAGAGGCAATAAAGTATCTCGATGATCCTAAGAAATTACTTTCTCACTATGGATCTATTCTTAAGATAAAACCTCATGGTGATACTACTTTAACAGCAAGTGACATTAGTGTGGATGAAGATAAATACTATGGGCTTCAAAAACAATGTGGTTTCTTCGCACTGATAACGAATACGCCAAGAGATTCTTTATCTGTACTAAAAATTTATAGAGGAAGAAATTACGTCGAAACGATGATGCATATCATTAAAAACGTTCTTGGATTTAAAACCGATAGTACTCACACTTCAGAAGATTCTATAGGTAAATTCTTTACAGCGTTTACTTCTCTAATTATTTACAGTCAATTTACTATTGCAGTTCGTAAAGATCCTACTCTTACAGCTTATTCGATCGAAGATATGATCAAAGAGCTTAATCTCATCGAAGTGCTTAAGTTAAAAAACAATAACTTTGAAGTTTCTGTTATGTCAACTTTACAGAAAAAGCTACTAAACGCAGTAGGCATCTCAGTAGATGAATTTGCGGATGAGATTAAGAAAAATTTTTAAAAAAGTCTGGCGTTTATTTTAATTTATGGGATTAGGGTAATTAATAAATAGTTACTCTAAAATAGTTAAACCTCCTGATTTAAAATCAGGAGGTTTAATTATTTTACTTTTTGGCTAAATCTACAATATGAGCAAAAAATTGTTCTTTATCTACGTGATAAACTAAATTAACTGGTCTGCCACCAGCACTTGCATCTTTTAAAATTGTGCGTCCAGCTGATGGTCCACTAGTAATGACATCTGAATATACGACATTACTTTTAGCAATATCTGGATATTTATAGAATATTGTCGTTAATACATCCCAGAGAAAATAAGTCGAATTATTAACAAAATGGCGTAAAGGTGGTACACATGAGTAAGCATTGCCAATAAAATCAATGCCAATGTGTGATCTTTGTTTTGCCCAACTATTACGAACATCTAGGGTAAGAGGAACCATATTTGTACTTTCAAGAGCAACCATTTCAATGTTAATGTCGGATTGCCATACACGTTTTACAGCATTTGGATCCCAGAAAGCATTCCATTCAGCTGTACCATCGTGCTCTGGTTCTTCAATATTACCTCGTTCTAAGAATGTTCCACCCATCCAATATAATTTATTGATTTTATTGGTGATTTGTGGGTTCAAGGGCGCGAGCTAAATCTGTAAGAGGTCCGGTAAAAATTAAATCAATTTTCTCTTGGCTCTTATTTAAAATTTCAATTAAATCTAAATGAGCTGGTAACGGACTTGGATTTAAGTCAACTGGATTAAATTCATTCAGAATTGTTAAAGCATCTACATTAAAAGCGTGTAGACGCCATTCTTTAGGAAACTGATTCACTGGACGAGAATCGGAAAGCGCTAGTGAAATATCAGTTTTATCTTCTTGGGAACCAAAGCGATTAATAATTTTTCTACTTGCAGAAACTGCTGGTTCTATATAACAATTTCCTCCAACGACACCAACTCCTAAGAGCTTAATGTCATCCATTTTTAACAACAAGTATAGAGATACGAGATCATCTACCCCACCATCGTGATTGAAATAAACTTTACGAACCATTTTTGTTTCTTATGTGAAAAATTAAAAAGAAAGAGCTAAAAAGAATAAGCTACTTAAATTATAACAAGGAACAAAAATTTTGTTCAGAAAAATATATGACCCCTGAAGGAGATCTTCAGGGGTCATATATTTAATTTTCGATAAAGATTGAAAATAAGGGAGTAATACCTGCTATAACTTTAGTACCTGCTTTTATGCGATTAATAATTTGCATATTAGGAGTTAAATTACTTACAACAACTGGGGTCGTTGTATCAATTTTATTATGTAACAACTAACAGAGGTTTACCTTAATTAAAGGTTGTCCGACTGTTACAACATCCTGCTCATTTACTAAAGGGGTAAAATTACTTTCACGTAGATTAGCAGAGTTAAAACCTACATGGATAAATATTTCTACTCCAGAATGATGAGTTACTAAAATAGCATGACCGGTAGCATACATTTTAGAAATTAAGCCTTTACAAGGACTACATACCACATCATCCATAGGGACTATAGCAACACCATCGCCAACTAATAAATCAGAAAACACTACATCAGCAACTTCTCGAATATTTTTAGCATAACCACTAAAAGGAGAATAAACTGTTACTAGATTATTTGTGGGTTTATGAAATAGTTGTTTAAGCGATTGGATTATTCCCATTTCTACACTCTATTAAATAATACCGCGATTAGTTAAAAAGTCTTGTACGCGTTTTTTGATTGCACGTGATGAAGTCATAGTTAGACATTGTGCTACTAAAGTTTTACATTCGCTGTAACGTAGTTGGCGAATGATGTTTTTAACTTTAGGAATAGAAATAGCACTCATCGAGAATTCATCAAGACCCATACCAACTAATAATGGGGTTGCTAATTCATCACCAGCTAACTCACCACACATACCTGTCCATTTACGTTCAATGTGTGACGCATTGATTGTGTATTGAATTAAACGTAAAACAGATGGGCTGAATGGGTCATAAAGATCAGAGATCATTTCATTACCACGGTCAACCGCTAAAGTATATTGTGTAAGGTCGTTAGTACCAATTGAGAAGAAATCCACTTCACGTGCTAATAAATCAGCAATAATTGCTGACGCAGGAGTTTCCACCATTACACCAACTTGTAAGTTGAAGTTATTTGGAATACCACGTTCAACAAGTTCAGCTTTACATTCATCAATAATAGAGTTGATTAAACGTAATTCTGATACTTTGATAATCATTGGGAACATTACCCCAACTTTACCATGTTGTGAAGCACGTAAGATTGCTCTTAATTGTTGTTTAAAAATATCACGGCGATCTAAACCAATACGTACGGCACGGTAACCTAAGAATGGATTAAGTTCTTTAGGTAGATCCATATATGGTAAATCTTTATCACCACCGATATCCATAGTACGGATAATTACTAGTCTACCATCCATTTTTTCAACTACATCACGGTATGCAATGTATTGTTCTTCTTCATTAGGGAATGAATCTCTATCCATGAATAAGAACTCTGTACGGTATAGACCAATAGCTTCAGCACCATTATTAAGAGCTGGATCACAGTCACGTAAAGTACCAATATTAGCAGCAATATCAAATTTAACGCCATCAATAGTTTCGGCTGGTAAATCTTTTAATTTTGCTAATTCTGCTTTTTTAGCAGCTAGGTCTTCTGCTAATTTGTTGAAATCAGCAACTTGAGTTTCTGTTGGATTTACAATAACAGCATTATTTACAGCATCAAGAATTAACATGTCGCCATGTTTAACTTGTTCTGTAACGTTGTTAGTACCAACAATAGCTGGGATTTCTAGTGAACGAGCCATAATTGAAGAGTGGCTAGTTCTACCACCAATATCAGTTACAAAACCTTTAACTTTGTCTAAAGGTAATTGTGCAGTTTCTGATGGAGTTAGATCATAAGCAACAATGATCACTTCTTCTGAAATTGAAGTTAAGTCAACAATTTCTAAACCAAGAATGTTTTGGAGTAAACGTTTACCAATGTCTTTAATATCAGCAGCACGTTCACGCATATAGTCATCTTCTAATTTAGAGAAGATTTCAATATGTTGGTTTAATACTTGGTTAGCAGCATTGTCAGCTGTAATTAAATCATTTTCAATTAGATCTAATACTTCTTCTTCAATTTCTTCATCTTCTAGGATCATTAAATGACCTTCAAAGATTTCTGCTTTATCTTTACCAAATGTAGCTTCTGCGCGATCTTTAATGCGATTGATTTGCTCTGCAGCACTTTCTCTCGCAGCGAAGAATTTAGCTTTTTCTGCTTCCACTTGACTAGCGTCAATTGCCGCAGTATTAATAACTACAGGTTCTTCTTTAAGCACTAAAGCTTTTGCGTATGCAACACCTGGAGAAGCAAGAATACCTTTAATCATGATGTTGTTAAACTCCTAAAGTAACAAATATTATTCTAATGTGTTGATTAAAGCTGATAAAGTTTCTAAAGCTTTTTCTTCATCAGGACCTTCACAAGTTAGAACAATTTTTGTATCTTTAGCTAAGTTTAAACTAATGATTTTTACAGGACTTTTTGCGCTTACAGTTTCACCAGCAGTGATAGTTACTTTTGATTCAAACTCTTTTGCAGCTTTAGCAAAAGTTGTCGCTGGACGCATGTGAATACCGTGTGGAGCTACAATTGTAATTTCTTTGCTTACAGTCATATAAAATTCCCGTTTATAAATTTAAAAGGAAAAAAGAAATTTATAAAAATTTCTTTCAAATATTAAAACGATTGGCACTAAATAAATGATTTTATTTAGATGCCTAGAT
>NZ_NRJG01000122.1 GCF_003585935.1 Psittacicella hinzii
AAGCAACAGTTACTAATAATTTTAAGCATGAGAGAAGTGCTACTGCAGATTTCTTTAATAAGATTTGTATGATCTTTGGTTTAAGGACAGTAAACTTCAAATACTTCTTTGATTATTGCTTAAGTAAAGGTTGGGTTACAGTCCCCGTCACTTATACAAAAGAATACTTCTTACTACGTAGTCTTAATTCTGCAGAGGAGAGCCACAAGCAAGGTGTAGAAATAGAATTAAGTGTTAATAAAGCTAGCAACAATAAACACGAATATATAACTACGTTGTTTATGAGTGAAGAGGAGATTAATAAGCACTCTATTACTGACGTTAGAATTATAGACGAGGAGTTTAGCCCTTTCTTAATACCAGGTGACCGTGTTGGCATGATTAAAGGTGATAAATACCACGAGAAAGGATACTACTTAATCAGTAATCCTAAAGAACCTTTCTCTGTATTCTCACAGATAAAAATTGCTGAAATAGAAGTGATTGACAAAGATAACGAAACTTATAAAGTGTCCCTTAATAAGTCTTATTTAGAAGGATTTATAATGAAAAGAGATAGCTTTAATATTGTAGCGTTTGTTGCATTTATAACAAGAAAAAGACTATCTTCAGAAAATAAATATACGTAATATCAAAAGCGAGGTGTAATTATTTAATTAACACCTCGCTTTTTTCAGAGTCTGCTTTTTAGCGACTCCCGTAACTGATAATTTAGGTACATGCAACAGTTAGTAAAAAAGACTAACATTTAACTGTTTCAAAATTATGTTTGAGAACTTGATAAAACTTTTTAATTGCTAAAAACTCATTATCTTTAGATACTCTAAATTCATCAGCATTAACATCGATTAAGTATTGTAAGAAATTAGCTACAGTAGTTTCAATATATGCATCAATTTCATTTTCAATTTTGCTTATATCTTTTTCTAAAATCTCATACATTATTGTTGAGATGAATGAACAGAAGGCTTTACCATAGAATACATCGCTGTTGCTTACTAGCATGCGTTCATGTTTTGTGCTGTTTTTATGACCTCTAAATTAGTTTTCAATCACAGCTTTACTACTATAAAGTTTATTAGCAGTATCAGCATCTAAATGTGGATCATTAGTTATTACTACGTACATTCCAGCTTCGCTAAGCTGACGTTTTAGCTTATCCGTATCAACTGTATATTCAATCTTAGTTTGTGATTGACTTTCAAGATTATTGAGTGCTTGGTTGCTAGGTTTTACAGCTTTTTGATTATTAGCTTTTTCTAAAGCCTTTGCCTCCATTTCGAATTTCTTCATAATAGAAGTACACTCTAACGCATATTTTTCATAAGAGAAGTACGTAAATGCTTGGAAGATATTTCCTTCATAATCAAGATTATCCGTATGGTAAAAAGTACCTTTAGGTAAAATGATCTCCATTTTTTCTTTTGGAGTATCTTTTACTCGATTAATTAGTTGTTTGTATTCTTTTGCAGATTTTTTCAAAATGGTAGCAACACTAATATTCTTTGAAAGTAAATACTTAATATTATCTAAACTTTGAGTATCTTGATCTAATACAACAGTTTTAACTGAGGGGAAATATTTAGAAGTTAAGTCTAGAGAACGTAAAAAATACGTACTATCAGAGGTATTACCTACATAAAATTCGTAAAGTAAAGGTAGATCCCATTTATTACCTTTAGCAATAACTAGATTGATTTGTTTGAGTTTTTCTCTACTATTTGACTTACTATCTTCAGATAAGATTAGCTTATTTGAGAAAGTGGTAAAATTAGGATAATCAATAAAAACACTTTCACTTTCATTTAATCTTTGACACCAAAGATCAATAAAGTTAGCAGTTTTATCCGAGGTAATCTCTTTAAAGAAATCTGACCAACGTTGTGAACTTATAAAATAATCATCTTGTAAGTTCATGCGTTTAGCAAAATTATTGAAGTTATAAGCAGCACTATAATTATTACTACTTAAAATAAAAGCAACCCAATTTAAGATAGTTTTAGTTTGCGTTTCTGTAAAAACTTTTAGCAGAATCTCTGTAATACCATACATGTTAGCAATATCGTAAATTGCAGTATAAAAGCAATTTGCTAAAGAGTTAATATACTCTTTGCCAGTAGAAGAGGCTTCTTTAGCAAGCTCTTCAGCCACGATAATATTTTTATCATTAGTATTTTTACCTGCGTTAAGCTTAGCATTAAGAAGACGAGTTTTCTTAATTACTAGCTTCATAACTTTTACACGATCCGAACTAATAACGCGAGATACACCTGGATTTTTAGCTTTTTGTGCTGCCAATTTGGCGTTATAAGCGATCATTTCTGTCTTGTAAATATCGAAATCCATTTCGTATGGATTGTTATTTTCATCAAAGAAAACCGAGAAGTGATCATTAGGTATAAAAGTATTAGTAGCAATTTCAAGTTTGCCAATTAAAACTCTATGGTTTTTTCTTTTTCCTTCATGTGTATAAACAGGAGGTTGAAAGAAAACTTCTTTAAAGTGTTTATTATTTGCGTCTACTAATTGAACTTTTTTTGAATCGGGTAACGTGTAATTTTGGCTCATAAAATACTAACTAATGATTACTTTTGAGATTCGCCTATAGTTATTAATAATAGTGCTTCACTATTAAAATTTAATATTGTTTGATTTTATACCTTTTTTAAGGTGTTTCATCAGTTTTTGGGAATCTATATTGAGATTTTAAGATTGAGTTGCTTTTTTGTCAGACTCTGCTTTTTTATCAGAGTCTTCTTTTTTAGGACGTCCTGAGCTGTACCCCAAAAAT
>NZ_NRJG01000123.1 GCF_003585935.1 Psittacicella hinzii
AATAATTTCTGTAGTATTTCGTCATTGTCCCATGATGAGCTTATTAAATGACTAAGAACTTCAGAAAGCCTCCTACTTCCATAGTTTAAGTAGGGTTGCAACTTTGGGAGTTGTTCTACCTCATCATCGAGTTGTTCTAATTCAATTTTTTGAGTTCTAAGGTTTTCTATCATCTCTTTGAGAACTAGCATCCGATGTTCTTTAGATGATAATTTTTTATCCTTACATCGATAATAGCGCTGTCTATCTATATCGAGGTACTCACATAAATTTTTAATAGAGAATTTAACGTTCTTAAATTTACTAATTCTTTTAATTATCTGACATTTAGTGTAAATATCAACTTCAGCAAAAGACTGTTTTATTCCGACATGAAGTAATATTTCATTGGCTAATTTTTGTACGTATCCAGACTCTGTAATTTCTACAAGCTCATTAATATTCTCAAATGTTCTAGTTTGAGTTAATTGATTTCTGTTACGTTCAATATGTTCTTTAAGGAAGTCAACAGATCTTTTGATTTTTTCGGAATAGTCTAGTATCAAGTCATTAATTTGTGCTAATTCTAACGCTTCTTTTATTTTCATAGTCTTGTAGATGACTTCTATAAAAAGATCAGCGCCGAGGTCAATAAACAACTTATTCCAACTACGAATAGAAACAGTGCTTATTCCTAGTTTTTTACTTGTATTAAGGATTGAGCCATGGTAAGAATCATATAATTCAACTATTGTCGCAATTTTTTCAATTGGTTTATAGTTTCTAACTTTACCTGATTTTCTAATTTTCTTTGTTAATGAATTTTTTGATTTATTGTCAACTACGGTTCTGATCTTTTTTCGTTCTCGTTTTACAGCATCTCTAATTTGATGAATTGGTATATCAAACTCTAACGCTAATTCTAAATATGAACGTTCACCGCTCATACCAAATTTTACTATTTTTTGACGATCAGAACGTGGTAAATCTTTAAAATACATAACATACATCCCCTATCAAATGATATTTTGTTAGTTTGTATCATTTTTGGGG
>NZ_NRJG01000124.1 GCF_003585935.1 Psittacicella hinzii
GTATTAGTATCAAATGTACAATACATTAGTTTACATTTAGTAAAACCAGAACAACCTCAAAGTGGTTTATTACTAAATCAGAATCAAAGTGTTAACCTATCGATCTTTTTAACTAACTACGAGTTACAAAAGCGTCTTTCAGGTAAATAATTAAATTTAAAGGGTGCATATCAAATATGCACCCCTATTTTTGTTTAATTTTCCCACTATCACCTACTAACCTATAGTAGTTTTTGCTATAATATATTAGAAAAACTTTTTGCCTGGATTTGTCGTAATATTATATATGAATAATCACTTCTATCGCTGGGCTATCGGGTTATTCTTATTCGTTGCAACAGCAAGTTCATCATTTGCGAATACTAATTTAATTACGCAAAACTCAAATACTTCATCTACTCCAAGTGTAAAAGATACGCAAATGGCAATTAACGACTTAATGCAAATGTCGACAGCCATTCGTACAAGTAATTATTCATTATATTTTAATGTTTATAACGATACGGGTTTAGATGAGTACAAGTTTACCAATTACTACGTTGATAACAAACGTTATGCGACCTTAACTAATTTAGAAGGTAAACCTTATTCAGTCTATTTAAAAAATGGTTTAGTAGGTAATAGTAAGTATGCCTTAAAAGGTGATACATTTGAGATCCTACCAAACATTTTCAATGCAAATTTTAGTGAATTATCACAAAATTACATTATCCAAAAATCTGGAACGTCACGTGTAGCTAATCGACAAGCACGCGTGTACGATATCACTAATAAATTTGCCAACCTCTATTCATATCAAGTAGCTGTAGATAATGCTACCAATCTACCACTTAAAGTAGTATTAGTGCAACGTGATTTAGTTAATAACTCTTATACTATTTTAAGTTCTTTTACGGTTGTATATCTTGAAACTGGTATTTATCGTAATATACTTGAAACTATTAAAGACGCCAATATTAATACCGGTGTAGTTTACGACAGTAAAGTAGATAAGAATATTAGCAAACAATTTGAAAAAATTGTCCGCTTAAACTTCTTACCAGCAGGTTTTAAATTAGTGGCTAATAACCAATTAAATATGTATGGTGATAGCTTAATCAGTAATAATACTGGATCACCAGGTCAAGCAAAACCTATGCTGGCACAAACCTATTCTGATGGTTTATTTAGTTTTACGATTTACGTAAGTAAAAATCCAGTAACTACCGAAGACCATTATTATTGGGTACGTGGCGATACTACAATGTATGCCGAAGATTATGCTGGACATAAATTAATTATTGTTGGACAATTACCTTTAAGCTTAGCTAAAGGTATTATTAACTCTTTAGGTATTTTTGATGCTAATGGTGTACTTAGCAATAAACAACACCCTAATGGTTATGGTCAACAATTAAATACTAATTAATATGGCACATAATAAAAATTGCCCAGAACAAGTTTACCGCAATGCCATAATTGAAAAATTAGAGGCAAATGCTCAAGGTTACAATGCGCAAGTGCGTATATTAACCAATAAAGAGTTTTGCTCGGCATGTGCACGCGGTGAAGGTTGTGGGGCAGTATTTTTTAATGAGCTTACTCCACTCGGACGCAATAAAAATTTAGTAAGCTTAGACCTAAGTCAAGAGCAAGTTACACAAGATCGTTTAGTTGTTGGAGATATTATTAAACTCCAAACTGCACGACAAAACTTCTGGCTAGCTATTACTATTTTCTATATTGCACCCATGCTTTTAGCTATTATGCTACCTTTAGGTATAGGTAATTATTTGCATGCTAGTGATTTAAGTATGGCTCTTAGTATTTGCCTTTGCTTAATAGTATATTTTGCACTAGCACGTATTTACTTTAAGCATAAACAATTAGATGTTAGTTATGCAGGTTTAGAATTAAATCAACAAACCATTCAAACTGCTAAATACACAGGCTCATATAAATCTATATAATCGAGTAGATCCGGCCT
>NZ_NRJG01000125.1 GCF_003585935.1 Psittacicella hinzii
TGTGATCTAGTTGGCAAATAATGCTAATAAAATGCTCAAGTATATCAATTTGCGTTTTAGAGGCAAGAAAAAATCACTTTGCAAATTATTGAATAATCGTGCTAATTTTAATAAGCGTAATTTTTGTGCAATAAATAGAGAAAAATTAATTTTTAGCTATTGACAAAGGGTAAATAAGAGACTAAGATAAAAGTATAAAGATAGTTAAACAGCTTAGGATTAACCTTTCGACCAGCAAATCCTAGCATTTACCTCTTTCCCCTTTAAAGGTAATAACAATAACGAATATATTTTTATACCTCTAAAGCCACATTATTAATTTACAGCATAAGGAGTACACTATGACTCTAGAAATTGTAGGCAAAGCTTTCGACGTAACTGATGCACTTAAAGCGCACGCTGAAAAAGCTACAGGTAAATTAAGTAAACTCAAAGTTGATTTAAGTTACAATCACCTCTCTCTAAAAAAAGATGGTGCTAACTATGTAAGTGAGTATGAAATCCACACTAACTTAGGTCAATTCTTTGGTAGAGGTTCTGATACAGACTGCTATTTATCAATCACTGACGCTGCGACAAAAGTGTTTGAACAAGTGAAAAAACGTTTAGATAAATTACAAGATCCTAGCGCTTAAGTATTTTTAATCGTTAAGTAATTTACAGTTAAATGAGTTAAAAAGCTTCAGTTTTTAATAGCTAGTCTTTAATAAATTTAGGTACTACTGAAAATTTAGCTTAAATTTATCATTAGCATGGCTAATCTTAGATATAATCGCGACCAATTAACTGTAATTTATTTTGCACAATTTATTTTCAAAAAATGCCCTGTAAGATTTAATCTTGCAGGGCATTCAATTTTGCAGTATAAAATTTGTTCGTTGAGGGCAGCTTCGATAAAATAAGCTATAAAAAAGCAGCTAAGAATAAACCTAGCTGCAAACCCTATTTAAGACTAATAAAAATTCAATATCACCTTATAACGTACTTGCCGACGTTGTAGGTTGATTTGAGCTATATCTTACCGCAAATTTATCCCCATAGTGTATATAAAATCGCTATAATATGTATGTTAATCAACGTCGGTGTTTATTATTTACGCTTTTTGCTTTTTATTGTTTATTAAATTTAGGTGTGAAAATGCTATAAACTACTAAAATAGTTTAAAAAAGATACTTAAATTGTTAGTAAACGATTTATATATAAACGCAAAATAAGAAATAAATGTAATTTTCGCAAGTAAAATTACTCTCAACCTTATGAACTGCATAACAGTGATTCCTTACGACTAATAAAAATCAACCCAAGGTTTAACAACATGGCTTACGTAAAACTATCAGTAGATCCTCATGCTCCTAAACAAGGAGATTTGCGGGTAACTAAGACTAATAAGTTAATTCGTAGTGCAATGATTCAATTGCTGCTAACTAAACCTTATGAAGATATTATCGTACAAGATATTCTCGATTTAGCGATGGTAAATCGAGCAACTTTCTATAAATATTACACAGGAAAAGATGATCTTGTAGGTAAGATGATTGCCGACCTGAAGCGACGTTACTTTGATTTAATCCGTGAGCGTTTAGAAACGCGTGATTTTAATGTGTTTTTTAATAAAATTTTTCCGCAAATTTTTGTTTTACGCGAAGAATTTTTAGCTCTCTGGAAAATTCAAACTCCACGTCATCGTTTATATCAGGAAATGGTTGATATAGTTTCAAAGAGATATTTATTTTTTAGCGAACATGCTTTCCCGCAGCGTAATCCTGAAGATACTAAGCTCCAGTCGATTATGTTCGGTAATCTGGTAATGACTACCATGAAATATTTCTTTGAAGCCAAAGTTGATATACAGCATCTAAATATTGTGCAACAATTAAAAAATATTTTGGAAATGATTCAATTTAACTTTGCTTCATTACCAGATTACGACCAAATCCAAGCTAAATTAATTGTGTTTAATCAATTAGATGCGCGTGAATAATCGAAACAAGTATAAACAGGAACCTCATGTTTATTAATTTTGAGAATCGTTCAGTGCTAGAGCAGCTGCTGCGTCAAGAAGATTTAATCTCTTGGGTGCCAGAATTAAGCGCTGTGATGTTAGAATCAGACAACCAATTACAAATTCGCGCTAGAAATAAGACCTCGCGAGATGCTAGTTTTGTAAATAATATGCGTAAATTAAAAGCAGTACAACAACTAGCAATTGAATTAAAAGAAGTATGTGCTCAAGTGCGAAGTGCTTTTCCACGCTTAAAACTACCAGCTAATTTACTTGTACCTCAAGATACTTTAGCCCAACCATTTAGTCTTGTAGGGGTACAACTATGCCCAGAATGGCAAGAGTACCTTACACAACCTTTATCAAAATTAAGCGTACAAAAAGAGTTAAGCTTATCTGATCGTCAACGCTTACCTTATCGAGCGCAAACACTGTATCAAAAACTAACCAATCTAATTGGCAAAATGGTAAATGTGCTAATGCCATGGCGTAAAGGTCCATTTGACTATTTTGGTTTACACGTTGATTCTGAATGGGTATCGGAAATGAAGTTCCAACGTTTAGAACAACTAGGTATTCGTAGTTTAGTTGCTGGTAAACGGGTGCTAGATGTTGGTTGTGGTAATGGTTATTACCTCTGGCGTTTATATCAAACGCAACACAACTGGCCAAGTCTTGAGCAAGAAAACACTAAAGACAGCCAAGAAGAACCAACGGCTAAAGTTGTATTTACGCCACCATCATTTGCTCTCGGGGTTGAGCCTTTTGAAGGCTTTGTGGCGCAGTTCTTACTAACTAAAGTGTTATATACAACTTTCTGGGAAGAACTAAGCCCAAGTACGCAAGCAGAAGCTCCTCGCGCCTTAACACCAAATATTCTAACTTTACCTCTTAGCCTCGTTCCTACACAAAATGTTTTTGATGTAGTGATGTGTATGGGAGTACTATATCACCGTAAAGATCCGGTAGTCTTTTTAGAAGATCTAGCGAAATTCTTAACACCACACGGTACTTTAGTGCTGGAAACTATTGCTGTAGACGGTGATGAAAACACTTGTTTAATGCCTCCTGTTAAATATGCAGGTATGACAAATGTTTACTTTGTACCAACCATTAAAACCCTTGAAAAATGGTTAGCAATGGCAGGTTATAAACATATTGAAATTAAAGACGTGTCAATTACAACCGAAGAAGAACAACGTGCAACTAGTTTTAGTGCTCCTGTATCTTTAGTTGATATGTTAGATGCTAAAAATCCAGATTTAACTGTCGAAGGTTATCCACGTCCGCAGCGTGTAATTATCTACGCTAAGCGACCAGCCTAAAAACTAAGTCAAAAAATAAAGGTCAAGAAGATGTCTTCTTGACCTTTATTTTGGCTTGAGTTTTACAGCCTTGAACTAAAAGCAAATGTTTGCTGCTTTGCGTGTTTTAAGTATAAGTTCTGAACATAGTTCTAAACATAGTTCAAAACACAGCCAAAGCACAGTCAAAACACAGTCAAAACACAGTCAAAACACAACTAGCAAACACACTTCAAAACATAGCTAGCAAGCACCTTCTTACTTAGCTATCCTAGTTATTTTATTCGTCTTGGAGACGGGCTTCAAGACTAGCTTTTTGTGGATTATCCGCTTGTAAGCTTTGTGGTTTACGAGCTTGTTCCGCAGCTTCTACTTTCTCAAAATACAACTCAAGATCTTCTTGCGAAGCTTGTGCTGCATTGAAAGAAGCTAAGAACAATGGATAATTTTCAGGATAGAAGTCTTCTGAACGTAGTTCCGGAAAACTTACCGCTTGCGGATCGCTACTTTTAGCAGCAAGATTTTCTTGAGTTAGAGCTCCTTGTACTGTAGCTTGAGCTTGTGCTGCAGGGTCAGTTTGTTGTGTTGCAACCGTAGTTTGTTGCGTAGGCTCTTGACCTTGCTCTTGCGCTTGCACGCTTTGCTCTGGTGCATTTTGTGCCTGCACATTAGCATCAGCTAGGTTAGCTTGTGAACTGTCTACGACTTGTGCATTTGCTGGCGTATCTGCAGTTGCTTCACCCATTTGCTGACTAAGCTCACGTAAACGACGCATATCTTGCATGTTTTTCTCATGCTCTTCACGGAGTAAGTTTTCTTTGAGGTGTTTACGTTTATTACCGAGGTTTTGCCAAATCTTTAATTGTTCGGCTACTTCTTCACGGCGCTTTTTCTCAACTTGACGTATATTGGCTTCTTGTTCAGCTTTTAAACGCATATTAGTAATGGTAAAAATATTTACCGGCGCAATAGCAGACCAAAGCGGAGCATCATATTTACCCCCAACCTTTAAGTCATAACCAAACATTGGATATGGCTGTGGACGACGGTTATAAGACACTATATACGTATGCGCAAGCATTCCTAACTCGTTATAGGCATTAATAAAATTGAATGCCCGATTATAGGTAGCTTGTCCAGCCGGACTAAGTTTTTGTTTACTGCGTAAAGCTTGTAAATCGTATGCTGTAATAATATCGAGACTATCAAGATACGTCATTTCTACATTAACGTTATTAATGGTTTGTTTAAACGTATCTAGATATAAACGTACAACGGCTGTGATTTTTTGCAATAACTCAGTATAGGTTTCTTGCATGCATTTAGTAAAAATCTCGACATGATCTTCTTCGCGATGTTTTACTAAATTATCAGTAAATGGACCAAGATGCTTTTCTAAGTACTTATCGTAAATCGCAGTTAGTAGTTCTTGCCAAGCAGGAATAAACTCAACGAATGTCATCTTGCCTGCAAGGTAGTTATCTCGTAGTTCGCGCGTTTGCGCACAGAACTGATTAAAAAACGAGAATGCAGGTAGGCTATAGAGAGTAATATTTCCTACCATACTATTTACCACTTCACCTGGTGAATTAAAGTACCAAGACATCATTAAGCTAATGCGATTGTCGAAACGGCTAGCTGCGTCATAGTATTGCTCGATCACACGTGCTAAACCTGGACGAGCTATTAAGAGTTCGGCAAGGTCGATTTGCAGATTATGATAATAGATGCGTTGATAATCAAAAATAGTTGGAAAAGCAAATTGAATGCGTTTAAAACTTTCTTGATGTTGATGACGCTCTAGCTCGCTTAAAGCTGCACTAGGTGGTGGCGCAAAACTAAAATCTTGCAGTTCTTGCTCATAGTTAGCTATATAGAGCTGGGCAATGCTTTTAGCTTCTTGTAAGCTAAGAGTTGGAATAAACTCACTTACCAGCTCAGTTTGTTCTGGCACACTAAAAGGTGGATCTTGCGTAGGTGGACTAACAGATTCCCCTTGACTAGCTTGTGCTGCTTGCAAAGTAGTTAAATTGTGCTCACCTAAGTATTGATTTTGTAATTGTGCCCAAGCAACAAGTTTATAAGCTTGGGTTTGCTCTTGCGTTAGTGCTAGTTGAAGCATTTGTTGGCGTAATTGCTCGTACTCACCCTGTTCAGCAAGAGTTAAGGTTTGCTTACGCATAGTAGCAAACTCTTTTTCTTGTGAAGTAATACTTACAATTAAGCCTTTAGTATTACGTAAGGTTTTAGCTTGTTTTACTTTTAGGGCATTTTGTTGCTGCAGATTATTAATCTTCTCTTCGAGACCTGAAATTTTAGCTTCAAGAGAATGATCTTGTAATTGCTTAAAGCCATCAACTTGGGCTAGGTTTGAGGTTCGAGGTTGCTGTGCATAATTAACTTTGCCTACTAATTCATCAATAAAATCATTACGTGGCTGATGCGCAAAATCATATTCTTCGGCATAAGCTGCATAGCGACGTTTAGGTTTTTCTTGACGATTAGTAAAGGTGGTTGGAGCATAGCTTTGTGGTCGTGCTAAATGAGCATTATTCGCTTGGCTATTGCCTTGAGAATAATTAGCGCCTCTAGTTTTATTACCTTGGCTGCGTTGTTGCGCACTAGTGCCATAGCTGTAGTCTGCTGAACCTGTAGAGCTTGCGTAAGGACTATGACCGTTGGGTGTTTGATACCCATGATGAGGAGCATTGCCTTGTCCTTGGTAACCAGCATTGCTTTGCTCTTGGTAACTATAGCCTTGAGGTATAAAGTTATCTTGAGAGTAGAAGTCAGCAGCAGAATAGTCCAAGCTTTCATCAGCATGAAACACTTCAGCTTCAGGAATATAAGTTTGCGTACTTGTATATTGCTGTTGTTGTGGCTGTGACTGTTGCTGTGATTGTTGCTGCGACTGCTGATTAACTTGCGGTTTTTGCTCGGCTGTATAAGCTGTAGGTTCTACGGTATAACCTTGCTGCGCAGCTGGTGAGCTGTTTTCGAGAGAGGCATTGGCTTGATAATTACCTACTTCTGGTGCAAGATGTTCAACTTGTAGACCTGTATCGGCGTAGTTGTTGTTCGTACTTAGAGGATCTAGATTTGAGCTTGGAACTGGGGCTGGATTATAAGTTTGAACTTTATTAAAAGCTTGAACCTGATTATAAGCTTGATCACTATGATTACTTTGTGAATCTGAACTTACATTTTGGCGTAAGTTAGCCATGCCTCTACGTCCAGCAAAACGAGCTTGTTGCTTGTTTTGATTAGCAACTAAACTACGATAGGCCGACGGAGTATGAGCTGCTTGTTGTTCACGCTGCGCTTGCAGATCTGCACGACGTTGCTCTTCAGCAAGTTCGGTAGCGTAACGTTGTTCAGCTTGCGCTAATTGATCCATTAGCGCATTGTAATCGAGCTTAAATTTACGGATCAGTTTATTAACTAAGTCACTACGATAAGCAGCAGCCTTATCCTTATCCATACGTACGTAACAAACGCTTAATTCCATAAGTGCTTGACGTTGGATATCGGTCTCTGCAATACCTTTGTCGCGTAAATTGTAAACTGCCTGCTCAATTAAATAGTCAATTAACCCAGATGATTTTTCATTAAGGTAAGAGTTATAAGCCTCGGCACCAAATTTCTTCAAATAAGAGTCAGGATCTTCACCATCTTTTAAGAAAGCAAAGTTAACTACATATTCATCTTGTAAAATTGGCAGTACCGTATGTGCTGCTGCATAGGCTGCTTTATAACCTGCACTATCTCCATCAAAACAGCAAACTAAGTGCTTAGTGTACTTAAAGATTTGACTAAGTTGTCCGGCAGCAATGGCTGTACCACTTGCGGCTACCCCTTCGTAAATCCCAAACTGACTTAAACTAATAACGTCTAAGTAACCTTCAACCAGTACAATCCGTTTAATAGGTTTATGGATTTCTTTGTGATAGGTTATTACTTGGTAGAGACCATAAAGCTCTTTAGACTTGTCGTAGAGTGTAGACGTATTCGAGGGGTTAATATATTTAGCTTTAGACGCATTATTATCAAGAATCCGTCCCCCAAAACCAATAACTTCACCCTTTACACTAAAAATTGGAAAAGTAATACGTTCGCGAAACGTATCATAGAAGTTATTGCCATGAGCTTTAGCATGATCTGAACGACGAATAACATCCGTATTTAATAAATGAGTAAGAGGATCTGCAACTGGTGACTGCCCATTACGCAACAGAGTTTCGAAATAGGTTTGCACCATATTGTTTTTTGGGGCATAACCAATTCGATACAACTGTACCATCTCTTCACTTAAACCGCGTTTTACCAGATAGTCAATAGCATGAGGATGGCTATATAGTTGTTGCTGGTAAAACTGACAAACCATCTCAACTATCTGACGGTCAGTTTGTAAAGCTTGTTGGCGTGCTAGAGTAGCTTGGATTTCTTGTTCGCTGCGATTATCAGCTGCATACTCAACCGGTACGCCGACAATATTGGCAATCTCTTCAATCGCTTGCACGTAATTTAAGCCATTGTAATCACGTAAAAAGGTAATTACATTACCTTTAGCTTTACAACCAAAGCAGTTATAAGTACCCCGATCATCGTTAATAAAAAATGACGGGGTTTTTTCATTATGGAAAGGGCAGCAGGCTTTAAAACGATGAGCTCCATTGTTTTCAAGTTTGATATAGCGACCAATGATGTCAGATAAACTGACACGTTGCAGTAAGCCGTCTATAAATTCAGCTTTGACACGTCGATTATGCTCTGCCATAGAAAAAGCCTTGTGTTAAAAATTAGAGAGAAGAAATGGCTAGTAAAAACTAGCCATTTAAATAACAATAAACAAGAGTATAATCCCTAAAGCCTGAAAAATTCAATCTTAAGGAAGTGCTTAAACTTAAGGAAAAGTAAACTAAACTTAGTTTATAAAGTAAAACTAGTCCTTTTACCTCTAAACCTTAAGTTTGAGCATATAAGGAGAAAGGGGAAAAGAGTGACTAAACCAAAGAACCGCTGCTTATAGCTATTCTCGACTTTTTACTGCTAATTACTTATGCTCTGAGGGTACAAAGTCTGTAATGAGAATGACAGGATCTTTAATTTAATCACTGATATACCTAAAATCAATATTACTCTTTTATTATAGCATTGTACTCTAGCTTAACGACCAGAAATAGACGAAAAAACACAAATTTTTAGAGGATTCTTCAGACAAGGCCTACAAGCGTTGGTGAAGTTTGGAAGGGGGAAATTTGCTTTCATGGTAAGGGAGTATGAAACGAAGGTAAAGTAAAAATTAAGAGGTATTTTTACGGAAAAATTTTAGGTACAGTTCTTTTATTTTTTACCTACTCTCCATATTCTCTTTTCATCTACTCATTTTTTTTACATACTTTAAGCTGTACTATAAATACTGGAAAGATTATTATCAATATTACAGGTTATATTAGCTATTTTAGTTTTATTTTCTCGGCTGCTAACTTTGTCACATTTGTTTGACTAGTTTTCACATACTCTAAACATCTCTTAAACGAAGGGAATTTCGTATTTTTTACGCTTTTGACAGTAATTTATGTGTTATTTTTAGCGATATAAAATAGGTGCAGTTCTTAATAAATGGCTGATAATACGCAACTTTACGTTTTTTATCTTTTGTTTCGTTTATTTTTAGTGGTATAAACCTCATATTAAAAATATTAGGGATAAAAAAGTGTAGAGTTTTCAATAAATAAAAGAAAAAGTTACTTTTAGTCTTATTTTTTATAAAACCTTCACAATTTTTATTTGTCTAAGTATATGCAAAAGATAAGCAATTAATGATTTCGCCGATTATTAATTGTGTATGAATTAAATTCATAAAAACACATGTGCATTATTAATTTAATAATGTGCTCGTTCTTGGGTGTAAGGTGGTATGAAAATGCCATTCCAAGATCATCGAATAAAAACTGCCAACTTTTATTTCGTGACTTGCACCTTTATCGCCAATAAAGGTGCGGTCATAACTTTTACCGATTTTCATTCTTCGTAGCGAAAAAAAGCTAAGCTTAATTGCCAACTATTAAGCTGGACATCTAACAAGCAAAGTCCCGAGATCTAATTTTTTGCATCCTATATATTTGTGAATATTACCAAACATTGGAGGAGTGATTTTACAGTAAGCTCTAGGCTATAAACTTACAAGCTCTGAGGTAAGCTTATAGTTGTTTGTAAAATTGCTCTAACAATTAGCAGGTGAGAAATCATCTGCGGATATTCAAGGTTGAGTCTCAAGCACAGCTTGAGACTTTTTTCGTGCTTGTAATTGCACTATGAAGCAACCTCACTAAGAGTTATATATTCCAAGAGTTATATGCTCCATATACTCTGTCGAAGAATCTATTAAGACAAACAAAAGACCAAGGATCTAAGATCCTTGGTCTTAATGCATATTATGAAAAAAAATGAGGTAAAAAATTTAAAGAGTTTACTTCAGCTGTAATTAAATGCTGTAGTAAGTTTGTTTTTTAGTAAAGGTATTGTCCAAATAAAGCTACGTTTCTACCTTTGTATTTAGTTTTAGTACCTGTAGCGTTATTTTTAGTATTGGTTAGCTTATAGCTTGCTTCTAAACCTACACGTAAAGTTGTAGTGTTGTAGGTGTATACATCAGAAGCTACTAAAGCGTAGAATGTGTGTTCTTTAGAAGTAGTGGTTGCAGTGTTTAAAGGAGATGTTTGTAAACTTGCAAATGAGTAACCCACAGCAGGTTTAAAGTATTGCCCAAAGCTACCATTTACTTCAGTAGAGAATGCGTAAACTTCTTGGGTATCAGTAGCTGTGCCTTTTGGTGTGCGTTTTGCATAACCCACAGTTGCTTGAGCTTTTACATTTGGAGCTAAAGCATAGTAAGCGGCAAAGTCTGCTGATACGAAATTATAAGTATTCGAAACTGTACCTGTTGCTACTACAGCTTGTAAGTCTGTATTAGCAAAACCACGGTAATCATATACTGCAGAGAACTGTGCACCATATGAAGTAGAAGCAGTTGCTTTAGTATCAGAGTAAGATACACTTAAGAAGTGTTCTTTGTTTGCTCCAAATTTAAAGTCACCTCTTACGGTACGTTTATCTTTAAAGCCTGAAGTATCAGTAGCATTGTAGCGATCAAATGCTGTACGTGCACCTGCTACGATATCTACTGAATCAGAGTATTGCCATGCTTGCGCAGCATCATCAACCCCAACCGCACCTAACACAAAGTTATAGTCTTGTTTGTAGGTGTAGTTTACACCTGCAACGGTGATTTGGTGATAATCACTGTTGTGATCTTTAACTTTAGTGTTATCTAAAGTTTTATAAGAGTATGAAGCAAAGTCTTTTTGGTAACGTACATAGAATCCAAATGTACCGTTTTCACCAACTTTGGCATCCCCACCTACTGCAAAACGTAATCTGAAATTATTAGTGTTACCATCGTTTAAACGAGCTGTAACTTGATAATTGTTATCGGTAGAAGCTATAGCTACCGTACATAATATTATGGGAGCAGTAGAAGAGGTATGTGCAAATAACGGTAAACCTGGAGTTGATGGTATTACGTGTAAAGACTTTAAACAGATATTTCACAAGAACTACAGTAACTGTAAATTACTTCGGGATTATCTATTCTCTAGTAACTACAAACATAGTGCTATCAGGAGAGTATATATCCCCAAAGATAACGGAGACAAACGTCCTTTAGGTATTCCGACAGTTAAGGATCGAGTGATGCA